>DATEPM010000180.1:0-76650 GCA_035273185.1 Gemmatimonadaceae bacterium
CTCACCGATGCCGGTCTCCACGTCCGGCGCCTTGCACTCGCAAATGATCCGTACGTGGTCCGGATCGCCGCAGGCCTCCGGCGACTCGAAAATGGCAATATCGACCGGAAAGCCGATATTCCGCGGACCAGATGGCGATCGGGGGACGCGCCACTGAGGACGCGTGATGATCTGCTTCGGATCCCAGCCGAGGCGCTGCGTTAAGTAGAAGACGAGCGGCTGCGTTGCGTCACGCTCTTCCGGCCCAGCGACAATCTCGCGGCCGGAGAGTTGATCAACGACCACTGCTCGACGTGCCATCGGTGCCCTCTCAGAGGGGTCGCCGGGCAGTCCTGCGCGGAAGCCGCCGAGCAATGGCGGATCGCTTCCGCGGCCTGTTCCAGTAGGCGCTCTTGCACTTCGGGCAGACCCGCGGCTCGTTCTCGGAATCGCGCGGCACCCACGTATGGTTGCACCGCTCGCACTTGAATCCAGAGAGGGTAATTCGCGCCATGGGCGCGGATTATCGTGTGGGAGAGCTTCTCTGTCAAGTAGCTGATTGGAGAGTAAGCGCACACCAGCACACTCTCGGCAACAGCTCCCATCCACCTGGTCGAGAGGCCGCGCAGTGTGCCGCAAAGTGGCGTAGCACCATTGACTTACGCCGTTGATTAGAGTATACTTATCCCACAATACACAGAAAGAGCGGCACCGGCTCACCCTGAGAAAGTAGACCGGCACCGCTCTCCACCGGCCCGAGGGCCAGTGCGCGTACAATACGCTCATCCGGCCCCGGGCACAACCCGAGGAGTCTGGACATGGCGTACGAGGAATGGCAGGACGAGCAGCTCCCGGAAGACTGGGATCCCCGCGATCCCGACTGGGCACCCCAGGTTCCGGTCGAGCACGAGCGGCGGGCGCGCGGCCGCATCAAGTACGAGGTGACGGCGAAGGGCCGCGAGGCGCTGGAAGCCGCCCAGCGCGAACTCGAACTACTCGCCATCGCGCGGGCGCCCGAGCTGGTCCGGCAGCGCGCGATCGCGGAGATCGAGCAGCGCATCATCGCGACCGAGGGCGTCTTCTACGTCTGCGGTCGCTACTACGGGTCGCTCGGAGCAGCCGACAGCGCCCGCCGGATCGCCGCCGAGCGGATGTACCGGCAGGCGAAGCGGAAGGCGGTGCACGAGCGTGTGCGCGCCTATCTGGCGGCGCATGAACCAGAGTCGGACGGCAGGGCAGCGTGACCATCACCGCCGGGCGCGACTCCGGTGTTCGGTGGCCGCGCCCGGCCTCACCACTACGACAGCCGGAGATAACGATGCGAATACGTCAGGTACGCGGGCGGACGACGCTGCCTCCAGAAGACGTCGCACTGCTCGAGCGGCACGCGGCGCGGCGGGGCGTCCCGCTCCAGGAACTGCTCGACGACGCGTTCAGCACGGGGATCGAGCTGATGCTCGAGGACGCGGAGGTCGCGGAATTACCAGCGGACGAACCGGAGCTGCCGCTGATGCGGTCCTCCGGGATGATCTCGTGAGCGAGAGGAGGCGACAATGGCGGGACTGAAGGGAAAATGGGGCCACGTGACCATGAGCGGGCATTCCGCGTACGAGGTCATGAGCGCGCTCCAAAAGGCCATTCGCCGGGGCCAGGAAGACCTGGCGATGCACTGGGCGTACGAGCTGGTGTCGTGCGGCCGGTTCTACGTCCTCCTCAACCGGCTGCGGGTGATCGCAGCGGAGGACGTGGGCATGGGTGATCCAGAGGCGGTGATGTACGCGCTGCAGATGATCGAGCTCGCCGACCGCTGGTGGAGAGGCAAGGGGGAATGGATGCTGGGGGTGGCCAATGCCATCCTGACGCTCGCCAGAGCCAAGAAGTCGCGGGTGGCGGACCACTTCTACTGGGCGGTCCGGGTGCGGGAGATGAACGGGTGGAATCCGGACATCCCGGACGAGGCGCTCGATGCCCACACGCAGCGCGGGCGACAGATGGGAAGAGGACCACGGTTCTTCATCGAGGAGTCGAGCCGGCTCGCCAACGAGGCGGGCCAGGTGGCGGTGCCCGACCCCTACAAGGCGGAGTTCGACGCCTACTGGTCGGAGGTGACGGACCAGAACGCGGCGGAGGACGCGGCCTTCGGGCCACGGACGGACGCAGGCAAGAAGCCGGCGAAGAAGCCTGACGAGCCGGAGCTGCCGGAGGGCAACGCCGATCAGCAGCTCCAGTTCGTGGACGACGGCAAGGAGGGCTGAACGATGCGGCTCGAGGACCCAGAGATCGATACCTCGCCAGGTGCAACGGCGGGAGTCGCCGCTGCGACTCTGGAGGCGCCGAGAGTGCCGCGGAGGCGGCCGGAGACCATTCGTGAGCGGTGGCTGCGACTCGGGAGAGTGGCGCCGCTCCGCATGGTCCGGGAGGCCGGCTACGTGGCCGCAATTACAGCAGAGAGGCCGGCGATCCGCAGCCCGATAGACGCGGTGCAGCTGATGGCACCGATCGCAGCGCGGGAGCTCGCGGAGGTGTTCTTCACGCTGCTGCTCGACAGCCAGCACCGACTCCTCGCCATCCCGACGAAAAATGATCGAGGCGAGCCGGAGCTGGTTGCAGGTCCCGTCGTGGTGACGCGCGGGATCATCAATTCTTCGCTCGCTCATCCGCGCGAGGTCTTCCGGGCCGCGGTCGTCTACGGAGCGTCCGCGGTCATTCTCGTCCACCAACACCCGAGCGGCGATCCGACACCGAGTGCCGACGACCGGCTCGTGACCCAACAGCTGGTCGCCGCCGGCCGGCTGGTGGACATTCCGGTGCACGACCACATCGTGCTCGGGAGTGGAGGACGCTACACGAGTTTCGCTGAGGCGGGACTGCTATGACACGGCGACGGGAACCGAGAAGTCCGAAAATAGCGCAGCGTTCGGCAACGATGCGCGCGCCGGGCGGCCGGACCGTGATGGTATGCGCGTACGAGCGGCGCGGTGAGATGACGGCGGCCGAGATCACCTGGGCGCGCCAGGACGGCTCCGTGGAGCGGCGGGAGATCATCTATCGACGGGAGGACGTCGAGGACCTTCGCCCGGTGTTCGACGTCCTGCTCGAACAGCCAGCCATCGCCGAGGTGATCATCGCCGCAGGTTGGCTCGAGCGACTCCTGGGCGGCGCTAGCGGAAGCGATCCGCGCGAACGGCTGGCGCGGGACGGAGTCGGATCGGGTGGAGGTGAGTGACCAACCGGCGGTCAGCGATAGGCGCGGCGCAGCTCGGGTATCAACGCAGAGTTGCCGGAATCGGCGACGGCTTCGGCCACCGACCAGATGTCCTGAATGCTTTCTGAAGGTACGGTCTGATACTCCGATCCGGTGTAGGGCATCTTCTCGGTGGTGATCGAGAGCTGGTACCGCGTGGCGAGCGCCGGGTTTATCAGCATGATCCGACCCTTCGGGATCCAGTCGTAGCGGGCGTCCTTGATCTGCTCAGCCCAGAGCGCGTCGGCATCCTTGTAGGCTTCCAGCGCCGAGGCGTAGTACCGCAGGGTCGCGCTGTCCGACGCGCTGATTGCAAGATCACGAAGGATCAGGACCTGCGCAGCCGCATCCTGAAGGAGTGCATCGTAGCTAAGCCTGTTCACGCCGATGGTGGTAGCTCCCGCGATTTTCTTGAACGCGCGATACGCCTCCTCGGCCGAATTCCGCCGAGGAAGGGCGGAACAAGCGACCGCGCCGACGGTCGCCAGCACCATCAGGCAGGAGTTCCGGAGTCTCCTAGCGTTCATCATTCCCTCCCTCACAAGGGGGTGTTCGGACCTGGGTGGTGCGACGGTCGCCAGAACATACCTTCGGCCAAGTGCATTAGCACGTTTTTAGAATCGGGTGGGCGATTCTGGAAGTAAGGGCACGGGCAATCCGCTCTTGCGCTGCCATTCGGATTCTGCCATCCTGTACCACGCGCGCCACTGATTGCACTGAGTGGCGGTCCGCAGCGAAGTCAGCGCACCGCGAACGTGCGGGTACCCGGTCCGAGGCAGGGCCGCGTTCCCGCACGTTTCGCATTTTAGGGCCAGCGGGGTTGGCGGGAGGAGAAGCGGATGGTAGTGACAGAGCGCGAGCTCACGGCCGACGCGGAGGTCATGGATATCGAAGCGTTCCGGTGCTGGTTCGAGCAGCAGACGGGGATCAAGGTGTGCCGGCGAACGTGGTACAGCTGGATCGAGCGGGAGATGGTCCCATCGTGGCCATTGGGCAGTCGCCGGTTCATCCGGAAGGCGGATGCGGAGCGTCTGGTCCGGGACGGTGTATCGCCGCGGCGTGGCCAGAAGCGGAGGGCGCGCTGATGGCGGAATACACAGCCGTCCTCCAGCCGATCCCGATTACCGCCGGGGAGATCGAGCAGCGCCGCGCAGAAGCCGAGCGGGCGCGCGATGACGAGCGCCGTGCAGGGGCGGAATGGAGCGCCGCCGGGGATGAGGTCGTGCGCCTTGCGACAGAGCTCGACACCCTGCGCGATCGCTACGGCAAGGCGCCGCGTGATCCGGCCGCGACGGCCGAGGTGATGGGAGAGTTGAAGCGGCAGATCGAGACTGCCGAGCACACGCTGGCGCTAGCGCGCGGACGGCATGAGCGCCTGGGGAAGGAAGGCGACGATCGACGCGTTCTCCGCGAGCAGGCGGATGCGCGCTACCGAGCGGCGATCGAAGAGGCGCGGCGTATACACGACCGACTGCCAGGCGCGGTGCGCGCGCTCGCGAGTCGGCAGCGCGATGTCGCGCAACGCGAGCACGAGCTGATGCTCGCTCGCTCGGGAGTCGAGACGGATAGCCAAGCGATCGAAGACGCGAGGCGCCGGTATGAGCAGCTGACCGGCGGCCAGCAGCTGTAGGGACGTCGGCGCCGGCGGGCGGCGCGACGGTGATTCGGGGTAGTGGAGGTGGGGGGGGAGGATGAGACAGATGGCAGCGACTGCGTACCGGTCCGTGCCGCGCGTTGGAGCGCCACGCGTGCGGGCCGCGGCGGCAGTGCCGGCGAACGGGCCGAAGATCGCACCCAACGGGAGGCCGTACGACGTGCGGTTCGTGGCCTCGACGGAGCGGCTGGCGATGGATGGTGGGGTGATCCTGTCCAACGCGTGGGATCTCACGCGATTCATGCAGCGCCCGCGGTTCCTGGAGATGCACGACCTGCACGCGGCGAACGGACTCACGCGGACGGTGCTGGGCTCCGTCGTGCACGCGGGCGTGGAGACGGATGTGCCGACCGCCATCGCGGGGCCGACCGGTCGCGCGCTCGTCGAGTACGTCCGGTTCGCGGGCACGCCATACGCGCAGGAGGTGAAGTCGTTGTACGACGATGGGCATCTGAGCGATTGCTCCGTGCGCTGGGATCCGAGGACCGAGCGCACGCGCGCGCCATCGGCGCAGGAGACGGCCCGCTATGGCGAGGGTGTCCAGTGGATCGCGACCCGCGCGGAACAGCTGGAGCTGTCGGCCGTGATCCTGGGCGCGGACCCTGGCGCGATGGAGCTCGCCGGTGCCGGCGTGGACAGCAGCATGAACCCTAGGGTCATGGCGGCGTTCGCGCGTGCGCGCGCAGCGGGGCGGCGGCTGCCGCTCCTCGAGAAGCGGATCGTCGAGACTGTCCGACGACGCCGGCGCGGGATCGACAGTTCCGCCGCGCAGTCCGTGGTCGCCGATCTCTCGACGTCGATGGACGCGCTGGACGCGCTGCTCGCGGCGATCGGGACGGTGCGGCAGCAGATCGTGGACAATGTTGCGCTCCTCCGAGACTGCATGGCATCGGCGGTGGAGGCGGACGTTAACGGCCGCGGCGATTGGAATGAGCTGTCCGAGAAGCTGCTCGAGGAGATCGGTCTCCGGATCGCGCTCGAGGAGATCGGTTTGCGCCTCGGGAACAACTAGCGGAGGTGCGGCAGGGTAAGCCGTTCGCTCTCCGAATGGGCCAGCGAGATCGATCCGAGACGAAGGGGCTGTCAAGAGTCAGAATCGCCACCGCGTGTCAGCTCATGTCGCACCGTGTCGGATCCAGTCGACTCCGAACCGCTCCCGCCTACCCTATTCCTCATTCGACCGGATCGTCAGCCGTTAGGCACCCGTATATTGGTCACCAGCCAACGTGTACGTACGTACATGCGGGGTTGACGGAGGTTGAATGAAAATGACGGTGGAATTAGAGGGGCGGATCCCGGCGCCCGTCGCTGCGATGCAGCGGAAGATGAGTCGCGAGCGACTGATCCGGCTCATCCAGTCCGGGGAAATCCCCGGCGGAAGGGATGACGCCGGGTGGTATGTTCTCGCGCGTGAAGCGACTGCGGACTGATCGTGGATATGGCAACGCCGCGCGGTCGGGCAAACCGTCGCGGCGTCTGAGCCAGACCCAGGGTGATGGGCGGAGGCTGTGGTGGGAAATTACAAGACTGGACATCTCAGTGGTAGCGGTGACGAATCGGTCAGCATCCGTGGCGACTGGCGGCCTCTATACCTGGAGCTCGCCGACGATGCCGGCTTCCAGCGGCTCAGCGGACGCGCCGCGAAGCTCTGGCTCCTGTTGAAGTGCACGTTGCCCGCCACCGGCATCGGGGTCGTGTATCCCTCGAAGCTCTGTGACCAAATGGGCTGCGGGAAGGCGGAGCTCGAGAAAGCGATGATCGAGCTACAGGCGCCGAGACCCGGCTATACCCGCGGCTGGATCGAGCGGGAGCAGAACATCGTCTGGATCATCGATGGATTGCGCGAGGCGGCGCTTTACTCCAACAACGTGAAGAAGCATCGGCCGTACGTGCACCGGCTCGTGGCGCCGCTCCCTCGCCAGCTGACGATCGTGCGGCGTTTCAAGGCGGAGTACGAGGAGTGGTTCCCTGGTGAGATCGATAGTCTATCGGATACGGTATCGGATACCCAGGCGATACAAAAGACACCTACTGTAGACAAGACAGTAAACGACACTGCCAAAGCAGAGATCCCGACCGCGCCATCGCTCGCTCTCGTGAAGATCCGTGACTCGGCAGTGGCACCCCGCTCTCCTAGGTGCCTCCGGGCCGCGGAGGTCATAGCCGCCATTAAGGCGGAGTTCGAGGACGAGGCGCAGAAGACGATCCGACGCCGCAGCACCACCGAGGCGCGGGAGAAGGCGGCGGAGTTCGTGTTCGCCTATTGGGCGACGAAGCTCGATCACCCGAACACGCTGCTTGACGACAAGCGTCTCGCCCTGCTCATGCGCCGGCTGAAGGAGAACGGCGACAACGCGTCGGAGCTCTTCTACGTGATCGACGGCGCGCTCAGGGATGACTGGACGATGGGCCGGGCCCCGCGATCCGAGAGGAAGTACGACGGCATCGAGACGATTTTCAGGTCGCGCGCGAAGGTGGAGGAGCTGGCGGGGCTCTGCGGACCGTACCGCGACCGCACCCCTCATCCTCGTGCTGCCAAGATCGCGGCGATCCTCCGAGCCGCGGCGGTTCCGACGACGAACGCCGTCGCGGACGCGGCGCGTGGATGAGGTCTTCATCGATGCACGCTAACCGACCATTCATCCCGAACATGCCCCCCGTGACGTTGGAGGAGCGGGAACTGTGGGCGCGGCATCGGGTGGTGGATCTCACGCGCCAACTCGTGACGGCTCCGAGCCTCGTGCTCGCCGACTCAATCGTCTTCTCCGCCCTTCGCCGCGAGATTGCCGATCTCGGCACCATTGAGCTTGCGATCGCGCGAGCGCCGAAGCGTGGTGGGGATCAGACCGCCACACGCGACCGACACGAACAGCCAGAAGCCGAAGTGCTACAGCAGGTTGGCCCCTCCCGTAAGGTGCCGAAGAAGCGGAAGGGCTCTATGGTTGCGCAGGAGCGTGCCCGTGTCGGCGCGTGACGGAAAATCGCCATCGCTGCGCCAGCTCCGGCGCGACCAGCGGCGCCAGCTCGTTCGCGATCTGTTGCCGCAACATCTGTCCGCGCGGAAGATGGCGCAGGCGCTGGGCTGCACGCAGCGGACCATCGAGCGAGACATCGCGGCGGTTCGGCGCCAGCTGCAGGCGGAGATCGCCGTCAGCAGTGTGCTCGACATCGCGGCCAAGATCGTCGCATCGACCGAGGCGATCGACCGCACGCTATGGAGCATCGTGGCCGACAGAACGGCGAGCCCGCAGGCGCGCGTGGCTGGCGCGGCGGTGTTGATCAAGAATCGAGACTCGTGGGTGCGAGGGCTCCAGTCGTTGGGTATCACGTTCAAGGCGCCCGAGCGGATCCAGGTGCAGGTGACGCTCTGGGACAAGATCATGGGGCTCTCGCCCGAGGAGTCGGAGCACCTGTTCGCGCTGACGAAGGAGCCGGAGCAGTTCTGGCCCGCGGCGGCGAAGCTGATGGGGCCGGAGTTCGTCGCGAACTGGCGTCCGCAGCTGACAAGCGGTGCGGAGGACATGGTGGTGGACGTTGGGGAGGTGGGAGATGCATAGCAGCAATTTCCTGGTGCCATACACACCGCGCCCGGATCGGCAGCGCCGGCCCGCGTCGGCGGCAGTCCTGCAATCGGTGGCGGTCGGCCAGTTGCATTACCTGATCGAGACGCGCCAGTGGACGGTCGAGCAGTGGCCGCCTTCGGTCGATGGAAAGTCGGAGTTCCTCGCAGCGCTGGATGAAGACATCGAGGCGTGGCGGCGGCGGCTGCGTGCACTCGATTGCCTGGACCCCGGACACGCACCGGAGGCAACGGCGTGACGCACGCGGAGCTGCTCGGCCGCTGGCGAGCGCGCAGGGAGGAATACCAGCGCCTGCACGTGATGGTGGACGGTGCCGCCATCGTCGACGAGATGCTTGCCGATCTGCGTGAGCTCGAGGAGGACGATGTTGTGTCCCTCCAGCAGGCGAGCGCGATCGGCGGCTACTCGATCGATCACCTCCAGCGCCTCGTTCGCGAGGGCCGGATTGAGAACCGCGGCCGGAAGCACGCGCCGAGGATCAGGCGGGCGGACGTGCCGGTGAAGGCCGGCTTCACCGGCGCCTTGCCAATGCGCACAGGTGATGCAGAATTCTCCATACGCCGGCGGATCGTGGCCGATGTCAAACACGGAGACGTGTGATATGGCATCGACTCGACGGCAGCAGAAAGTCTGGTCGTTCATCGCGGGGGAGAAGGGCGCGAATCGCGTGCGCGTCTACGCGCGCGGGGATCGCGGCGGCATCTGGGTCGACTACCGCGATGATCAAGGAAAGCGGCACCGCGAGCCGCTGGGGGAACTCACCCCAGATCAGGCGAAGCAGAGGGCGGAGGCGATCGCGGCGAAGTTCCGGCGCGAGGGACCGCGCCAACCGACACGCGCGACGCTGTCGGCGCTGATTGACATGTACGAGGGGGAGGTGACGCCGACGAAGGTCGACACCGTGCAGGCGCATGATCGCCGGGCATTCGAGCTGTTCAGGCGCGCTTTCGGCCCTGATCGGCGCCCGGAGACGCTATCTCGGCGAGACTGGGACTCCTACATCTCCGCGAGGAGATCGGGCCGCCTGCGGCCTCCTGGGACGAAACGGAAGGGGGTTCGCGACCGGGTGATCGAGCAGGATTTGAATTTGCTCAACGCGTTGCTCAACTGGGCGACACAAGCCGGTGATGGCCGCGGCGGGTACCTGCTCGAGCGGAATCCGCTGAAGGGGCTGCCGGTCCCGAAGGAGGAGAGCCCCAAGCGGGCGCTGCTCACGCCGGAGCAGTTCGCGAAGGTGCGGACGGTGGCGGCAGCCATGAGTTCGCGGCTCGAGTGTTTCGCGGTGCTGGCGTGGTACACCGGCCATCGCGCCGCCTCGATCCGGCAGCTCCGATGGAGCGACGTGGACCTGGAGAACGCGCGCATCCACTGGCGCGGCGAGGCCGACAAGATCGGGCTCGATCACTGGAACCCGCTGCACCCGGAGGCGGTGGCGGCACTGAAGGCGGAGCAGGGGCGCGCGGCGGCGATCGGCGATGCGTGGGTGTTCCCCGCTGCCAGGGATGCGCGGACCCCATTGTCCAGAAACGCTGTGTGCAACTTGTGGAAACGGATCGCGGCGAAGGCGAAGCTCCCCACCGGCGAGCGGTACGGCTGGCACTCGTGCCGGCGGGCGTTCGCGAACCGACTGCGGCGGGTGCCACTGCGGGACCTGCAGGATCTGGGAGGGTGGAAGACGTCGGCGACGCTGCTGACGGTGTATCTCCGAGCCGACGAGGACGCCCAACGCGAGGCGCTGGCCCAGGACGCGCCCGTGTCAGCTACGGGCAACGGGTAGAATGGGCACCAGGAACAGGCACCAGCGGCTCTGGTCGCCAGAAATACGATGCCCCGCCGGCCGGGCAGGGCCAAGCGGGGCAACGGGTTGGGAACGAGGCGGTCTGGCCTACCAGCGGTAGTGGGCGAAGGCCTTGTTCGCGTCGGCCATGCGGTGTGTGTCGTCCTTCTTCTTCACCGCGTTACCCTCGCCCTTGGACGCCGCGATCACCTCGGCCGCGAGCTTCTCGGGCATGGACTTCTCGTTGCGCTCGCGCGAGTACAGGATGAGCCAGCGCATCGCCAGCGCGGTGCGGCGCTCGGGGCGCACTTCCACCGGCACCTGGTAGGTGGCGCCGCCCACGCGGCGGCTCTTCACCTCGACCACCGGCTTGAGGTTCGCCAGCGCCTGCTTGAACACGTTGACCCCGGGCTGATTGGTGCGGGACTCCACCAGATCCATGGCGCCGTAGAAGATGCGCTCGGCGGTGGACTTCTTCCCCTCGTACATCAGCACGTTGATGAACTTCGAGACGGTCTGGCTGTCGTAGCGCGCGTCGGCCAGCACCGGACGCTTCACTGCACTCTTGCGGCGGCTCACTTCTTCCCTCCGGCGGCTGCGCCCTTCGGCTTCTTGGTGCCGTACTTCGACCGGCTGCGGTTCCGACCATTCACGCCCGCCGCGTCCAGCGTGCCGCGGACGATGTGATAGCGCACGCCCGGGAGATCCTTCACGCGGCCGCCGCGCACCAGCACGATGGAGTGCTCCTGCAGGTTGTGCCCCTCGCCGGGGATGTACGCGATGATCTCGAAGCCGTTCGTCAGGCGCACCTTGGCCACCTTGCGCAGCGCCGAGTTCGGCTTCTTGGGGGTGGTGGTGTAGACGCGCGTGCACACCCCCCGGCGGAAGGGGTTCGACTGCAGCGCCGGCGACTTCTCCTTCTTGATCACGTCGCGGCGACTCTGCCGGACGAGCTGATTGATGGTCGGCATGAACTCAGGTTCGGACGAAAGCCACGGCCTGCACCGCGGCACAGCACACGAACCGCCCGGTTGGGCGGTAGAGACTGTGGAAATTAGATGGGGCGAGCGGGGGTGTCAAGCAACGCGGGTGGCGTAATCGCAACCCGCGGCGCAGGATGCGCCACACGGGCCGATGCCGCGGCCGGCGCTCGCGGGTGTGTGGAGCCGGGGCTCGAATCGGCGTCTGTGGATCGAGTGCCACACCGTCCCGAGAACACGCGTCAGGCAAAATGGCGCTGACGTCCTCCCAAAGTCACCTGAGCACTGCCTCTTGCGAGGGGGCTGACGCGTGACGTAGGATAGCCCCGCTGGAGTTTCCCCACGGTATGGCGGGCGGGCGGCTCGCGTTCCTGGTGCGCTGGTCAATCCGCCCTGCCCGAAACAAGTTCCGCCACATGCAGCTTATGACATCGCGCATGTCGATGCTCCGGAAGTCGCCCTGCCCCTAACCCCGTACACCTCATCATGAAGACAAGCGTACTCGCGGCACTGATGGGAATATGCCTCGTTGCGGCGCAAGCGTCTGCGCAGCAACGGCTGATTCACGGCAAAGTAGTCGACGACGTTGGCGACCCGCTCTCCAACGTGCAGGTCGCCGTCACGGGCACCAGCCGCATCACGAGCACCAATACCGCTGGTACGTACGTCATTCCCGCCAGGACGGGTCAGACCCTTCAGTTCCGTTACATCGGAACGCAGCCGATCCAGCGAACGGTCGGGACGAGCGATACCATCAACGTGCAGCTTCGACGCGTCGCGGTGAGCCTCAACGCGCTGACGGTAACGGCTCTGGGTCAGTCGGCGGCGGAACGCTCGTTGGGAACCGCGCAGCAGACCGTCCAGGGAAGCGACGTTGCCCAGACGCAGCGCATGAACTTCACGGACGCGCTGCAGGGTCGCGTCGCCGGGGTTCAGGTGAACCCGACATCGGGCGTTCCTGGCGCTTCGAGCAAGATCGTGCTCAGAGGCATCAGCTCGATCAGCAGCAGCAATCAGCCGCTGTTCATCCTGGACGGCCTCCCGATGAACAACAATGTCTTCAGCTCGGGGTTGCTGGGCTCCGGCCGTCCTGGCTCTTCGAATTCTTTCGAGAACCGGGACGTCGACTTCACCAATCGCGCGGCCGACATCAATCCCGACGACATCGAGAGCATCGTCGTGCTGAAGGGGCCGGCGGCGTCCGCGCTGTATGGCATCGACGCGGCGAACGGCGCGATCGTCATCACGACGAAAAAGGGGCGGCCGGGTACGGGCGGCTTCGAGCTGAACTCCTCCACGCAGATCGAGACGCCGTCGAGGTACCCGGAAATTCAGCAGCAGTTCGACACGACCGCGTGCTGCTCCAGCGGCGGCTACACGTATTTTGGGCCGCAGTATGCCGCCGGCACCAGGCTCTATGACAACGTCAAGGGCTTCTTCCAGACCGGGGTTTCGACCCGCAACAATCTTGCGTTCACCGGCGCATCGGCCGATTCCAGGATCACGTATCGCGTCTCGGCCTCGGTGGACCGGGATAACGGCGTGATCCCGAACACGAAGTACGACCGGAACAACATCACCGGCCGGTCCACGGCCCAGGTCACGTCCTGGTTGGGCGCCGACCTTTCGATGATGTACTCCAATTCCGCGAACAATCAGCCGTTCAACGGCGTCTCTGGCCCGCTGCTCGGGCTGCTCATATGGCCGCAGACGGATAACGCGGCCGACTACCTGACGCCGGCCGGCGACCGGCGCCTGATCGGAAGCCAGAGCACGTACACAGGGTCCTTCGACAATCCGTATTTCAGTGTGAACAAGAACAAGGTCAACTCGAAGAGCCACCGGTTCATCTCGAATCTCGGTCTCACCGTCACCCCGTTTTCATGGGGTAACCTCAAGAGCAATATCGGCATCGACGCGAATAACAATGACGTGCTGGTCCT
Organism: Gemmatimonadaceae bacterium; assembly: GCA_035273185.1. Classification (GTDB taxonomy): domain Bacteria; phylum Gemmatimonadota; class Gemmatimonadetes; order Gemmatimonadales; family Gemmatimonadaceae; genus AG2. Next base: position 13,159 of record DATEPM010000180.1, read on the forward strand.
GCGTCATCCGGAGAGCGAGACGGGTGCCACCTATACCTCGGGGCCCGGCACGAATGGTGGCGTGCTCGATGTTGCCAGCGTCACGACGCCGGATCTCAGCGAACAGACGCTGTTCAACGTCAACAGCTATTCGATCACGAACAATCTCTCCATATCGGGGTTGGTCGGGCAGTCGGTCGTGGATGACAAGAGCACCACAGTCGCGGTGACCGGCCAGAGTTTCCTGGACCCGAACTTCGTCTCGATCAACAACACGGCGCAGTGGATTCCCCTGACCACGACAACGCAGCGGCGCCTCGTGAGCGGGTTTGGGCAGGCCACGTTGAACTACCACGAGTACCTGTACCTGACCGCAACAGGGCGGAACGACTGGACCTCCACGATCCCGAAAGGCAAGAATTCCTTCTTCTATCCATCGTTCAATACGAGCTTCGTCTTCTCCGATGCCTTCCCGGGGGTGGCGAAGTTCGTGACCGGCAAGCTGACGGCCGCGTATGCGGAAGTCGGGCGTGATGCGCAACCGTATGCGTACATCCCGGCGCTCCAGCAGAAGACGACAGCGTACGGCGGCTTCGGGTACGACTTCTGGGGTCCGAACCCCAACCTGAAGCCCGAGTGGTCGAAAAACTGGGAGTTCGGCACCCAGCTGAGCTTCCTCGACGATCGACTCGGTCTCGACGCCACCTATTACAGCAAGCGCACGTACGATGAGATCGTTCAGAATGTCCGACAGAGCTACGGGACCGGTTTCATTCTCTTCAACCTGAACGGCGCAGACACGAAGAACGCCGGGCTCGAGCTCACGGTGAATGCCGTTCCGGTGCTGCACCGCAATTTCGAGTGGGACATTCTCGCGAACTTCGACAAGGCGAAGGGCAAGACGATCTCCCTGCCCTTCAACCTGCCGGAATTGTATAACTCCGATAGCTGGGTCGCCGGCAACGTTCGCAACGGGACCATGCCGGGACTATCCACGATGTCGTTGACCGGCTACTTCTGGCGGCGCAACAACCAGGGCAAGCTGCTCATCGACCCGTCGACCGGCCTTCCCATCGCGGCGACCGACTTCATCGATGCAGGCTATGACCGGCAGCCCGATTTCACCATCGGGCTGACGAACACGTTCCGGTACAAGGCCGTGTCGCTGAATTTTCTGCTCGACCTCCGCCGCGGCGGAGACATCTATGACGCAACGGATTGGTATCTCACTACTCACGGCCTGAGCAAGCAGACCGAGGACCGCTGGACGCCTCGCATCGTCGCGGGCGTGCTGCGAGATGGCAAGGAGAACACGGCCAATCCGACGCCGAACAACATCGTGATCGTCCCGGCGATCAACACGAACTACTACACGGATATGAGCCCCGAGCAGTTCATCGAGAAGAACATCAACTGGCTGCGGCTGGCGGATGTCACCCTCAGTTACACGCTGCCACAGCGGATCCTGTCGAACGCGAGCGTCTTCGTCACCGCCACCGACCTGTTCATGCTCACCAACTACACCGGTCTCGATCCCCTTGGGAGCGCCAGCAACCCGAATACGGGCGGCTCGGGGTCCGTCGGAATCGACTACGGCAACTTCGGAATTCCGAGAGTGATCAGTGTCGGCGCCAAGGTGAGGTTCTGACCATGAAACTCACATCAATGACCCGGATGAAGATCACGCGTAGCATGCTGCTCGCAGGCGTCCTGACGCTGAGCGCGAGCTGCCAGAACTTCCTCGACGTCAACAACAATCCGAACGGGCCAAGCAGCGCCACCGTCTCGGCAAATCTGTATCTCGCGCCGATGATGAACTGGCTGGTGGCGGACCAGCAGTGGGACGCCTATTCGGGGGGCATCCCGAATTACGTGCAGAACTTCACGTACACCCTGAGCACCAATTACCGCCACACCGTCTTCGATAGGATGGGAGATTACAACACCGACAATGGCAAACAGGCGTGGCGCGACGTGTACTGGAGCTGGGGCCAGAACCTCATCGACATGAATACCAAGGCCCAGGCCGATAAGCGGTGGGATCTCCTCGGCGTGGGCATGATCCTCAAGGGGTGGGGTTGGGAGGAGTTGGCCGGCCTTTACGGCGATGCCATCGTCAAGGAGGCCTTCGATCAGTCGAGATCCAAGTTCGACTATGACACCGAGGGCTATGCGCTTGACGAGGCGATGAAGGATATAGACAGTGCCATCGTGCTGCTGCAGCGCACCGACGGTGCGGTGAGCGCGACATACCTCGGCGTGGGCGACCACATCTACGGCGGCGATCGCACCAAATGGCTGAAGTTCGCGTACGGTGCGCGCGCCCTCTGGGAGAATCGCTACTCGAACAAGTCCTCGAAGTACGACCCGGCAAAGATCATCGCCGACGTCGACAAGTCCTTCACGAGCAACGACGACGACGCCGTATTGAAGTACCTGGGCACGCAGCACGATGACCTCGACTTCTTCGGACCCACGCGCCAGAACATCGCTAACCAGCGGCAGACCCAGTTTACCGTCTCGTTGATGGATGGCACGGTGTTCGGCGGCACCGTGGACCCGCGCATGAGCCGTATGCTGGCTCCGTCGCCGGATGGGCAGTATCGCGGCCTGGATCCCAACCAGAACGCCTTTGGCGCGCTCTCGACAGCTCAACGGCCGATGAATGTCTGGGGGTACCCAAACATACCGCCGGGGGGCAGCCTCGGGCGGTACCTGTTCGCGGATCACGAGAAAACCCCGGTGATGACGTACTCGCAGCTCCAGTTCACCAAGGCCGAAGCGGCGTTCCGCGCGGGTGACAAGGCGACGGCACTCGAGGCGTACCGGAACGGCATTTCGTCGCACATTGACTTCGTGAATGCACGAAATCAGGACGACAACCAGACTGGAGGCGGTCGGTGCAACCCCACGACAGACTGCGCTCCTCCCGTAACCCTGATCAGCGACGCCGAGAAGTCGGCGTTCCTCTCGGACCCCAGCATCGTACCTGCCGCGGCGAACCTCACGATGTCCGACATCATGGCGCAGAAGTACATCGCGCAGTGGGGGTGGGCATTCTACGAGCAGTGGATGGACATGCGCCGGTTCCACTACACGGACCACTACGCGGGCGAGGCCCAGCAGGCGTTCCCGGGTTTCGCGGTGCCAACCGTACTGTACGTTCTCAACAGCGGCAAGGTCATCTATCGACTGCGCCCGCGCTACAACTCGGAGTACGTGTGGAACTCGGAAGCGTTATCCAAGATCCAGCCCATCAGCGGCCTCGCCGATGATTACCAGACGTCGGAGCTCTGGATCACTCAACCGGACGGAACCTCGGATCACTAACCGGAATCTGCCATGAATAGATATCAATCGGTCGCGGTGCTGTTGGGCGCAGCGCTGCTGACCTCGTGCGACCTGTTCGGCGGCGATACCGGTTTGCGGGACATCACGGCGCCGCCCCCGTCTGCTCGGGTCAAGTTCCACAACTTCTCGCCGAACTCGGTCGGGGTGGACTTCTTTGCTAACGACACGAAGATGACCGCGATCGCCAGCTCCGCGTGTCAGAACCCGACCACCGCGGCCGACTCGACGGCGTGCACGACTGTCGGCAAGGAGTCGACCGTTGGCACCAAGTTCGGCCAGGTCGCCTCTGGCGGGCTGTACGACGCGATCAACCCCGGACAGTATACCCTGGCCGCGAAGATCGCGGCGGCGTCCGACGTGGTGTCGACGGCCAGCCAGACGATTGCCGATGGGAAGTACTACTCGTTCTTCCTGAGCGGCCCCTACGATGCGGCCACGAAGACCGCGCAGGCGTTCGTCGTCGAGGATCCCATCCCGCCGGGCATCGACTACACTGTCGGGTACGTGCGCCTGGTCGATGCGGTCTCGGACGGCGCTGACGCGTTGACGTTGTACGTCACGAACACCGAAACGAAGGTGGAGTCGGCCGTGGGTTCTTCGGTAGCGTACAAGGCGGCCGGCGCGTTCGAGAAACTTGCTCCCGGCACGTACACGCTCGCCGTGCGCTACCCCGGATCGGGCAGTAACGTGATCAGCAGGACTTCTACCGTGTCGGTGCGCGGCGGTGATGTGTACACGGTTACCGCCTACGGCAGCACGGGCACCAGCTCGACGCTGGGGCTGGATTTCACGGAGAACCAGCGATAAGCACGTTCGGCGATCCCTTTCACCTCGCCTGCAAGAACGGGCGCGGAGCCCTGTGGCTCCGCGCCCGTTCTGCTTCATCGACGCCGCGGTGTTGCCTCACTTCTTCTTGAGTGATGCCGAGACCGAATCGATCATATTGAGGTAGGCATTGACCAGGGAGCCGTCGAGCCGGATCGTCCAGTTCTGGCCGGTCCGCGGCCGGAACGTCACGACAACGCTGTCGCGATGTTGACGAAGCCATTCGTCGGCCACTCCGAGTCCGACGGTCTGTCTGGGCGAACAGACGTTATCGAACCGGCATGCGTCCGGGTCTCGCTCGTTCCCCGTCTGACGCAGGAGCTTACCATCCTGAGCGACGGCGAGGGCAAACCCGCCATGGGCGTCGACGAATGCCTGCTCCAGATACAGTCGGTGCTCACCACGTCTGGCCTCACCGATATCCACGCCGTCGCGGTTGATCCGGGTGCGCAGCCCATAAGCGACATCCGCGGCATCCCAGGCCACGATCGCGATGATGGGGGACTTGGCAACGTCGCGCACCTGGACGATAGGCGTGCCGAGCAAGGCGACGCCGATCAGCGTCGAGGCGGACAGCAGCGCGAGGATCTTCATGTGGGAGTGTCGTTTGAGGCGAAATCGGGCTCGAGGAGCGGGATCGCGATACTCGAATATGGCACGTGGCCAGGCGATGCGCGAGCGGCAGCTGGGTGAGTTGACACGAAGGGGTCCTGATCGCGATCAGGACCCCTTCGTCTTGTCACGTGAACCACGCGATTCGCGCGCCTGGACTACGGCGATGGCAGATTGTGGTTTCCGGTGTACTCCGCCTGAGGAATCGGCCAGCACGTCTGATCGCCAAAGGTCGGCGGTGCCGGGACGGGGCTCTTGAACGTCCCCGTCTGGAAGAGATCGACCTTGTACAGCCGGATGTACCGCCGCAGGTCGCCCAGGCGGTATCCGGCCAGGTACAGGTCGCGCGCGCGCTGCTCGCGCAGGGCGGCCATGTAGTCGGCGTCCGTCGGTGCGACCAGCGGCGTGTCTCCCCCGATCGCGCGCCGGCTGTTGAGGAACGCGAGGTTGGTCGCGTTCTGCCCCTGCGCCTCCGCCAGGATGTACCGCGCCTCGAGCTTGGACGCGAACGTGATGGACGCATCTCTGGTGAAGTCGGCGCCCGTGGCCGTGCCGTTATAGGTGCTGAACATCAGGGGAGAGTTGGGCACGATCGCGTCGCCCTGCTGGGTTTTCTCCGTGGTGGTCGGGTGCGGAATGCGGGGATCCCCGACCAGCGTCTCGTACGGTGTGTTGGTGATGCCGACGTATTCCGCGGACGCGCCGCCGCTCGCGGCAGCGTAGAAGGGATCGTACTCGCGGGAGGTGTTGGCAGAGTGGTACACCCGGAACCCCCACGTGCTGTCGAGCGCCGGGTTGGTGGCCACCGGGGTGGCAAAGCCGATGGCGTCCGCCGCCTTGCCCAGGTCCAGCGACACCCGCGCGGCGCCGATCTGCGCGAGCGTGAGGAGCGAGTCCGCCGACCGCTTGTTGGCCGCCGACGTGGCGGCGTTCGTGCTGGCCGCGGTGGCCACCTGGATGGCGTCGTTGAAGCGGGCCAGCGCGGTACCGAAGAGCTGGTCCGGGCTCTCCGACGCGCCGCCGTTGATGGGCGCGGAGCACATCTGCTCCGCCAGCAGCGTGTACGCGTAGCCCGCATAATCCAGCGACCGGGCCAGGCGCACGTCACGGGCGGCGGAATCCCCGAGGAACGACCGCAGCAGCGAGGCCACGGTATCGGCCATGAAGCGGGCCGACTGCAGGGGTGTGTACACGCCGCCCGCGTAGGTGCCGTTGGAGACCCCCACCGCCCGGCGGTCGATGTCGATGTTCTCGCTGAAGCCGTGGAAGTTCGCCAGCTCGTCCGTGAAGATGCCGCTGTACAACGCGGTCGACGAGAACGCCGGCTGGAACTCGCCGATTACGCCGTTGACGAGCAGGCTGATATATGCGGGATTGTCGACGTCCTGCTCCTGGATGGCGCCGGGATTCTTCACCTGGAGGAAGTCGTTGCACGCCCCGGTGGTCATGGCCAGCAGCGCGGCCGTCGCAAGCCCGAGCGCGCGGCGCCGTGGCATTCCGTTGAACATGAGCATCTCCTCAAAAAGTCAGGCTCAGTGACGCCGTGAGGCGGCGCGTCATGGGCATGGCATAGATGTCGCCGCGATTGAACGACCCGGTGATCGCGTTCTGGTATCCGTAGGTGTTCACCTCCGGATCCGGACCGGGATAGCTGCTCCACAGCGCCAGATTGTGCCCCGCCAGGGTGATGCTCGCCGCGCTCGCGGCGGTGCGCGCCGCCAGCGACGCCGGCAGCGTGTACGTGATGGACACATCGCGCAGCTTCACGAAATCCGCCTTGTGGATGTACACGGCGTGCGGCGCGTTGCTCACGCCGGCCTGATAGATGGGCAGCTCGCTCGCGGGGAAGTTCGGATCGTTGAGCTGCCGGCAGTTCTGCGACGACGCGCAGCGGTAGATGTCCACGCCGCGGTAGTTGTAGAAGCCGCCCTGATGGTCGAACAGCGTGTACAGGCTGAGGTTCCGGAAGAAGGTGAACGTGTTCGCCAGCGAGATCTGCCGCGTGGGCGTCGACGGCCCGATGAACTTGTTCGCCGGATCGAAGGCGGGACCGACGGTGCTGTCCCACACGATCGCGCCCTTCACGAGCACCAGTGAGCCGTCCGGATTGCGCTTTGGCACCTGCCCCCAGAACCCGCCGAGCGGATACCCCACGCGGAACTGCTGCACCGAGCCGTACGACGCGAACGGCACGATCTCGTTGATGCTCGGGTCGCCGAAGCTCAGCAGCTTGTTGTGATTCGTGGACAGCGAGAGCCGGCCATCCCAGCCGAAGTTCTTCAGCTGCACCGGCGAGTACGTGAGCCCCAGCTCGATCCCGCTGTTGGACGTGCTGCCGATGTTCGCCTGCTGGGAGCCGCGGAAGCCCGTGGACGGGGCCACCGCCGTGGACACCAGCACGTCGTTCATGCGCTTGTTGTAGTACGTGAAGTCCGCGCCAGCCCGGCCGCTGAACAGATCGGTCTCGAACCCGACCTCGAGCTCCCGGCCGCGCTCCGGCTTCAGGTTCGGATTGCCGAAGGCGCTCGTGCGCAGCGCGGAGACGGTACCTGAACCCATCGTCGCGACGCTGATGGTGTACGTGCGGGTGGCCGAATACGGTTCGGGAGCCCGGCCGGCCTCGCCCCATGCTGTGCGGAATTTGAAGTTGTCCGCGTGCAGCGTCTGGAACACCGACTTCAGCACCGGCTCCTCCGAGAGGATCCAGGAGAGCGACGCCTTGGGATAGTACGCGGCGTTGAAGTTCGACCCGAACGACGAGTTGTCGTCCGCGCGCAGCGCCACGGTGCCGAACAGCCGGTTCTTCCAGCCCAGCTGCTCCTGCACGTAGTAGCCGACGGAGTTGTTCTGCGAGAACGAGTTCGATGCCGAGATGGTCGTGGTCGATCCGATCAGCGTCACGTCCGGTGAGCCCAGACCGCGCCCCGTGCCGACGAGCACCTGCGACTGATTCGCGATCACCTGGCTTCCGAACGAGGTGCTCGACACGAGACTCGGCATCACGCTGTAGTCCAGCGTGCCGTTGTAGTCGAGCGTGTACAGCGTGGAGCGCGGAACCCGTTGCGCGGTCAGCCCCAGCGTGTCGCCCGTGAGCACCGGCGTGTTCGGCGGAGCGAAGAGCGTCGCCAGCCCGTTCGTCCAGTCCAGGCCAGCCGTGAGCCGGTTGTGGAACCACTGAAACGGTTGATACGTGGCGGTCGCGCCCAGGATCATGCGTTGGGTGCTGGTCTCGTTGTCATACTGGTTCGACTGGTCTGGCGTCACCGTGAACCAGCCCTGCTGCGTCTGGCCGGGCAGCGTGCTGAAACGTCCGGGCGTCGCCCGCAGGGCACTGAACAGGAGCCCCTGCGCCGACTCGCCGTCGAGGGGAAGCCGCAAGTGTTCGTCCACGATGCCCGCGTTCACGGCCAGGTTCACCTTCTCGGTTGGCGCGAAGGAGAAGTTCGAGCGCAGCGAGCGCCGGCGGTCGTAGTTGTTGCCCAGCACCCCCTCCTCGTAGTTGTGGTCCGCCGAGACGTAGTACGAGTAGCGGTCTCCCCCGCCACGCACGTGAGCCGCGAAGCTGCGCACCGCGCCGTCACGCACGCCGCCGGGAAGCTGGATGAGTGGATTCTGCGTCAGCAGGGTGTTCACCGCCTTGCCCTGACATCCCGGGTACAGCGGCACGGTCGCGCCGTTGCTGGTGGTGGTCGCGTCGATCCTCGCCTGGGTGCAGAGCGTCTAGTTGTCCGGCAGGGTGACCGAACCGAGGTCGTTCTTTCCGTACTCCACGCGCGCACCCCACTGCGCCTGCTGCTGGCCGCGCGAGCCCTTCTTGGTAATGATCTGAATCACGCCGCCCGCCGCGTCGGCACCGTACAGCGTCGCGGCCGCGGGGCCCTTGATGATCTCGATGGATTCGATGTCGTCGGGATTGACCAGATCCCACGCATTGGCGCCCTGGCCGCCGCTGTTCGCGGAAAGCCCCTGCCCCGAGGGATTGAAGTTGCCGAGCCCCGCCGTGCTCATGCGCACACCGTCGATGTAGACGACGGGCGGCGTCACACTGAGCGAGGACGCGCCGCGGATCATGATCGATGGCGCCGTGCCCGGGCTGCCCGATCCTGCCTGGATCTGCACGCCGGGGGAGCGGGCCTGCAGCACCTCCATGACGTTCGTAACGTTGGTCTTCGCCGTCACGTCGGCGACGTCCAGCTGCGTGACCGCGTTCCCCACCGTGCGCTTCTCCACTGCGCCCGCGGTGCCCGTCACCACCACGGCCTCGAGCTGCGACGCGGCCTGGCTCAGGGAGAAGTCCGCCGTGACCGTGGCGTTCGCCGGCACGGTGACCGTCTGCGTACGGCGGGTGTATCCCAGCCGGCGCGTGGAGAGCGGGTGCGCTCCCTCCGGCACACCGGAGATCGTGTACTCGCCGTTCAGGTTGGTCACGCCGCCTAACGTCGTTCCGCCGACCGTGACCTGCACGTCGCCGAGCGGGCGCTGGCCCGCGGCATCCACCACACGTCCCTTGATGGTACCGGTGCCCTGCGCACGTGCGGGCGACGCAGCGGACAGCCCGAGCAGCACCGCGGTCGCGAGACCGAGGGCCGCTCTCCACATGGATCGAGGCATTCACATCCTCCTGGAGATCACGCCGCCAGCCGCGCGCCAGTACGCGCGGGATCAGCGTGACGACATCGGCGCTCGACATGGCGCCGGAACACGGAAGAAAATCGCCAGCAGTACGCCGGCAGGAAGTGCTCAATATCCTACCGTGCGCGCATCGCCCGCGGCAAGGTGGCCAACGTGAAAGGGCCCCGTTGCAGCGGGGCCCATTCATTTCGTGCGCGTGTTTCAGTTTCGTGTGCGTGCGAGCCGCTCACGCCTCCCGCGGCAAACTCCCCGCAGGCCGCACGGACGGGAACGCCGGCTCCTCCTCGTCCGCCATCGAGAACGCCGACGACAGCACCGGCTCCACCGACGGCAGCGGCTCCAGGATCCCCTCGGGCGGCTGCAGGTCGAGGTCCACCTCCTGATACCGGTACATCCCCGTGCCCGCCGGTATCAGGTGCCCGATGATGATGTTCTCCTTGAGCCCCAGCAAGTCGTCCCGCGCGCCGCGAATCGACGCGTCGGTGAGCACCCGCGTGGTCTCCTGGAACGACGCCGCCGAGATGAACGACTGCGTCGTCAGACTCGCCTTGGTGATCCCCAGCAGCAGCGGCTCCGCCGTCGAGGGCGATTCCTTCTTCTTCTTCGCCCGGTCGTTCACGTCCCGGAACACCTGCTTGTCCACGTGCTCCCCTTCCAGGAACTCGGTCTCGCCGGGCTCCAGGATGCGGACCTTCTGCAGCATCTGGCGCACGATCACGCCGATGTGCTTGTCGTTGATCTTCACGCCCTGCAACCGATACACCTCCTGAACTTCGTTCAGGAGGTATTCCTGCACGGCGCGCGGGCCTTTGATCCGCAGGATGTCGTGCGGGTTCACCGGGCCCTCGGACAGCCGGTCGCCGGCGCGCACGCGGTCGCCCTCGTGCACGCGCAGGTGCTTGCCCGCGGGCACCTCGTACAGCTGCGGCTCGATGGACTCGTCGATCGATCCATCCGGGTTCAGCGGATGCACCCGGATCTCACGCTTGCCGCGCTTGATCTCGCCGAAGCGCACCACACCGTCGATCTCCGAGATGGTCGCCGGATCCTTCGGCCGGCGCGCCTCGAACAGCTCGGCCACGCGGGGCAGACCGCCGGTGATGTCGCGCGTCTTGTACGCCTCGCGCCCCACCTTGGCGAGCGTGGTGCCCGCACTGATCCGGTCGCCGTCCTCCACGGTGAGCTGGGCGCCCACCGGGATGACGAAGTCGCGCACGCGCCGCTCCTTCCCGCCCTTCTCCTGCACGATCTCGATGTGCGGGTGGAGCTTCTTCTCGCGATCCTCGATGATCACGCGCTGCCGCAGGCCGGTGAGCTCGTCCAGCTCCTCGGACACCGACTCGTCCTCGACGATGTCCACGAAGCGCACCAGCCCCTCCACGTCCGCGATGATCGGATTCGTATAGGGATCCCAGGTGAAGATCACCTGGTCACGCTTCACCTCGTCGCCGTCGTTCACCATCAGGATGGCGCCCAGCGGCACCTGCAACCGCGCCGCCACCGCCGCGTTCCGGTCGGACGACGCCTTGATGCTGATCTCCCCCTCGTACGAGGTGACGATCTTCTGCCCCTCGGAGTTGGTGACCGCCACCAGCCGGTCGCCGTACTCGATGGTGCCCGCCACCTTCGACTTGCGCGCCGTCTGCTCGGCGATGCGCGCCGCGGTACCGCCGATGTGGAAGGTGCGCAGCGTCAGCTGCGTGCCCGGCTCGCCGATCGACTGCGCGGCGATGATCCCCACCGCCTCGCCGATGTCCACCATCTCCATCGTCGCGAGGTTGCGCCCGTAGCACATGCGGCACAGCCCGCGCTTGGCCTCGCAGGTGAGCACGGAGCGGATGCGCACCGTCTCGATCCCCGACTCCTCGATGTCGCGCGCGGTGTCCTCGTCGATCAGCTCCCCGGCCTCCGCGAGCACGCGCGGCCGTCCAGCCTCGTCGCGCTCGTGCGGGTCCTCGATCTGCTCGGCCGCCACGTTGCCGACGATACGCTCCGCCAGCGGCTCGATGATGTCCTCGCCCTCCTTCAGCGCCGCGATCTCGAGGCCCTGGATGGTGCCGCAATCCTCCTCGGTGATCGTGACGTCCTGCGCCACGTCCACCAGCCGGCGCGTGAGATAGCCCGCGTCGGCCGTCTTGAGCGCGGTGTCCGCCAGGCCCTTCCGAGCACCGTGGGTCGAAATGAAGTACTCCAGCACCGAGAGCCCTTCTCTGAAGTTCGACTTGATGGGACTCTCGATGATCTCACCGATGCCGCCGGTGAGCTTCTTCTGCGGCTTCGCCATCAGCCCGCGCATCCCGGCCAGCTGCCGGATCTGGTCGCGGCTGCCGCGCGAGCCGGAATCGAACATCATGAACACGGGATTGAACCCGCGCTTCGACCGCGCCATGGTCTTCACCATCGCGTCGGCCACGTCGGAGTTGGCGTGCGTCCAGGTGTCGATCACCTTGTTGTAGCGCTCGCCGTTCGTGATGTTGCCGGTCTGGTAGGCGCGCTGGAAGCGCTCGACGCGCTCCTCCGCCTCGGTGAGCAGCGTGGTCTTCTCGGTGGGGATCTCCAGATCCTCGATGCCGATGGACACACCCCCGCGCGTGGCGTTGGAGAAGCCGAACTCCTTGAGCCGGTCCAGGAACTGGACCGTCGTGCCCAGCCCTGCCTTGCGGTAGGACTCGAACACCAGCTCCGAGAGCGCCTTCTTCTTCATATCGGTGTTCTTGAAGCCCAGCTGCGGCGGCACGATCGCGTTGAACAGCACGCGGCCAGCGGTGGTCTTCTCCCACCGCGGCCCGCTGCCGTCGCTCACGCGATACAGCAGCGCCGACTGCCGCGCGATCCGGCCCAGCGCCAGCTCCATCTCGATCTCCGCCACGCTGGTGTACCGCTTGAGCGTGTTCGGATCCACCGTGCTGAAGTCCGCCGGCGCCTTGGTCGCGAAGTAGCATCCCAGCACGATGTCCTGGCTGGGCTCCGCCACCGGCCGGCCATCCGACGGCTTGAGGATGTTGTTCGACGACAGCATCAGCAGGCGGGACTCCAGCTGCGCCTCGAACGAGAGCGGCACGTGCACCGCCATCTGGTCGCCGTCAAAGTCCGCGTTGAACGCGGCGCAGACCAATGGATGAATACGAATGGCCTTGCCTTCCACCAGCACCGGCTCGAACGCCTGGATGCCCAGGCGGTGCAGCGTCGGCGCGCGGTTCAGCAGCACCGGGTGGTCGCGGATGATCTCCTCGAGGATCTCGTAGACCTCCGGCGACTCGCGCTCGACAATCTTCTTGGCGCGCTTCACCGTCTCCGCGATGCCCTTCTCCACCAGCTTGTGGATGATGAACGGCTTGAACAGCTCCAGCGCCATCAGCTTGGGCAGGCCGCACTGATGCAGCTGCAGCTCCGGGCCCACGACGATGACCGACCGGCCGGAGTAGTCCACGCGCTTGCCCAACAGGTTCTGGCGGAAGCGGCCCTGCTTGCCTTTGAGCATGTCCGACAGACTCTTGAGCGGACGCTTGCCGCGGCCGCGAATGGCCTTGGAGCGGCGGCCGTTGTCGAACAGCGCGTCCACCGCCTCCTGCAGCATGCGCTTCTCGTTCCGGAGAATCACCTCCGGCGCGCGATGCATGATGAGCTTCTGCAGGCGGTTGTTGCGGTTGATCACACGGCGGTACAGATCGTTCAGGTCCGACGTCGCGAAGCGGCCGCCGTCCAGCGGCACCAGCGGCCGCAGGTCGGGGGGGATCACCGGAATAACGTCCAGGATCATCCATTCCGGCCGGTTGCGCGTGTCGCCCGCGTCGCCCGAGTTGCGGAATGCGTCCACGATCTTGAGCCGCTTGAGCAGCATCTTCTTGCGATGCTGCGACGTCTCGGTAGCGACGTCCGCGCGGAGCGTCTCCGCCAGGCTGTCCACGTCCAGCCGGCGCAGCAGCTCGCGCACCGCGGGCGCGCCGATATCGGCCACGAACGCCGTGTCGCCCTCCTCCTTCGCCTTGGTGCGCAGGGCGAGGTATTCCTCCTCGTCCAGCAGCTGGTTGGTCGCCGCTTCCTGCTCGCCGGGGTCGATGACGATGTAGTTCGAGTAGTAGATCACCTTCTCGAGGTCACGCAGGGTGACGTCGAGCAGGTTGCCCATGGGGCTCGGCAGGGTCTTGAAGAACCAGATGTGCGCCACGGGCACGGCGAGCTCGATGTGCCCCATGCGCTCGCGCCGCACCTTGGAGAGCGTCACCTCCACGCCGCAGCGGTCGCAGATGACGCCGCGGTAGCGGATGCGCTTGTACTTGCCGCAGTGACACTCCCAGTCCTTCACCGGGCCGAAGATGCGCTCGCAGAAGAGCCCATCCTTCTCCGGCTTGAAGGAGCGGTAATTGATGGTTTCCGGCTTGGTCACCTCGCCCCAGGACCACCAGTTGCGCACGCCGGCCATCTCCAGCCGCTCGCGCTCCTTGGGGTCCTTGGGGCCGCGGATCTCCTCCGGTGAGGCGATCCGGACCTGAATGAAGTCGAACGCCGAGGCGCGGGTGTCGCGCACGCTGCGAAAATCGATCATGGATTACTCCTCGCTCCCCTTTCCGTCGCCCGCGGTAGCGGTGCCGGTGTCGATGCCGGTGCCGTAGAACCCGTTGTCGCTCTGGCCCATCGTGACCCTGATGCCGAGCGCCTGCAGCTCCTTCACGAGCACGTTGAACGACTCCGGGATGCCGGGCTCCGGGAGGTTCTGCCCCTTCACGATCGCCTCGTACACCCGGCTGCGACCGTTCACGTCGTCGGACTTCACCGTCAGAATTTCCTGCAGCGTGTGCGCCGCGCCGTACGCTTCCAGCGCCCACACCTCCATCTCGCCGAAGCGCTGGCCGCCGAACTGCGCCTTGCCGGCGAGCGGCTGCTGCGTCACCAGCGAGTACGGCCCGATGCTCCGGGCGTGGATCTTGTCGTCCACCAGGTGCGAGAGCTTCAGCATGTAGATCTCGCCCACTGTCACCGGCGAGGTGAAGGTCTCACCACTGCGCCCGTCGCGCAGCCGCACCTTGCCGTATGGCGTGAGCCCGGCCAGGCGCATCAGCTCCTGCGCCGCCGCGTCCACGTCCAGCTCCGACTTCTTCCCCGTTCCCAGCGCGGCGGCCAGCGCGGGCTGCTCCTGTTCGCCCAGGAGATCCACCGGCGCGAGGCCGCGCCGCTTCTCCAGCTGGCGCAACATCGCCTTGTACTCCGTGCGGCGCGAGGCGCTCACCGTCTCGTCCTCGGACCACGTGGCGTGCAGCTTCAGCTGCTGCTCGATGTGCTGCTGCTCGCGCTCGGACAGCTCCCGCGCCGCGTTGATCAGGAAGTCGCGCACGCGGTTGAACACGTCCTTCGTCTCCGCCGACATGCCGCGGCCGCCCAGATCGTTCAGCGTCGCCTGCTCCAACCGTTCGAACACCTCCTGCTGCTTCTGCAGGTCGGGCTTGATGTCCGCGAGGATCGCGCGGACGTCGGCATCGGTGATCACCGGGGCCGGCGTCCGGAGCGACAGCGCCTGCGCGCCCCAGGTGAGCCCCGCGATCTTGAGCAGGAGCCCGATCTCCCGCTCATTCGCACCCTGGAATACCGGCGTCTTGGCATAGAAGTCCAGGGTGCGTGCCGCCCACCCCAGGTGCGTCTCCAGGATCTGGCCGACGTTCATGCGGGAAGGCACGCCCAGCGGATTGAGCACAATATCGACCGGCCTTCCGTCAGGAAGGAACGGCATGTCTTCCTCGGGTACGATGCGGGCGACGATGCCCTTGTTCCCGTGCCGTCCCGCCATCTTGTCGCCGACGGAGATCTTGCGCTTCTCCGCCAGGTAGACCTTCACCAGCTGGATCACGCCCGGGGGCAGCTCGTCCGGCTGCAGGATCCGGTCGATACGCTCCTCCGCCCGCTCCTCGATGCGCGCCTTCTCCTCGGCCGCCGCGTCGATCACCTGGCGGATGCGCTCGTTCACGCGCTTGTTCTCCACGCGCAGCGTCTTGAGATCCAGCGACGCGAGCTTCAGCTCGCGCAGCTGCGCCGCGGTGATCTTCTCGCCCGCCGGGATGGCCTCCTCCACCGTTCCCGACTTGAGCGCCAGGGCCACCGTCTGGCCGTCCAGCAGGTCGAACAGCTCGGTGTCACGCACCTCGTTCACGCGCAGCTTCTCGTCCGTCTCCAGCCGGCGCACCTCGCCGATGCGCTCGCCGCGATCCTTCTCCACCACCTGATCCTCGATGCGCGAGAAGATCTTCACGTCGATGACCACGCCTTCCATGCCGGGAGGCACCTTCAGCGAGGAGTCCTTCACGTCCTTCGCCTTCTCGCCGAAGATCGCGGTGAGCAGCTTCTCTTCGGGAGACAGCTCCGTTTCACCCTTCGGAGTGATCTTTCCAACCAGAATGTCGCCCGGCTTCACGTGCGCGCCGATGCGCACGATCCCCCGCTCGTCCAAGTCGAGGAGCGACTCCTCGCTGACGTTCGGGATCTCGCGCGTGATCTCCTCCTGGCCGCGCTTGGTATCGCGGACGTGGAGCTCCAGCTCCTGAATATGAATGGACGAATACACGTCGTCCTTCACCAGGCGCTCGGAGAGCACGATGGCGTCCTCGAAATTGTGCCCGTACCACGGCATGAACGCCACGGTGACGTTGGAGCCGAGCGCCAGCTGCCCCTGCTCCGTCCCCGCGCCGTCGGCCAGCACGTCGCGCTCCTTCACGCGCTGCCCCAGTCGCACCAGCGGACGCTGGTTGATGGCCGTGTCCTGGTTGGTGCGCCAGTACTTCTTCAGCCGGTAGCGGTCGTGCTGCGTGAGCCGCGCCAGCGGACGGTCCTCCGCCCGGCGCTCCTCCGCCGCGCGACGCTCCGCCGGACCCGCATCCACGATGATCTCGTCCGCCGTCACGCGCGTCACCACGCCCGCGCGGCGCGCGATGACCACGGCACCCGAGTCCTTGGCCACCTTCTCCTCCAGCCCGGTGCCCACCAGGGGCGTGCGCGGGTTGAGCAGCGGCACCGCCTGACGCTGCATGTTCGACCCCATCAGCGCGCGGTTGGCGTCGTCGTGCTCCAGGAAGGGGATGAGTGCCGCGGCAATGGAGACCATCTGCTCCGGCGCCACATCCATGTAGTCGATGCGGCTGGGCGGCACCAGCGGCAGGTCGCCCTGCTGCCGGCAGAGCACCAGCTCGTCCTGGAAGTTGCCGTTCGCGTCCAGCCGCGCGTTGGCCTGCGCGATGATCGCCTCTTCCTCGCGGTTGGCATCCAGCCACGCAATCTCGCCCGTGACCTTGCCGTTCTTCACGACGAGGTACGGCGTCTCGATGAAGCCCAGATCGTTCACCCGCGCGTAGCAGGCGAGCGAGGTGATGAGCCCGATGTTCGGCCCTTCCGGGGTCTCGATCGGACACATGCGCGCGTACTGCGAGTAGTGCACGTCGCGCACCTCGAAGCCGGCGCGCTCGCGTGTGAGCCCGCCCGGACCCAGTGCCGAGAGCCGGCGCTTGTGCGTCAGCTCGGCCAGCGGGTTGGTCTGATCCATGAACTGCGAGAGCTGCGAGGATCCGAAGAACGCCTGGATCACCGCCGAGACGGTCCGCGCGTTCACGAGATCGTCCAGCGAGATCTTCTCCGGGTCGGTGTTGATCGACATGCGCTCCTTCACCAGCCGCGCCATGCGCGACAGGCCGACGGAGAACTGGTTGGCGATCAGCTCACCCACGGAGCGGATTCGGCGGTTGCCCAGATGATCGATGTCGTCCACGTGGCCGCGCCCCTCGTGCAGCTCCACCAGATAGCGCAGGATGGCGACGAAGTCTTCCTTGGTGAGCACCGTGGTGCTGGCCGGCGTGCCAAGCCCCAGCCGCTGGTTGATCTTGTAACGTCCCACGCGGCCCAGGTCGTAGCGCTTGGGCGAGAAGAACAACCGCTCCAGCGCCTGCTTGGCCGTGGTGGCGTCGGGCGCGTCGCCGGGGCGCAGCAGCGCGTAGATCTGCTGCAGCGACTCCCGCTCGCTGTGTGTCGGGTCCTTGGCGAGGGTGTTCTTGATGAGCGTGGACTCCGCGCGCCCTGACACCACGAACACCGGCACCTTGGTGATGCCTGCCTTGCGGATCTTCCTCATCAGGGTGTCGGTGAGCAGCTGGCCAGTCTCGGCCACCACTTCACCCTCGGCGTCCACGACGTCCAGCGCGAGCGCGCGGCGCGTCGGGCGCTCGCCGCGCTCGATGGCCTCCTGCTCGTCGCGCAGGTCGATGGTCATGTAGGACGCGAACACCTTGATGTGATCGATGCCCTGCCGGCGGATGCGGTTGAACACCTCCTCCGTGAGCTCGTCGCCCTCCTTGACGAGCAGCACGTTCTCGGCGCGCTCGCGCTCGGCCTTCGCCTTTTTGGTGCGCGCCTTGGGCGCGTCCTCGGGCGTGGCCTCGCCAGGCAGGGCGATGTCCTCGGCGATGATCGCGCCGAGAACCTCGCGCTGCTCGCCGCGGCTCTCGCGCTTTTTGGTCAGATCCAGGTCTCGAACGGCAAAAAACAGTCGCAAAATGTCCGAGTTGGAGCTGTAGCCAAACGCACGCAGGAGAGCGGTCGCTGGAAACTTTTTCTTCTTATCGATGTGGACGTAGATCACGTCGTGGATATCGACGGTGAACTCCACCCAGGAGCCGCGGAAGGGAATGATCCGCGCCGAGATGAGGCGCTGGCCGTTCGGGTGCGTCGCCTCCTCAAAGACGACGCCCGGCGAGCGGTGCAGCTGGCTGACGATGACGCGCTCGGCCCCGTTGATGACGAAGGTGCCCAGCGGCGTGAGCAGCGGCAACTCGCCGAGATAGACTTCCTTCTCGATGATGTTGCGCGGCCGCTTGACGCCGTTGACTTCCTCGTTGATCACGAGCTGCAGCGTCGCCTTGAGCGGCGCCGAGTAGGTCATGTCGCGCTCGATGCACTCCTCGACGGAGTACTTCGGCTCGCCGAGGGAATAGCGGACGAACTCGAGGGAGAAGTTCTCGTGGACGTCGCTGATGGGGAACAGGTCCTTGAAGACCCGCTCCAGTCCGACGTCCTCCCGCTCATGGGCGGCGGCATCCGTCTGCAGCAGCGCCTGGAACGCCTGCGTCTGGATGTCGAGGAGATGGGGCATCTCCATCCCCTGCTCGAGCTTTCCGAAGGAAATCTGCTTGATGGATTCAGGCATGGTTCACCCGCGCACAGGCGAAAAACGGCCAGCCCCGGCGGTCGCGCGAATTTCGCGCGCCCCCGGAGTGGCCCTGGACTGCTTCAGATTGGTGCTGCGAAAGATCGCTCTCACTAATAGCGCGTCGGTCGAAGGGAGAGAGCCGAGGGTACCACGGACCGGATTGGGCGTACCGGGACCAGCGTACCGCGTTCGGCGTGCCGATGACGCGCGGCGCTCCCCGAACCCTGTACCCTGCTCGCAGTACCCTGTTCTCTCACTTGACGTCGACCTTCGCGCCCTGCTCCTCGAGCTTGGTCCTGATAGTGTTGGCCTCGTCTTTCGACACGCCCGACTTCACCGTCTGCGGCGCGCCGTCCACGAGGTCCTTGGCTTCCTTCAGGCCCAGGCCGGTGATCTCGCGCACCACCTTGATGACCTGGATCTTCTTGGCACCCGCCTCCTGGAGCACGACATCGAACTCGGTCTGCTCCTCGACGGCCGGGGCCGGGGCGCCGGCCGCACCACCCGCGCCGGGCGCGGCGGCCGACACGGGGGCGGCGATGGTGACGTTGAAGCGGCTCTTGAAGGCGTCGATCAGCTCGGCGAGCTCGAAGACGGACATGCTGCCGATGGCTTCGAGAATCTCGTCCTTGCTCAGGGTCGTTGGCATTGTGGTAGGTCTCCTCGTAATCCCAGGCGATCCTGGGGCGTTGTGTCAGGCGTAGCGCCTGGGGATTAAGCGGCGGCGCCTTCGCGCTGCGACCGCAGCGAGTCCAGCGCTCCAGCGAACATGTACAGCAGCCCGTTGAGCGCGCCCACGAAGGCGGCCATCGGGGATTGCAGCCCGGCACCCAGCTCGCTGAGCATCTGCTCGCGCGAGGGCATCGAGGCCAGCTTCTTCACCTGATCGACGCCGAGCGGACGGCCCTCGAACACGCCGCCCTTCACCGCCGGCTTCTGATCGTTCTCCTTGGCGAAATCCTGCAGCAGCTTGGCGGCCGCGACGGGATCCTTGGCGACCACGAGCCCCGTGGGCCCGCGCAGCCGCTCGCCTACGAGACCGCTCTCATTCACGGCGCGGAGCGCCAGGGTGTTCTTGATGACGACGTACTCGACGTTCGCCCGGCGCAGGCGCCGGCGCAGCTCCGTCATGCGCTTCACGTTGAGACCCGTGAAGTCGGTGTAGTAGAGCGCCGGAGCGCTCTGGATCTTCTCGCGGAGCTCGGTGACGAGCTGCTCTTTCTCGTTGCGTTTCATCGCTCGTTACCGGTATGGAGTGGTGTCGATGGTGACGCCCGGCCCCATGGTGCTGGAGATCGAGACGTTCTTCACGTACACGCCCTTGGCCGCGGACGGCTTGGCGCGGACAATCTGATCCATGAAGGCGCTGAAGTTGGTCTCCAGGGCGTCCAGCCCGAAGGAGACCTTGCCGATAGGGGCGTGCACGTTGCCGCCCTTGTCCACGCGGAACTCGATCTTCCCGGCCTTGGTCTCGCGTACGGCGTTGGCGACGTTCATCGTCACGGTGCCGGCCTTGGGATTAGGCATCAGCCCGCGCGGTCCGAGAATGCGTCCGAGCTGGCCGAGCTGGCCCATCTGATCGGGGGTGGCGATGAGCACATCGAAATCCAGCCAGCCGTCCTTGATGCGCTGCACGTACTCGGTGCCGACGTAGTCGGCGCCCGCGTCCTGTGCCTCGCGCGCGCGGTCGCCCGCCGCGATCACGAGCACCCGCACCGACTTGCCGGTGCCGGCGGGAAGCACGACCGTCCCGCGGACCACCTGGTCGGCGTGGCGCGGATCGACGCCGAGGCGCACCGCGACCTCGACGGTCTCGTCGAACTTGGCGTAGGCGCCCGTCTTCACGAGCTCCAGCGCCTGGCGCGGCTGATAGGTGGCGGTGATGTCGCGCTGCTTCGCGGCCGCGTTGTACTTCTTCCCGTGGCCGCGCATCAGTCCACCACCTCCAAGCCCATCGAGCGGGCCGCGCCGGCCACCATGGCCATCGCGGACTCCACCGAGTCGCAGTTCAGATCCGGCATCTTGAGCTCGGCGATCTTGCGCACCTGCGCCTTCGTGACGCGCCCCACCTTGTTGCGGTTCGGCTGCCCCGACCCCTTCTCGATCCCCGCCTCCTTCTTGAGGAGCACGGCGGCGGGCGGGGTCTTCGTGATGAAGGTGAACGACTTGTCGGAGAAGATCGTGATCTCCACCGGCAGGATGGTGCCCGCTTCCTTCTGCGTCCGGGCGTTGAACTCCTTCACGAACGACATGATGTTGATGCCCTGCGGACCGAGCGCCGTGCCCACGGGGGGCGCGGGCGTCGCCTGGCCAGCCGGGATCTGCAGCTTCACGAATCCCGTGACCTTCTTTGCCATAAGACCTCACTTCTGGTTCGCCGCGTGCGCGCGCCGTGGAACCTCGCGCGCCCGAACTCCCACTGGCGTTTTACGTCAGAGTGGTCGCTGACGGATTTACGATTTATGAGCCCTGCGCGAGGATCGGGCGCGCGCGCAGCGCCGGCGTATCGAGGATGCTGCGCATCCTCAATACGCCTTCAACTGCAGATAGTCCAACTCCACCGACGTCGGCCGGCCGAAGAGGCTCACCGACACGCGGACCTTGCCCTTGTCCGGCATCACCTCTTCCACCGTGCCATTGAAGTCCGTGAATGGTCCCTCGGTGATGGCCACCGCCTGGCCGATGAGGAACGGAATCTCCTCCTTCGGCACCTCCTCCTCCGCCTCCTCGGCGATGCCGAGCAGCCGATTCACCTCGTCCGGCCGCAGGGGCTGCGGCAGGCGCGCGTCGTGGCCGACGAACTTGATCACGCCCTGGATGGAGTTGATCACGTGCGCCGTCTCCTGATTCAGCGCCATCTCCACCAGCACGTAGCCGGGGTACAGCTTGCGCTCCACCGTCACCTTCTTGCCGTTCTTGATCTCCACCACTTCCTGGGTGGGCACGAGCGCCTGGCGCACGGCGCGCTCTTCCGGCACGTGTGGATCCTGCTCGATCTTCCGCTGGATGAGCGAGCGCACCTTGTTCTCGTGACCAGCCGTCGTCTGGATGGCGTACCAGCGGTGTTCCATGGTGAGCATCAGCGCGAGAAGAGCGAGGGAATGAGGCGCACCAGCAGCCCGCTGAGCACGGCGTCCATGAGGGTGATCAGGAGGGCGATGGCGAGCACGAAGATGATGATCGCGATGGTGGCCTGACGCACCTGGCCGCGGTCGGGCCAGGTGGTCTTGTAGCGCACCTCGTGAAAGCCGTCCTTCGTGAACTGCCAGGCATCCTTGATCGACTGCACCAGGCGCGCCCACCAGCCCAGGCTGGGCGGTGGCGCGGTGGGCGTCCCGCCACGCGGGGTGCCCTGCGAACGTGCGACGTCGACGGCCATGTTACTTCGTTTCCTTGTGCAACTGATGCTTGTTGCAGCGCGGACAGAACTTCTTCCATTCCACGCGCTCGGGATGCACCCGCTTGTTCTTCGTGGAGAAGTAGTTCCGGTTCTTACACTCGCTGCAGGCGAGAATGATCTTTTCGCGCGGCATGGATAGTTGCCTTCGATTCCGTTGCTCAGTCCTTCGGTGCGCACCCCGGTCCGCTGAGCGACGGACCCCGGGTACGACTCAACTCGTCAATTCGTGAACGCAGCCGACAGCCCGCCACGGAGCGCCTCGCGCCGCAGCCGGCTGCCACTTCCCGCATCTCCATCCCTTTTCGCCACCACCAGCCTGCCATTCCTCGAGAGCTCGCGATCGGGATTGAACCGATGACCTCACCCTTACCAAGGGTGTGCTCTACCAACTGAGCTACGCGAGCATGCGCGCGTGCAATCGACTTCCCAGCTCGTCCAGCCACCTCACCTAGAGCGGGAGACGGGGCTCGAACCCGCGACATCAAGCTTGGAAGGCTTGCGCTCTACCAACTGAGCTACTCCCGCGAATTCCCGACCCCGCATTCGCCGGCATGGTGGGGGAAGGATTCGAACCTTCGAAGGCGTTAGCCGGCAGATTTACAGTCTGCTCCCGTTGGCCGCTTGGGTACCCCACCGGTTTCGCATCGCCGCTCGGCACCGTCCACGCCCGAGAGCTGACGGTGGGAATCGAACCCACAACCGCCGGTTTACAAAACCGGTGCTCTGCCGATTGAGCTACGTCAGCAACGGCCGATTTTTGCGCGAGACTTGTAGAATAAGCGAGCAGGAAACGAGTGTCAAGCCGCGCCGAGGCGCGGAGTTAGACGCCTGCACCGATCTCCTCAGCCTGCCAGCCGCCACTTCGTCCCCGCCGGCGTGTCCTCGATGACCACCCCCCGCTCGCCAAGCTCGGCGCGAATTCGGTCCGCCGCGGCAAAATCCCGCGCCGCCCGTGCAGCCCGCCGAGCCGCCAGCCGCTCCTCCACCCAGCTCGCCAGCTCGGCGTCTGCCGCGGCATCGTCCGGAACGATGTCCAGCACACCATCTACCCGCGTGAAGGCCGCCCGCGCCGCTTCCAGCGCCGCGTCATCATTGCCGCGCCGGTCCAGCTCGGCATTGGCCCGCGTGACGAACTCGAAGAGCGCCGCAAGCGCCTGGGGTGCGTTCAGGTCGTCGAACAGCGCAGCCTCGGCGTCCCGTACCAGCACCGCCGCAGCGTCGGCTAGCGCGGGGGTACCGCCCGCGGCCTCCTCCAGCCGGCGCGCGAGATTCCCTACCCGACGTACCGCCTCGATCGACGCCTCCAGCGCCTCCTCCGAGAGGTTCAGCTCCTTCCGATAGTGTGTCGTGAAAACAAAATGCCGCACGGCCGCGGCCGGGATGCGCGACTCGCGCATGTCCTTCACTGTCGTGACGTTGCCCAGCCGTTTAGCCATCTTCGCGCCTTCCGTCAGCAGGAAGGCACCATGGCACCAGAAGCGCGAGAACGGCTTGCCCGTGGCCGCCTCCGACTGGGCGATCTCGTCCTCGTGGTGCGGAAAGACCAGGTCGATTCCCCCGCAGTGGACGTCCAGCGTTTCCCCGAGCAGGTCGAGCGCCATGGCCGAGCACTCCAGGTGCCACCCCGGGCGCCCCCGACCCCAGGGGGAGTCCCACGCGGCATGCGTGCGCTCGTCCTCGGGCTTTGCGGCCTTCCAGAGCGCGAAATCCTGCGCGTTCTCTTTGGAGTAGTCGTCCTGCGCCACCCGCGCTCCCGCCTTCACCTCGCGCCGGTCCAGCCGCGACAGCCTCCCGTACGGCGGAAAGCGGTCGATGGCGAAGTAGACCGAGCCGTCGTCCGCGCGATACGCCACGCCGCGCTCCATCAGGCGCTGCACGAGGGCGATCATCTGCGGGATGTAGTCGGTGGCCTTCGGGTACGCCTCCGCGGGCTCGATGCGCAGGTAGTCGCGGTCCTTGAAGAAGATCTCGGTCACCGGCTCGGTGACCTCACGGATCGTCTTTCCCTGCTCGTCGGCGCGGCGGATGATCTTGTCGTCCACGTTCGTCAGGTTCATCACCTGATCCACCAGCCACCCGCGCAGCCGCAGCGTGCGACGCAGCAGGTCCACGAACAGGAAGGTGCGGAAGTTCCCCAGGTGCGCGGGATTGTACACGGTTGGCCCGCAACTATAGACACGCACGGTCTGGCCGTCGGCGGGCTCGAAGACTTCGATGGTGCGGGAGAGCGTGTTATAGAGGCGGAGCTCGGGCATCCGAGAATGTTAGCGAGGACAGGAAGGTCGCGACCGCGAAGCGAAACTACTTGGCGAAAACTACTGAACGGCGAGACTGCCGAAGGGCGTCGCTGCCGAAGGGCGCAGCTCTTATAACTCGCCGACCCGCGCGGCGGACGAGGGCATCGAATACTTCACACCCTCGATGCGGTCCACCACGCGTCCCTGGCTCAGCCTCACGACGCGATCTGCGCAAACGTGCAGGGGCTCCCGGCATGCGACCATCACTGCCGGTCGCCGTACCGCCAGAGCCACTCCCGCGCGCGCGGCGAGCACCGCCGTCAGCCAACCGCGCACGTGCTCGCCCTGGAACGGCGGCTCGTCGATGAGCACCAGCCAGGACCGCTCGATGTTCCGCATGCATCGCGCGAGCCGCTCGCGGTCGCGATACGCGCCTGACGAGACGAAGCACACGCCGGCCGGCGCCTGCATCGCCGCGCGCGGATGGTGTTTCGCCCAGCGTACCTCGCCACTGTCCGGCGGAATCAGCCCCGCCGCGCAGAGGAGCAGGGTGGTCTTTCCCGAGGCCGCCGGTCCCAGCACCGCCACGACCTCACCCGCACACACCGAGAGCTGCACGCCGGCCAGTGCCAGCACGCTCACGCGCACCCCCGCGTCGGGACCGGGCAGGCCGCAGCGGTAGTACTTCGTGACGGAGCGAAGCTGAAGGAGGGGCGCGCGGGAGGCTGCGAGCACGCCAGCACCGGACGGGAGCGAGACGGACCGCAATCTCTCACCCCGCCCGGCGGCGCGCGGCATCACGCCATCGCGGCGCGCACCGTTTGCGTGCGCGGGGCGCCGCCCGCTCCGCCCAGACGCGCCTCGTGGAACTGGATGATCGCGTCTACCAGCGGCGCGGGATCGAAGCGCACCGGGTCGGTCGCGGGCAGACCCGTCTCCGATGTTACGCGCTCGACGGCGGCGCGCGCGGCCGCGTCGTCGAGATCGAAGGTGTTGAGCGCGACCGCGATCACCGGCGCGGGGCGCAAAGGCGCCGCGGTGGCCTCCTGCAGCGCGATGAGCTCGGGGAGCGGCGGAATCTTCACCCATGGATGGTGGTTGATGGCCACGCGCGAGGGCTGTGCGCACATCACCATCGCATGCGGCAGGGAGCCGTGCATCAGACCGTAGGTCACCCCCGAGTAGCTGGGATGGATGATGGATCCCTGACCCTCCACCAGCACGATCTCCCCCTTGGGCGCGGCTTCGAGCACCAGCCGCTCCGCCGCGCCCGCGATGAAGTCGGCGACCACGGCGTCGACGGAGACGCCCCAGCCCTCTACCAGGATGCCCGTTTGCCCCGTCGCGGCGAACGCCACGCGCGCGCCGCGCCGGCGCATCGTGTCGCGCAACTGCAGCTGCGTGGTCATCTTGCCGATGTTGCAATCGGTGCCAACGGTCAGCACCACCGTGTGCGTGTCGTCCAGCTCGCGCACGCGGCCGCGCGCGATGTCCAGATCCGCCGGCGGCTTGCGCAGGTCGTGGATCTCGACGCCGGCGGCTTCCGCGTGCCGCGCGAGCTGCGCGTCATCGCTCAGGAAGGTATGCAGCCCGCTCCAGAGGTCCAGCTTCCGGTCGATCGCCTCCAGCAGCAGCGCGCGCCAGGACGGCGGCAGCTGGCCGCCCGGCGGCGCGATGCCGATGAGCAGCGCGGTGGGATATTTCGTGAGCCCCTCCGCCAGCGACGCGACCACGGGGATGGCACCGCCGAAGCCCAGCACCTGCTGCGCGGTGCTGCCGGCTTGCGTGGAGTCGATCACGGCGACCACGTGCTCCGGCGTGTAGCGGATGCAGGCGTTCGCGGTCTTGGAGCGGAGGGGGCTGAAGGAGCCTTCGGCGAGCACGACGAAACGAGGCGGCATTCAGGCGCTCTTCATGAGTGAAGTGTGTTCGGCGATGGCAATGACGTCCACCGGCGGACCGGCGGGGACGAGCACGCCCCCGCCCGGGGCGGGGAGCCGCAGCACCAGCGGACGCTCGCGCGTGGTGCGGCGGAAGCCCTGCCCCTCGTAGATGCGCGTGATCAGGATGCGGCGCACGATCACCATGAGCGCCGCGAGCGTCGGCACCGCCACGATCAGGCCCGCGCCGCCGAGCAGTTGGCCCATCACCAGCACGGACATGATGGTGAGCACTGGCGGCAGATCCACCTTCTTCGACATCACCAGCGGCGAGACGACGTTCCCCTCGATGAGATGGATCACCACGCCCAGCAGCACGACGAGCAGCGCGCGCGTGCCGCCGTTCGGGCTGTTGAGGGCGAACAGCGCGGGCAGCAGCGTGGAGAGCAGCGTCCCGAAGAAGGGCACGATGGCCACCAGGCCGGTGAAGATGCCGAACGCCACGAAGAAGGGCACGCCCAGCGCCCACAGCCCGATGGTCGTGAGCAGCCCTAGGAAGCTCATCGACAGCAGCTGGCCCACGATGTACGACCGCAGGGTGTCGGTCAGGTCGCCCAGGAGATCGCGGACCAGGTCGCGGTGGATGGGCGGAAAGAGCGCGATGAGCCACTCGCGGTACAGCGCCGGATGCAGCGAGAGATAGATGCCGATCACCGCCACGGAGAACACGATGATGGCGGCGTGCACGATGCCGATGACCTTCGTCGTCACGTCGGCGAAGGAGGCGGTCATCTGGTCGTACAGCAGGTGCAGGATCCGGTGCTGGCCCGGCTGCCAGTACTCGCGCAGCGCGGGGATGCGCGCGATGCCGCGCTCGATCCCCGATTCCCAGTTCGTGATGTAGTCCGGCAGGACCCGGATGAGCGCCTGCGTCTGCGCGATGACGGGCGGCACGAGGATCCACAGCAGGATCGCGATGCCCGCGACGTTCAGCAGCAGCGCGAGCGTGAACGCCAGGCGCTGGGGGAAGTGCAGGCGCCGCTCGAACCAGCCGGCCACGGCGCCCAGGTACAGCGATATGAGAATTCCGAGAAACAGCAGCAGAAAGACGTTGGCGACGGTCTTGAAGAGCCAGAGCAGCAGAACCGTCAGGACCGTCGCCGTCAACAGCGGCGCGAAGCGGACGCGCCGTCCCCCTCCCAGTGCTCCGCCGCCTGCCGCTTCCGTGGCGCTCAAGTGCCCTTCTTGTCTCCCGAGGTGTCCTCGATCTCGGCGTGCACCGTCTCCTCGTCGTGCGCGCCGCCGCGCTCGTTCCCTCCGGTGCCGAGCTGCCGCTGCTCCGCCGCCGCGCTGGCCGGGAGCATGCCCATCTTCTGCTTGAGCTCCAGCAGGCGCAGGTCCACGCTGTTGGAGGCGGCCCCGCGCTCCAGCTGCTTGAACTGGTTGGACAGCACGTCCCCGGTGAACTCCTCGTCGATCTCGCTGCTGGCCTTGAGCACGCGCTCACTCTGCTCGATGCGCTCCTCCATGCGGGCGAACGCCTCGAACGCCGACTTCTCCGACAGCGACGACATCGTCTCCGCGATGCGCTTCTGCGCCTGCGCGCGCCGCTGCCGCGCGACGAGCAGGTTCTTCTTGCGCTTCGCCTCCTCGATCTTGTCGTTCAGGTCGCGCAGGGAGTTCTTGAGCTTCTCCGTCTCCAGGCGGTGCGCCTGCCAGGTCTGCTCCAGCTGCTGGCCGTGGGTCATGTGCTCGCCGTGGCGCATGAGCGCCTGCTTGGCGAGATCGTCGCGCCCCTCCTGCACCGCGAGCATCGCGCGCTTCTCCCAGTCCTGCCCCTGCTTGTACTCGGCGTCGGCCTGATCGCGCAGCCGCTTCTCGTCGGCGATCGCGGTGGCCACCTGCTGCTTGGCCTTGGCGAGCTGCGAGCGCATGTCCACCAGGATCTGGTTCAGCATCTTCTCCGGATCCTCGGCCCGGGAGATCAGATCGTTGATGTTCGACCGCAGCAGCGAGCCCAATCTATCGAAAATGCCCATGGGGTGTGCCTCGATGCGCCTCAGTGAGCCTGGCGGAAGGACCCGATCTCGCGCAGATGCGACGCCAGCGCGAGCATGATGCTCTCGTATGCGGCCTGAAACTCCTCGTAGTCCAGGTGCGAGAGCTCCAGCGCCTCGGTGATGACGATCGAGTCCTCCTCGATGCCATACGCGCCGTGCAGCAGCTCTGACGCATTGAGCTCCAGCAGGCGTCGGCTGAGCGTCGCCAGCGACTGCTCGTCCCGCGGCAGCGTCATCACCTTCACGCGAAAGAGCACCACCGGCGGCGAGTAGTTCACCACCACGTCGTAATCCAGCTCGCCCCCGGGCTTCACGATCCAGAGGCCCTGCTCCACTTCGCGGTAGCTGGCGCCCTCCGCCGTCAGGCGGTCGAGGAAGCCTTCGATGTCTTCCCGAGTTACCATCGCTGCACCTGGTTGAGGTACGTGGTGGGCCCTACGGACGGGTGGGAGCGCCAGGTTTCGCCGCGAAGCGACGCGCCGCGTGCCGGTGCAGCGGATGCGCAGCCGAAGACGATGCCTGGACTGAAGATATCGTCCGCGCGACATGCACGACAGCCAGGTTCCGCGCACGAGCCGCGCCGGGCCTCGCCACGCGCGCAGCGCGCATCCTACTCCCGATCCCCCGGTCCCGATCCCCGCGCGCCGGTCTTGATCTGCACCAGCCGCTCGCGCGCCAACCGCCGCCCGGTGGGCGTGGCAGCCAGTCCGCCGCCCGCCGTCTCGCGATAGCGCACGTCCATCTCGCGGCCGATCTCTCCCATGGTGTCGATCACCTCGTCGGCGGGAATGGCGAAGGCGATGCCCGCAAGCGCCATCTCGACCGCGGCCAGCGCGATGGCCGCGCCGGTGGCGTTGCGAAAGACGCACGGCAGCTCCACCAGCCCGCCCAGCGGATCGCACACCAGCCCCAGCGTGCCCTGCTGCGCGAGCGCGACCGCCTGCTCCACGTGCGCCGGCGTTCCCCCGAGCATCTCGGTCGCTGCCCCGGCGGCCATGCCCGCCGCGGCGCCCGTTTCCGCCTGGCAGCCACCTTCGGCGCCGGAGAGCGACGCGCGCTCGGCCACCACCGCGCCGATCAGCCCCGCGGTCGCGAGCGCGTCGATCAGCCGCTCATCGTCCACACCCTTCGCCTGCGCGAGACCCGTGAGCACGGCTGGGAGTACGCCGGCGCCGCCCGCGGTGGGCGCGGCGACGATCACGCCCATCGCCGCGTTCACCTCCTGCACCGCGAGCGCGCGCGCGAGCACGTCGCGGAAGGCGGTACCGGCCAGCGGTCCCGCGGGGCCGGTGCGCAGCTTCGCGGCGTCGCCGCCCACCAGTCCCGACGCGGAGCGCAGGTCGCCCGTCATCCCCTGCGCGATGGCGTCGCGCATCACCTGCAGCGCGCGGGCCAGCGCGGCCCGGATCTCCGGGACGGGGCGCCCCTGGTCCCGCGACTCCGTCTCCAGCGCCAGCTGCCCCAGCGAGATCCCTTGCGCCTCGGCGTCGCACACCGCGGCGTGCAGCGAGCGATACATGTCAGGCCGAGACCTTGTCGAGCCGGAATGCCCAGCGCACCCAGGAAAGTCCGCGAATCTCGTCGCGCACCCGCTCGTCAGGCACCTCGTCGATCTCGATCACCATGAAGGCGTCCCCGCCGCGCTCCTTTCTCGTGAGGCGCAGCGTCGCGATGTTGATGCCATGGTCGGCGAGCAGCCCGGCGATGCGCGCCACCGAGCCGCGCACGTCCTCGGCCACGAGGACGATGGTGTGGTAGTTCCCCGTGACCTCCACGGGGTAGCCGTCGATGGCCGTGACCAGCACGCGCCCCGCCCCGAGCGAGGAGCCCACCATCACCGACCGCCGGTCACCGCGCTCGACGGTGATGCGCGCCGTGTTCGGGTGCACCACACCCTCGTCCCCCAGTCTGGTCTTCTCGAAGCGGTAGTCCAGGCCCTCGCGCTCCGCGATCTCCAGTGCGGTGCGCAGGCGCTCGTCGTCCGGGCGGAAGCCCATCAATCCGCCGACGATCGCTTTGTCGGTGCCGTGCCCCTCCCCGGTGCGCGCGAAGGAGCCGTGCAGCTCTATGGTCGCGCGCTCCGGCGTGCCCCCCACCAAACAGCGCGCCAGGAGCCCCAGCCGGCACGCGCCCGCCGTGTGGGAGCTGGAGGGGCCCACCATGACCGGGCCGATGATGTCAAGAAGCGAAACCATCTGAAAACGGGAGCCGGGGAACTCGAACGGAAAACTGGAAACGGATTACGGTGCTTGGCCGGGGTCGTGATCGCCAGGCTGGGCACAATGACGAAGGCTACTGTTCGTGCCCGGCAAAGCGCGTCAGCCTACCATTCGGTGCTCCAACGTACGCCCGAGCATCGGCTTCAGGAACTGACCCGTGTACGAAGCCGAAACGGCGGCGACGGCTTCCGGGGTGCCCGCCGCGACGATGCTGCCGCCGCGCGTGCCCCCCTCGGGACCTAGATCGATGATCCAGTCCGCGGTCTTGATGACGTCCAGGTTGTGCTCGATCACCAGGACGGTGTTGCCCCGCTCCACCAGTCGGTGCAGCACGTCCAGCAGCATCCGCACGTCCTCGAAGTGCAGCCCCGTGGTGGGCTCGTCCAGGATATAGAACGTCCGTCCGGTGTCGCGCTTGGAGAGCTCCGTCGCGAGCTTCACGCGCTGCGCCTCGCCCCCGGAGAGCGTGGTCGCGCTCTGCCCCAGGTGGATGTAGCCCAGACCCACGTCGTTGAGCGTTTCCAGCTTCTGCCGGATGCGCGGCTGGTTCTCGAAGAAGCGCAGGGCGTCCTCCACGGTGAGGTCCAGCACCTCGGCGATGCTCAGCCCGCGGAAGCGCACCTCGAGTGTCTCGCGATTGTAGCGCTTCCCCTTGCACACCTCGCACGGAACGTAC
Source organism: Gemmatimonadaceae bacterium (assembly GCA_035273185.1). Taxonomy (GTDB): domain Bacteria; phylum Gemmatimonadota; class Gemmatimonadetes; order Gemmatimonadales; family Gemmatimonadaceae; genus AG2. Next base: position 44,211 of record DATEPM010000180.1, read on the forward strand.
ACGTCGGGAAGGAAGTGCATCTCGATCTTCACCAGCCCGTCGCCCTGGCACGCCTCGCAGCGCCCGCCCTTCACGTTGAAGGAGAAGCGGCCCGGCCCGTAGCCGCGGATCTTCGCCTCGGGCATCTCCGCGAACAGCTCGCGGATGGGCGTGAACAAGCCGGTGTAGGTGGCCGGGTTGGAGCGCGGCGTGCGGCCGATGGGGCTCTGGTCGATGTCGATCACCTTGTCGATGTGCTCCAACCCGGTGATGCGCTTGTGCATCCCGGGAATGATGCGCGCCCGGTAGAAATGCCGCGCCAGGGACCGGTGCAGGATGTCCTCCACCAATGTGGACTTGCCCGAGCCGGACACGCCCGTGATGGCCACGAACACGCCCAGCGGAACGTCCACCGTGAGATCGCGCAGGTTGTGCTCGCGCGCGCCCTCGATGCGGATCACCCGGCGCGGATCCATCGGCCGGCGGTGCGCCGGCGTGCGGATCTCCATATCGCCGCTCAGATACTTGCCGGTGACGGAGCCGGGCGTGCGGACGATCTCGGCCAGCGTGCCGGTCGCGATCACCTCACCGCCGTGCTTCCCCGCGCCCGGGCCCAGGTCGATGATGTGATCCGCGGCGCGCATCGTCTCCTCATCGTGCTCCACGACGATCACGGTGTTGCCGAGGTCGCGCAGCTGCTCCAGCGTCGCGATGAGCCGCGCATTGTCGCGCTGGTGCAGGCCGATCGAGGGCTCATCCAGGATGTAGAGCACGCCCACCAGCCGCGAGCCGATCTGCGTGGCCAGCCGGATGCGCTGTGCCTCGCCCCCGGAGAGCGACTCCGCCGAGCGCCCGAGGGTGAGGTAGTCCAGCCCCACGTCCACCAGGAAGCGCAGGCGCTCGCGCACCTCCTTCAGGATGGGCCCGGCCACCTCGGCGTCCAGTCCGGGCCGTCCGTTCTGCCGCAGCGGAAGCTGCTCGAAGAACCCCAGCGCCTCGGTGACGGGCAGCTCCACCAGCTCGCCGATGTTGCGGTCGCCCACCGTGACGGCGAGCGCCTCCCGCTTGAGCCGCCGCCCGCCGCACTCGCTGCACGGCACGACGACCATGAACCCCTCGAGCTCCATGCGCACGCTGTCAGAGTCGCTTTCTGCATAACGACGCTCGATGTTTGCGAGTACGCCCTCCCACGCGGCGTCGCCGCGCTTCGCCGCCGGCACGCCGTGCAGGATGGCGTCGCGCACCTGCACCGGCAGCGTGCCCCACGGGGCGTTCAGATCGAACCGGAACTGCCGCGCCAGCGCGGGAAGCACGATCTTGCGCAGGTGCCCCTGGGGCTCGCCCCAGGGGATGACCACCCCTTCGAGGATGGAGATGCGCGGGTCACCGAGGATGAGCTGCTCGCTCACGCGGCGCCGCGTCCCCAGGCCGCCGCACGAGGGACACGCGCCGAAGGGCGAGTTGAATGAGAAGTGCCGCGGCTCCATCTCGGGCAGCGAGATGCCGCACGCCGGACAGCCGTACCGCTCCGAGAAGACCTCGACCGCGCCGCTGTCGGCGCGCGACACCTCCACCACGCCGTCCGCCAGCTTGAGCGCCGTTTCCAGTGAGTCCGTGAGGCGCCCGCGATCCGCCGCACGCGTCACCAAGCGATCCACGATCACCGAGATCGTGTGGTTCTGCCGCCGGTTGAGCCTGGGCGGATTGGCGATCTCCACCAGCTCGCCGTCAACGTACGCGCGGATGAATCCCTGCTTGCGCACGTTCTCGAACAGGTCGCGGAACTCGCCCTTCCTGCCCTGCACCAGCGGCGCGCGGATCTCCAGGCGGGTATCCGTGGGCCACGCCAGTACCACGTCGGCAATCTGCGCCGCACTCTGGCGCTGTACCGGCCGGCCGCACTGGGGGCAGTGCGGGGTGCCCACGCGCGCGTACAGCAGGCGGAGATAGTCGTAGATCTCCGTCACCGTGCCGACAGTGGAGCGCGGGTTGTGTCCGGCGCTCTTCTGCTCGATGGAGATCGCGGGCGAGAGTCCCTCGATGGAGTCCACATCGGGCTTCTCCATGAGCCCGAGAAACTGCCGGGCGTACGCGGAGAGCGATTCCACGTACCGGCGCTGCCCCTCGGCGTAGATGGTATCAAACGCGAGAGATGACTTTCCGGAGCCCGACAAACCCGTGATCACCGTTAGCCGGTCCCGCGGGATGGTGATGTCGATGTTGCGGAGGTTGTGCTCGCGGGCCCCGCGAATGATCAGCGCATCTTCGGCCATATCCCGGCAAAGCTGGCGCTCGGACCGGGGGGAGACAAGCCATGCGTGCACGGGATTAGATTGGGAACCACTATGCCCCATACCGACGCAATCGTCGTCCTCACCACCGTGGCGAGTGAGGACGAGGCCACCAGCCTGGTGCGCACCCTGCTCGAGCGCCGACTGATCGCCTGCGGCACCCTTCTGCCCGCCGCCCGTTCGCTGTACCGGTGGCAGGGGAAGGTGGCGGACGAGCGCGAGGTGGTGGTCCTGCTCAAGACACGCTCGGCGCGACTGGAATCACTGCAGCACGCCTTCGCGGAGTTACATCCTTACAAGGTGCCCGAGCTTCTGGCCCTCTCCGTCGCGGCGGGGCTGCCGAAGTATCTGGACTGGATCAACACCGAGACCACACTGGCTCTGACGTGAGATGACGCAGTTCAGCGACATGAATGACCGGACCGATGCGCGCGCGCGTGGTGCGAACTCGGGGCCTGATGCAGAGCACACGCCGGCCCGTGAGCGTGACTTCGGCCCCACCCGGCCGCGCGTAGCCGACGCTCCCGTGGAAGGCTCCGCCGCCTCGCTCGGGGCGGCAGACGCCCCGTTGAACCCGTTCCTCGTGGCGGCCGAGGAATTCATCCGCCAGGGGAACCTGGCGGGCGCGCTTGGCGAGCTCGGGCGGGCGCTGGACGAGCATCCGGACGACGTCTCGATCCTCTGCGCGCGCGCCAGCCTGTATCTCCACCAGCAGCGCCTGGAGCCCGCGGAAGCAGACCTGCGCCGGGCCTCCAAACTCGATCCGGGCAATCCCGAGGTGCTGTTCGGGCTGGGCACCCTCTTCTGCAAGAAGGCGCGCTGGCGCGAGGCCATCGAACCCCTCCAGCGGGTAGTGGAGTTGGATCCGATGCGTGCCTCGGGGCACTACTACCTGGGCGAGGCGTACAATCAGACGGACCAGCTGAAGCCCGCGCTCGGATCCTACGAGGCCGCGGTGCGGCTGGAGCCGAACAACTGGCGTGCCCTCAAGGGCGTGGGAATCGTCCTCGACAAGATGGGGCGGCCGACGGAAGCCACCGTCGCGTACCAGAAGGCTCGGGAGGCTCAGCGAAGGTGATCCAGGTGCGCATCGACGATCTCGCGTTCTTCGAGGGAGAGGCCATTGTCCGTCCCGTGAACGAGGATCTCGGCGCCACCACTCCCCTGCTGCGCCGCCTGGAAGTGGCCGCCGGCGCGCGGCTGCTCGAGCTCACCCGGCTGCAGGAGCCGCTGCCCGTCGGCGCCGCCGTAGTGACCGCGGCCGGCGACCTGCGCACCGAGCTCCTGGTGCACGCCGTCGTGATGAGCCGCGACGAGCCGGTGTCGCGCGACAGCGTGCGGCACGCGCTCACCAGTGCGCTGCAGCGCGTCTCCGCCTGGCAGATCGGCGACATCGCTATCCCGCCCTTTGGGCTGGGCGCAGGCAATCTGGACATCGACGAGAGCGCTCAGATCATGGCCTCGGTGATCGTGCAGCACGCGCGCCGCGCCAGATTTCCTTCATCCATCACGCTGGTGGCAGAGACCCCGGAGGAGGAGCGCGTCCTGCTCGCGGCCGTCCAGCGGGGCGGACTGTGAGCGGGATTCGCGCACCGCGTCAGCGCCGGGCCTTGCTGGCCGGCCTCATCGTCCTGCTCTGGCTGGCCGGTCTGGGCTTCCTGGTGCGGCGCGAATACTTCCGACCCAGCGCCGAGCGGCTGGCGCAGACGGGGATGCGCATCACGCCGAACGCGCTGTTCTACGCCGTCATGCAGGGCGACCGCCAGATCGGCTTCGCCTCGTCCACGCTGGACACCGCGGCCACGACCATCTCGGCCGACGACTATCTGACGGCGGATCTTCCGGTGGGGGGACGGACGCACCGCGCGACGGCCCATACCCACGTGGTGCTCACCCGGGCGTTCCATACCAAAGCATTCATCGTCACGGTGAACGCCGACGGCGGTCCGATGAGCGTACGCGGCCGGGTGCTCGGCGATTCCGTGCTGGCGCTGCGCATCGAGACCGGCGGCGACACGGCCGCCGAGCAGCGCTACCCGCTGACCGGGCCGATCCTGCTGCCGTCGCTGGTGCCGCTGGCCATCGCGCTCGGCGAGCGGCCGAGCGTGGGCCGGCGGTACGCGCTGTTGGTCTTCGATCCCATGGGCATGATGCCCCGGGAGATCTCCGTCGAGGTCCGGGCCGAGAGCTCTTTCGTGGTGCACGACAGCTCCGCGTTCGACCGGGGCAGCAACCGCTGGCGCGCGGTGCTGCCCGACACCCTGCACGCCTTCGAGCTGGCGACGGCCGCGGGCGCCGGGGGAGCGGCCTTCTCCGGCTGGGTGGACGACCAGGGGCGCGTCGTGCAGACGGCGCAGCTGGGCTTCGAGCTGCGGCGGCTGCCGTACGAGGTGGCATTCGAGAACTGGCGGCTGGCGCGCGGCACGGCATCGCGGGCGGCCCCCGTGGCGCGCGCGCACGACATCCTGGAGACTACCGCGATCGCCGCCAGCCGCGCGCCGCGTGATTCCGTGGAGCGACTGCGGGTGTTATTGGAGAATGCTCAACTCGCCGGCTTCGATCTGGCGGGCGGACGGCAGCGGCTGAGTGGCGACACCCTGACCATCACGCAGGAGGGCCCGCGCGCGCTGCAGGCGCATTACCTGCTACCCTTCTCCGGGCGCCGCTCCCCCTTCACGCGCGCCGAGCCGCTCATCGAGAGCGACGCCCCGGAGATCCGCCAGCTGGCCGCGCGCATCGTGGGCGGCGAGCAGGACCCGCTCACGGCGGCGCAGCTCATCAACCGCTGGGTGCATGACTCGCTGCGCAAGAAGGTGACGCTCGGCATCCCCGACGCGCTGCGCGTGCTGCACGCGCGCGCGGGCGACTGCAACGAGCATACGCAGCTGTACGTGGCGCTGGCGCGCGCCGCGGGGCTGCCGGCGCGCGTCGCCGCGGGGGTCGCCTTCGTGGACGGCAAGTTCTACTATCACGCCTGGCCCGAGGTGCTGCTGGGCAGCTGGGTGGCGGTGGACCCCACCTTCGGCCAGTTCCCCGCCGATGCCGCCCATCTCCGGTTCACCGTGGGCGGTCTGGGACGCCAGGCCGAGTTGCTTCGTCTTATGGGGAGACTGAGGATCGAAGTGCTCGACTGAGTCCGAGGGCTCCGTGCCCGTCGTTCCTGCCTGACGGGTTCCCCGCCTCGCCGAAAGACCGACATGATCAAGCTCACCGCTCTGACCAAGCGCTACGGCAGCTTCACGGCCGTCGACGCGATCGACCTGGACGTACCGCGCGGGGAGCTGTTCGGCTTTCTGGGCCCGAACGGCGCGGGAAAGACTACCACCCTGCGCATGATCGCGGGCATCCTGCGCCCCACCAGCGGGCGCGTGGAGATCGGCGGCGTGGATATCACCGTGTCGCCGATCGCGGCCAAGGCGAAGCTCGGCTTCATCCCCGACCGGCCGTTCATCTACGAGAAGCTCACCGGGGCGGAGTTCCTGCGCTTCGTGGCAGGACTGTACGACCAGGGCGGGCCACAGGTGGAGCATCGCGCGCGCGAGCTGCTCGCGCTCTTCGACCTGGAGCAGTGGCGCGACGAGCTGGTGGAGAGCTACAGCCACGGCATGCGCCAGAAGCTCATCATCTCCAGCGCGCTCGTGCATCGCCCCGAGGTGATCGTCGTGGACGAGCCGATGGTGGGGCTGGACCCGAAGGCAGCGCGCATCCTCAAGGATCTCTTCCGCGAGTACACGCGGCGCGGGCACACCGTCATGATGTCCACGCATGCACTGGAGGTGGCCGAGGCGATGTGCGACCGCATCGGCATCGTGCAGGCCGGCAAGATCCGCGCGTGCGGCACGATGGACGAGCTGCGCGCCGATGCGGCCAGCGGCACGGCGGGCCTGGAGGATGTTTTCCTGCGGCTCACCGGCGAGAACGCGGCGCGCGAGCTGGTGAACGTGCTCGATGCGTGACCCCAACCCGTCCCTCTGGCATCTGCTGCTCCCGAAGCTGATCACGGCACGGGTGCGGGCGCTGGCGGGCGAGCGCGGACGTGCCGCACGCTTCACCGTGCTGGCCATCGTCGGTTCGCTCTTCTGGGCGTTCATCTTTGTCGTCGTCTTCCGGCTGCTGCGCTACTTCAAGGGCGTGCAGGAGATCGGGCCGTTGCTGGCGGGCAAGCTGCTGGGGCTCATTCTGGTGGGCTTCTTCGGCATCCTGCTGCTGTCCAACGTGATCACCGCACTCTCGAGCTACTTTCTGGCGCGCGACCTGGATCTCCTGGTGGCCGCGCCGGTGGACTGGCTGGAGCTGTACTGCGCGAAGCTCGCGGAGACGCTGGTGCACTCGAGCTGGATGGTGGTGCTGATGGCGGTGCCGCTCTTCGCCGCGTACGGCGTGGTCTACGATGGCGGTCCGCTGTATCCGCTGGTGGCGCTGGCGCTTTTCCTTCCCTTCCTGCTCATCCCCACGGCAATCGGCAGCGCCGTCACGCTCGTGCTGGTGAACGTCTTTCCGGCACGCCGCACGCGCGACATCCTGAGCGTCATCGCGGTGCTTGCCGCGGGCGGCGTGGTGCTGCTCTTCCGGCTGGTGCGCCCCGAGCGGCTGGCGCGGCCGGAGGGCTTCCGCTCGCTGGTGGACTTCATCACGATCCTGCGCACGCCCACCTCGCCCTTCCTGCCCAGTGAGTGGGTGCAGCGCGGGACGATGTCGTGGCTCACGGTGAAGACCGATCTGCTGCCACACTACCTGCTCTGGTCCACTGCGGCGGCAGCGATCGTGGCGGGCGCGGCGCTGCACCGCTGGCTGTACGCCAGGGGCTACACCAAGGCGCAGGAGAGCGCCCAACGCTGGGCGCGCGGCGGCGCCATGCGGCGCATTGCCGACTGGCTGCTCGCGCCGGCCGGGGTGCTGCGGCGCGAGCTGGTGCTCAAGGAGCTGCGGCTCTTCTTTCGCGACACCACCCAGTGGTCGCAGCTGGTGCTGCTGGCCGTGCTCGTCGTGGTATATGTCTTCAACATCAAGTTCCTGCCGCTCCGCGGCGACGGCATGACCTTCTTTCTCGTGAACGTCGTGCCCTTTCTGAATCTGGTGCTGGCGGGATTCGTGCTCGCCTCCATCGCCGCGCGCTTCATCTTCCCCGGCGTAAGCCTGGAGGGGCGCACGCTCTGGCTGTTGCGCTCCAGCCCCATGGCCATGCGCGATCTGCTCTGGGCCAAGTTCTGGGTGGGTACGCTTCCGCTGCTCGTGCTCGCGGTGGGGATCGTCGGCGTCACCGATTATCTGCTGCAGGTGAGCGAGTTCATGTTCCTGGTGTCGATCTTCTCCATCGTGTTCATGACGCTGGCGCTGGCGGGGCTCGCGCTGGGCTTCGGGGTGCTGTTCCCGCAGTTCGAGACGGAGAACGCGGCGCAGATCCCGACGTCTTTCGGCGGCCTGCTGTTCATGATGACCGCCGTTGCCCTGATCGGCGGCGTGGTGGTGCTGGAGGCGCGCCCTGTATACGCCTATCTCGGCGCCCGCGCGTTCGGCACGCATGCCGACCCAGCCGAGATGCTGTTCGGCTTCGCCGCTGCCGCCCTGCTGTGCCTCGCGTCCACGCTGGTGCCGATCCGCGTGGCGCTCACGAGGCTCGAGGCAGTCGAGCGAGGCTAGGCAACGCTCGTCCGTACACGTCCTATGGCAGTCTCCAGATATTCAGCACTCCGCTGGTGGAGCGGCTGTTGGCGCTGCCCTCGGGCAGGGCGATGCGGCCGTCCGCGACGATAGGGCTGTTCCAGTGGCCGCTGCCGCTTTGGAGCGAGCCCACCTGACGCCCCGACGTGGGGTCGTACACCCGCAGCACGCCGCCGGGGTCGTACACGTAGAGCAGGCCCCCGGCCACCACGGGGCTCGTCCCCGCGTTGCCGTTGCTCCACGCCGGCGCCAGGCGCCCGCCGCTGTAGGTCCACGCCGCGGTGCCGCCGCCGTCGGCAGCGATCAGCCACACCCCATCGGCGCGGTGCAGCACGACGGGCGCCGTGAAGAGATCTCCTCCAGAGGGGGTCGACACGCTCTGTGCCTCGCCCCCCCGGTGCGGCGCGGCGCCGGACGCCGCCTGCAGATCCACGACTCGTATATGTCCGTCCTTTCCGCCCTGCGCCACGTGCGTCGCGTCGAGCAGCACCGGCGAAGTGGACCCGAGGTCGGCGTCGCTCGCGTCGAGCACGTCGGTGTTCTGCGGCGTGTAGTTGGCGAGAATGCGGCTAGCGCCGGGGTCCAGCTCGATGATGGCATCCCCCCAGTTGGCTCCGCCGTCCCAGTGGCCGTTGCCAGTGGCGACGAAGATGTTGCCCGTGGCGGGATCCACCACCGCACCCGCTCGTCCCCAGATAGCCGAGCCGCTCTGCGCGCACGAGGTGGGGTCGAGCAGCCCCGCGCGATCGCTGCAGAGTGAGTTCCACGCGCTGGTGAGCTTCCCCGTCGCCGCGTCGAGCACGGCGACGTGTCCCTGGTACGCGGGAGCGTCGCCGACATAACCTCCGGTGGCGATGATCACGTGGCCGCGGGAAAAGTTGAGCGGCGACGCGAGCTTCTCGCGCTGCGGCAGCTGCGTGACCGCCGTGCTCCAGACGACGTGCCCATCGGCGACAGCGAGCTTCTGCACGTTGCCGTCCGGCGAGGCCGCGTAGATGGCCGTTCGGTCGGGGTCAGCGACAGGCGTGGCGTTGGTGATGCGGGGGGTCCCCACCATCTGCCCGTAGGTCGCCGGCGTGAAGCGCCAGAGAACCGTGCCGTCGCCCGCGTCGATCGCGAGCGTCTTCCCGTACGTGGTGGTCACGAAGAACACGTCGTGCGCCGCACCGCCCACTTCTACATCGTGCAGGTAGATGGCCGACGCGTCCACGGTGCCGTCGATCTGCACGCGCTGCAGCCGCAGCGCGGGAAGCGCAGCGGCGCTGATTCCCGTCGCGGAATCGAACACCCCTGAGCGCGCCTCGTCCACGTCGAATTGCGTCCAGTCGTGGCCGGACACCGTCGGATTCGGCTGGTGCGAGCTGGTATCGGAGCCCCGAGAGGCGGTGGAGGCACCGCAGGAGGCCAGCAGCGCGAATGCGCAGAGTCGGACGAGAGGCGACATGGGGAACCCACGGGGCGGCCGGTGGTCGGAATCGAACTGCCGGAACTTGCCACCCGCCGGAGTGGCGTTCAAGGCAAGGTGACCGCGTTCCGCGTGCCAGGGTCGGATTCTGCGCGGTGCATCAGGCCGCGTCCCACCCACCACTTCCGCCAGAGGAAGGCCCCATGAAGCGTCTCTCGTTGATTGCGGCGGCACTCCTGTTCGTCGCCGCGCCACACGTGCACGCCCAGGCTGCCCAGCAGCAGGGCGCGAAGAAGGCCGATGGCGCCGTCGCGGTGAACAAGACCGCGCACGCCGCGCGCTCCGCACCAAAGGCCGCCGTGCAGACCGCGATGGCTCCCGTCGATACGGCCAAGAAGGCCAGAACGCACAAATCCGCCAAAGCCGCGAAGTCCGCAAAGATGGCGAGTGCGCCGAAGGCTGCGAAGGACTCCACGGCCAAGCCGAAGACCACCGCGCACGCCCGCCGTCACCGGAAGGCCAAGGCGGACACGGCGAAGAAGGGCTCGTAGGGCTTTCCGGCGGAAACCATACGGCGACGCCCCGGCGAGCACATCGCCGGGGCGTCGCTGCGTTCCACTGGTCTCGGCGGCGCTTTCAGGCCGCCAGTCGATGGCCACAGGCACTGCAGAATCGCGCGCCGGGCTCCGCCACGTGCGCTCCGCACCGCTCGCACGCACTCCGCAGGAATTTGCCGCAGCTGGAACAGAACACGGCATCCTGCTCGGGGCGCGGGCCGCAGGAGGCGCACACGGGGTGTTGTGCGCGATACGCCAGCACGGCGGCCTCGATCTCCACATCGGTTGCGCCCCCCACCGGAGTGGTCGGCTGCTCGCGCCGCATGGCCGCGATGGCCTCGTGGGTGTAGCGGTCCTTGAGCTGCCCGTAGTCCGCCTCGGACAGCTTGCCGGTGGCGCGGTCGAATTCGATCTCGCGCAGGGCGGCCACCGCCAGCTCCTTGCCGCCGGCCGCCTGACGCACCGGCTCCGACGGAAGCATCGTCGCGGGCGTGCCGAAGAAGAGGGGATACAGCACGAACGCCAGTGCGCCTACGGCGAGCAGCGTGCCGAGCACCAGCGCTGCCACCGCCGCGCTCATCACCCGTCCTCGCGCACGGCGGCATCCAGCCGGCGCAGCTCGTCCGCCGTCGCTTCGGGCGCCGCCCGGCTCGCGCGCCCGGCGAGTGCTCCGGGCGCGGATAGGGGCTCCGGCGTGGCCTGATGCCAGCGGCGGATGAGCGCGCCCACGCCGATCGCGCCTCCCGCGAGCGCGACGAAGGGCGCCACCCAGCCGAGCAAGTTGAAGCCCTCCTTCCGCGGTGCCATCAACGCGCGCTCGCCATATACACTAACGAATGCGTCCAGGATCTCCTGTGCCCCGTAGCCGCCCTGCACGAGCGCCATCACGTCGGCGTGCATCGCCGGCGACACCTGGCAGCTGAAGTCCGTCGTGCGGCAGGTGTACACGTCGAGCGTGCACCCGCACTGGCAGCGGATGTGGTGCTCCAGCTCGTCGCGTGCGTCGTTCGTCATCGATGGCCTCGCCCCCGGCTTGGGAGGGAGACGCACGGGGCGCGAGGCCGTCTGGTTCATCGCGAACAGGTTGGCCGAATCCAGGCTCTGCGGCGCATCCGGCTGCTGCGCCCCGAGCACGAGCACGTCGGCGACCAGCAGCCCCGCGGCCGCGCCGACCGCTGCCGCCGCGCCGTGGCCGGCGGTGCGCGCCAGAAATGCGCGCCGGGAGATCGGAGCGCCTGGTTCTCTGCTCATGCTCCCACCGCCGCCTCCTCGCGTGGCTCCGCCGCGGCCGGCGGGAGCACCGACACGTAACCTCCCTGCACGCGCCGCCGGCGCTCCGCCTGCGGCCACATCACCACCAGGCCGCCGATCATCATCAGGTAGCCGCCAGTCCACACCCACACCACCAGCGGGTTGAAGGTGATCCGCATCTCCGCCACGTCGCCGCGCACGCCGGCCAGCACCACGTACGTGTCCATCCGTGCGGTGTAGTGGATGCCCACCTCGGTCACCGGCTCGAACGTGGGACGCTCGGCGCTGTCGAAGTACTGCCGCTTCTCGGAGGTGATGATCCCCACCGGCTTCCCATCGCGCGTGGCCTCGAGCGCCACTCCGGTGGACAGCCGGTTGAGCCGCTTCTCCGTGGACACGCCCTGGCTCACGAAGCGCCAGTGGCGGCCGTAGGGATCAGTGGTCTCGAATGCCTGTCCCGCGCGAAGGCTGATATCGTGCTCCGTCTTAAACGCCAGCCCCGCGAACGCGGCGAACACCAGCACGATGCCCGCGTGGACGATGTAGCCGCCGTAGCGGCGGCGGTTGCGCGCCACCAGGTGCACGAAGGCCAGCGCCGCGTTCTCGCCGTGAATCGCGCGCCGCGCACCGATGCCCTTCCAGAACTCCTGCAGGATTGTCGCGGCCACGAACCCACCGAGGATGTACGCCACCAGCGCGTACACCTCTCGCATCCCGGCGGCGAGCAGCACGACTCCGATGCTGATGCCGCAGAGCACTGGCACGATGAACTGCCGCCGGAGGTTTGCGGTCGATGCCCGGCGCCAGGCGATGAGCGGCCCCACCCCCGTGAGTGCCAGCAGGAGCAGGCCAAGGGGACGGTTCACCGCGTTGAAGAAGGGCGGCCCCACCGTGATCTTCTCGCCGCGCACCCACTCCGACAGGATGGGGAACAGCGTGCCCCACAGCACCGTGAACGCGATGCCCACGAGCAGCAGATTGTTGTACAGGAATGCGGCCTCGCGGCTCACCATGCTCTCCAGCTCCACCCGCGCGTGCAGATCGTTCAGCCGCGTCGCCACCAGGTAGATGGTGGCTCCGGTCGCGAGGAAGAAGAAGCTGGCGAACCAGCTGCCGACGGGTGATTGCGCGAAGGAGTGCACGCTCTCGATCACGCCGCTGCGTGTGATGAACGTGCCGAAGATGGACAGGAGGAAGGTGATGACGACGAGCACCACGTTCCACTTGCGTAGCATCCCGCGCTTCTCCTGCACCATTATGGAATGCAGGAACGCCGTGCCCGTGAGCCAGGGCAGAAAGGATGCGTTCTCCACGGGATCCCAGGCCCAGTAGCCCCCCCAGCCCAGCTCGACGTACGCCCACCACATCCCGAGGATGATCCCGATGGTGAGAAAGAACCAGGACAGCAGCGCCCAGCGGCGCACCACGCGCAGCCATTCCGCGTCCAGCCGGCGCGTCACCAGCGCCGCGACGGCGAACGCGAATGGGATGGCGGTCGCGACGTAGCCCAGGTACAGGTTCGGCGGGTGGATCGCCATCCCCGGATTCTGGAGCTGCGGGTTCATCCCGCGTCCGTCCACCGGGATGAAGTCCAGTCGCGCGTAGGGATTCGCCTTGAAACAGGTGGTGGCCAGGAAGAACAGCAGGATGGCGCCGAGGGTGCCGGCCGCGTACGGCACCAGCTCCCGGTTGGTGCGCCGATTGGCGAAGACGGCGATCGTGGAATAGAAGGAGAGGATCAGTGCCCAGAACAGCATCGACCCCGCCTGCCCGCTCCAGAAGGCGGTGAAGACGTACACGTTGGGCATGTTGGCGCTGATGTGCCCGGCGACATACTCCAGCGAGAAGTCGCGGCTCAGGAGCGCCGTCCACAGGCCGGCGGACGCCAGCACGATCATCACGAAGGTCGCGTAGATCGCCCGGCGCCCGCTGGCGACGAGATCGGCACGCCTGAGCGCGCCGCCGGCAAAGGACACGGTCATCGCCCAGGCCGCCATGAGCAGGGCGACCCAGAGCGAGAGCTCACCGATGAGGATCACGCCCGCGATGCTCCCGCCGTGCCCGACTTGTAGCCCGGCGTCTCCCGGACCTTCTGCGGCGCATCCTCGTAGCGCGAGGCACACTTGGCCAGCAGCGTCGTCGCGCGAAAGGTGCCGTCGGCACCCATGCGGCCTTCCACCACCACGTCGACGCCGTCGGTGAAGGTGTCGGGCGCGATGCCGCGATACACCACCGGCAGAGTGTTCGCGCCGTCGGTCACGCGGAACGAGTACTCCCGGCCCCCAGGATCACGCTGGATCGTCCCCGGCACCACCCGCGCGCCCACCTTCACGCCTACGTCGCGGAAGCTGGGATCCGTCGCCAATTTTGCCGTGAACTCGGAGGGCGTCAGGAAGTACGTCCCGGTCTCACGGATGGAGCTGGCCATGAGATAGGCTGCAGGGATGAGCACCAGCGCCCCGCCAATCAGAAACTTCGTTCTTGCCTTCATCTCACCTTCATCGCCTCCGGCAGCCTATGCCACGCGCCGCGGCGCGAGCAGCCGGGAGGCACACGCCGGCCGCCTCCCTCAACTGGTCGGCCGCTCAGCAGCCAGCCGGCGCACGCGCGCCATGATGGCCTCGAGCTCCGCTTCGGCGCGCGCGCGCTGATCGCCGCTCCACGCGCTCACGTTCCGGTTCATCTCCCGCACCCGCTCCAGCATCTCCTCGATCAGCCGCCGGAGCTCGGAGTTGGCCCGCCGCTCCTGCAGCGCCTCGGAGTCCGGTACGGCCGGCTGCGGCCCTCCCCCCGATGGTCGCGTCATACCGTTCTCTGGCGGTTAGAGAATCCGATTCCGCTACCAAAAACTCCCGCTCCCGTCCCTCGCCTCTCCCGATTGCGTACCGCTCACGGCAGCAATATACGCTCACGGCAGCAATATAACGGAAAGCCGCGCTGAGGATCGCCGCCCAATATCGTCTGCGGGGAATGGTCCGCGAGATGACCCGAGGATCAGCGAACCGAGTGCTGCAGTACGACGGTCGCCGCGACACCGCCCGCCAGGTCCCAGACCAGATCCCTGAGACTGACCCCGCCACCGGTCTTCGCGTCTCGGATCTCCTTTCCCACCCCCACGGCAACAGTGGTCGCGCTCGCCGCCCCCAGCGCCGCCCCGTGCGCCATGCCGCTCTCGCGGGCCGCGGAGTACGCCACGCTCTGCACGAATGCGGAGAGGAAGAAGTGCTTCGCCTTGTCCGCGGCAAACCAGCTGTCGCCTCCAGGATGATCCGCGGAGTGCGGCGCGTGCAGAGTAAAGACGAAGAGCAGTCGCAGCATCAGGCCACGCTCCTGGTGCACGGCGTCCCGGCGATGACCGCGAGCTCCACGAGACGCCCGGCAATCAAGGCGAGGGCGCGGTCCAGAAGCTCGGGATGGTCTTCCTGGTGAATCCAGCTGCTGGCCCCCGAGGGATGCGGCAGCGGGATGACGGCCGACCCGCCGCCTGCATGCGAGATCGCATGCTCGCGGCCGATGACCTCATCCAGCGGCCGCGATCCGAGAAATCGCGAGATGGCCAGCCTGCCCACCGGGATCACCAGCCGCGGCCGGATGATGCGCAGCTCATCCTCCAGCCAGCTGCCGCAGCGCTCCTGCTCGGCGGGCGTCGGCACGCGGTCGCCGCGCCCGGAGGGGTTCGGCCCGGGGAAGCAGCGTGTGATGGCGGAGATGTAGATGCGCTCGCGCGCGCCGGCCTCGTCCAGGCCGGCCCGCGCGAGCCAGCGAAAGAGCGTCCTGCCTGCCCGTCCCGCAAATGGCTTCCCTCCCTCGCTCTCCACCCGGCCCGGCGCCTGGCCCACCAGCATCACACGCGGTGCGCGTGCCGGCGAGATGATCGGGCGCACTCCAGCGCCGACGTCGCAACGTCTGCAGGCGGACAGCGCCGCACAGTGCGCTGCGAGGGCACGGGAGATGTCGCGTCTGCTCATTGGCCGTGGTTGCAGCGGCAGGGCTCGAGCTCGGGATTCCGCGGGATGATACCACTCGCGAGGCTCATTGTTCGCGCGCCCAGCCCAGCGCCGCCTGCACCGCGCGGCGCCAGCCCGCGAGCAAGGTCGCGGCTTCGCTTCGGCTCCGCTTCGGGGTGAACTGCCGGAACTCGCGCCGCGCGAGAAAATCCTGCGCGCTCTTCCACACGCCGGCCGGGATCCCCGCGAGCCCCGCCGCGCCGAGTGCCGTGGTCTCCACCAGCGACGGCCGCTCCACCGGAACGCCAAGCAGGTCGGCCTGGAACTGCATCAGCCAGTCGTTCTGCGCGGCGCCGCCATCCACGCGCAGGCGGGAGAAGGGCACGCCGCCGGCGCCGGTCATGCGCTCCAGCACGTCTACCGTGGAGTAGGCCATCGATTCCAGGGCCGCGCGCGCCAGATGCGCGCGGCCAGTGCCGCGCGTGATTCCGACGATGGTCCCCCGCGCGTGCGGCTCCCAGTAGGGCGCGCCAAGGCCCGTCAGCGCGGGAACGAAGTACACCCCGTCGTTCCCGGCGAGCGACCGCGCGAGCATCTCGCTCTCCGCCGCGTTGGCGATCATGCCGAGTCCGTCGCGCAGCCACTGCACCGCCGCGCCGGCGACGAAGATCGATCCCTCGATCGCGTACAGCGGCGAGCCATCGGCGGCGCAGGCGAGCGTGGTGAGCAGCCCCTCCGCCGCATTGTCCATTCGAGGACGCGAATTGCCCGCGTTCAGCAGCACGAACGCGCCCGTGCCGTAGGTGTTCTTCCCCTCGCCCGGTTCCCAGCACCCCTGTCCGAAGAGGGCCGACTGCTGATCGCCGGCGATGCCAGTGATCGGAATGTCCGCGCCGAGCTGGGAGCGCCGCGCCACTCCGAAGCTGCCGCTCGACGGGCGAACCTCCGGCAGCATCGCGCGCGGGACGCCAAACAGCGCGCATAGCTCGTCGCTCCACTCCATGCGCTGGATATCGTACAGCATGGTGCGCGAGGCGTTGGTGGGATCCGTAGCGTGCACCGCGCCTCCCGTCAGCTGCCACACGAGCCAGGAGTCGATGGTCCCCGCCGCCAGCTGCTCGGGCCGGTAGCGCTCCAGCAGGCGCCCCTCGCGGATGAGCCACTCCAGCTTCGTCGCGGAGAAGTACGGGTCGATCACCAGCCCCGTGCGATCGGCCACCAACCGTGCATACCCTGCCGCGCGCAGCTCGGCGCAGCGGTCTGCGGTGCGCCGGTCCTGCCAGACGATCGCGCGCGCTACGGGGCGTCCGCCCTCGCGCTCCCAGATCGCGGCCGTCTCGCGCTGGTTGGTGATGCCGATGGCGTCGGGCACCACCGCCGATTCCACCAACGCGCCCCGTGCCGCGTGCACCATGGCGTCCAGGATCTCGAGGAGGTCGTGCTCCACCAGCCCCGGCCGGGGAAAGTGCTGCGGGATCTCGCGATATCCGCGGCCGGCAATTCGTCCATCGGCGGCGACCACGAGACAGGTGACGCCGGTGGTGCCCGCGTCGATGGCGAGGACGTGCTTGGCCATGCAGAGAAGCTAACGACAGCGGGCGTGGCATCACGCCGCGCGCCTGGAGCGGCCAGTCGCGTGCTCGGCGTCCACCGGCCGCGGGCGGCGGCGCCGCTCCGGAAAGTGTCGGTCCAGAAAGGCGATCAGCGCGCGCTCCTCCGGAGAGTGCGCGAGCCCGCGATCGGGCGCCTCTCGCCGCCCGCGCCCCAGCGGAATGGTCTCCCCCTCATCCAGGTAGCGCGCGAGGACCATCGGATGCACGTACGACTTGCGGCAGATGGTCGGCGTGTTGCCGAGCTCCGACGAGACCAGCCGCATGGCCAGCGCCACGTTGCGCTTGCCCTCCGTTGGGCTCTTTGCCGCCCCCAGTTCCGCCAGCACCGTCGCGGCGCGTAGCGTGCCTCCCCAGGTGCGAAAGTCCTTGGCGCTGTACTGCGCGCCGAAGCGCTCGTGCAGAAACTCGTTGACGTCGCGTGCCGTCAGGTCGCGCCAGCCGACCTCGTCGCGGTAGCGGAAGAGCCGCGTGCCGGGCGTCCGCAGCTGGCGCGCCACCAGCTGCGCGAGCTCGCGTCCCACCAGCACCTGATGCTGCCGCTTGTTGCCCTTGCCCATGTACTCCAGGTGCACGCAGTCGGCCTCCACGTCCACGTGTGACTTGCGCAGCGTGGTCATGCCGAACGTGCCGTTCTCGCGGACATAGCGCTCGCCGCCCACGCGGCAGAAGCTCTCGCTGATGAGGCGGAGCACGCCGGCCGCCACCGTATCGCGATCGGCGTCGCGCCGTGCGGCGAGCGACCGCAGCTCGCGGCGAATGCGCGGGAGCGCGCGGGCGAGCGCGCGCACGCGATAGTACTTGCGCAGCTCGCGTCGCTCGACCGCGAGATCGTTGTAGCGGTACTGCTTGCGCCCACGCGCGTCGAACCCCCACGCCTGGATGCTGCTGCGGGGCGTGGCGGCGACATGCACGTCGCGCCATGCCGGAGGCACACGCAGCGCGTCGATGCGCTCGAGCGTGCGCCGGTCGCGCACGGCCCGTCCCGTCTCGTCCACGTACCGGAAGCCGCTCCGTTTGCTTCCCAGCCGCCTAATCCAGTGTGTGGCCATCGTTT
The DNA here is from genome assembly GCA_035273185.1 of Gemmatimonadaceae bacterium. GTDB lineage: Bacteria > Gemmatimonadota > Gemmatimonadetes > Gemmatimonadales > Gemmatimonadaceae > AG2. The sequence goes on from DATEPM010000180.1 coordinate 61,969, forward strand.
GTGCGAGGTCGGCAAAAAGGAGACCGGAGCAGTAGGTTGTGGGGGCCCCCATCCCCCATAATTCTCCATTTCAATGTCGTACTCGTTCCTCACCCTCGGCGTGAACGACCGGATCGCGACGATCACCGTGAACCGGCCGGACAAGCTCAACGCGCTCAACGAGGCCACCATCGCGGAGCTGGCGCGTGCCGTCGATGAGGCATGCGCGCGTGATGACGTGGCCGGGGTCATTCTCACCGGGGCCGGACGCGCGTTCGTCGCCGGCGCCGACATCCACGAGCTCACGTCGTTGTCGGCCATCTCCGCGCGGGCGCTGGCGCAGCGCGGACAGGCACTGTGCCGCCGGCTCGAGGCCTCGACCAAGCCGACGATCGCTGCAGTGAACGGCTTCGCGCTGGGGGGCGGCTGCGAGCTAGCGATGGCGTGCCACATTCGGGTGGCCGCGGAGAGCGCCAAGTTCGGCCAGCCGGAGGTGAAGCTGGGGCTGGTGCCAGGCTACGGCGGCAGCCAGCGGCTGGCACGACTGGTCGGACGCGGGCGCGCGCTGCAGCTGCTGCTCACTGGCGAGACCATCGACGCGACCGAGGCGTACCGCATCGGCCTGGTGAACCGCGTGGTGGCCGGGGGAGGGGAACAGCTGTTGGCAGCCGCCACTGGCATCCTGCAGCAGATACTCATGAATGCGCCGCTCGCGATCGCCGGCTGCATCGCGCTCGTGAATCATGGGCTCGACGCCGCGCTGGAGGACGCGCTGGCGCTGGAGGCCACGGAGTTCGGTCTGCTCGCCGCCAGCGCCGACATGGCCGAGGGCACGCGGGCGTTTCTCGAGAAGCGCGCGGCGCGGTTCGAGGGGCGGTGACCGCGTGACGAGTGCCGAGGCCAGCACGACGGTGCGTGCCGGCACGGACGGCGCCGCGCGACTCTGCGCGCTGTCGATTCGCGACTTCCGCAATCTGCCGCACGTGGAGCTGGCGCCACCGGAAGCGGGCCTCGTCATCGTCGGCGAGAACGGCCAGGGGAAGACCAACCTGCTGGAGGCGATCTACTACCTGGAACTCGTGCGATCGGTGCGGGGCGCGCGCGACCAGGACCTGGTGCGCTTCGGCGCGCCCGGCTTTCACATCGCGGCGCGCGTGGAGAGCGATCGGGCGCGCGAGATCGCGGTGGGGTTCGAGCGCGCGGGCCGGCGCAAGCGCGTGCGCCTGGACGGCGTGGTATGCGAACGCCTGAGCGATGCCGTGGGCGCGCTGCCGGTGGTGATGTTCTCCCCCGCGGACGTCGAGCTGATCGCCGGGTCTCCCGCCGCGCGCCGGCGCTACGTCGACATCCTGCTCGCGGTCACCTCGCGCGCGTATCTCAACGCGCTGCAGCGCTACCGCTCCGCACTCGCACACCGGAACGCCGCGCTGCGCGATGCGGCCCGGCGCTCGGGGGGGAGGGTGCGATGGGGCGTTCCCGGCGATGCGCGAATCGCGGTTTGGGAGGCGCTGCTCGCCGAGCACGGGGCCGTCCTGTGGACCGAGCGGCGGGCGTGGACAGAGCGCGTGGCCGCGCGATTCCAGCTGCTCTGCCGCGCCATCGGCGAATCCGGCCCGGTGATGCTGCGCTACGCCAGCGCGCTGCCCGCGGGCGTGGACGCCTCCTCCGCGCGGGAGGCGCTCGCGGCGCAGCTGGAGCAGCAGCGCGCGGTGGACGTCCGGCGCGGCGTCACCAGCGCCGGTCCCCACCGGGACGATCTCGTGGTCACGCTGGATGGCCGCGACCTGCGCATCTTCGGCTCGGCGGGCCAGCAGCGCACGGCGGCCATCGCGCTTCGCCTGCTGGAATCGGAGACGCTGCGCGAGCGCCGTGGTGGCGCGCCGCTCTTCCTGCTGGACGATCCCTTCGCGGAGCTGGACGCGCGGCGTTCCGCGCGCATCGTCGAGATGTTGGCGGATACGGGGATCGGCCAGACGGTGCTGGCGGTCCCGCGGGCGAGCGACATTCCGAGCGGGGGCGGGCTGCCGCGGCTGGAGCGGCAGCGCATCGTGGCGGGCGAGCTGCACCCGATGGGCACGAGGGACTGAGGCCGTCATGGGCGATCACGATACGAGAAAGCGAAAGGCCGCAACGGACGATGCGAAGAAGCGTACGCCCGAGCCGGTCGCAAGCGTGCTGGCGGGACTTCTCAGCGCCAGCGGGCTGGCGGAGCGGGTGGAGCAGGCCGGGGTGATCCCGGAATGGCCGCGCCTGGTGGGAGCGCAGATCGCGGCGGTCACCGAGCCCAGGACCGTGAGCGCGAACGGCACGCTGTTCGTGTCGGTGACGACGAACGCGTGGATGAACGAGCTGTCGCTGCTGGAGCCGGAGCTTCTGCGGTCGCTGAATGCCAAGCCCGGCCGCACCCCGATCACGCGGATTCGGTGGCAGCTCCGCCGGTGACGGCCAAAAGGGGTGAAGGGCAGCGATAAGTTGTTGCGTCGCAGACATTTGAGATGTCCTTCGCAGGTTGCGTTCGGCCCTCGGATTGGTTAATTTTCACAGGTTGGGCCGAGGGCTGTTTCGGCATTTATTCGGATGTGGAGCGAGGCGTCAAATACATGGCAACGACGAAGATGGAGCAGGCCGGCTCGAAGTACGATGCCGGGCAGATCCAGGTCCTGAAGGGGCTCGAGGCGGTCCGGAAGCGCCCCGGCATGTACATCGGCTCCACGTCGGAGCGTGGGCTGCACCATCTCGTCTACGAAGTCGTGGACAACTCCATCGACGAGGCGCTGGCGGGCTACGCCGACCGCATCGCCGTGGCAATCCACGAGGACAACTCCGTCACCGTCGAGGACAACGGCCGTGGGATTCCGGTAGACATCCATCCCACGGAGCGGATGCCTGGCGTGGAGCTCGCGATGACCGTGCTGCACGCCGGCGGAAAGTTCGACAAGAGCTCCTACAAGGTCTCGGGCGGGCTGCACGGCGTCGGCGTGTCGGTGGTGAACGCGCTCTCGGAGCGGCTCAAGGTGTGGGTGAAGCGCGAGGGCCGCGAGCATTACATGGACTTCGAGCGGGGCATTACGCAGGCGAAGCTCAAGGTGATGCGCGAGGTGGCGAAGAAGGAGTCGGGCACCAAGGTGTGGTTCAAGCCCGACGCGCAGATCTTCACCGACCTCGTCTACCGCTATGACACGCTGGCCGCGCGGCTGCGCGAGCTCTCGTTCCTGAACAAGGGCGTGGTGATCACGCTGCGCGACGAGCGCGCGGGGCAGGAGAAGGACGAGACCTTCCACGCGAAGGGCGGCCTCAAGGAGTTCGTGCAGCACCTGAACGACAAGCGCAAGCCGCTGCATCCCGAGGTGCTGTATCTCGAGACCACGAAGGAGGATATCGGGATCGAGCTCGCGCTGCAGTACAACGACGGCTACAACGACACCGTCTTCTCGTTCGTGAACAACATCAACACGCACGAGGGGGGCACGCATCTCACCGGCTTCAAGTCGGCGCTCACGCGCGTGATCAACCAGTACGCGCAGAAGGGCGGCTTCCTGAAGAAGGCGGACTTCACCCTCTCCGGCGACGACGTGCGCGAGGGGTTGATCGCGGTGCTGTCGGTGAAGGTGCGCGAGCCGCAGTTCGAGGGGCAGACCAAGACGAAGCTCGGCAACTCCGAGGTGGAGTCCGCGGTGAAGACCGTGGTGAACGAGTGGCTGGGCAGCTACCTGGACGAACATCCCCGCACGGCGAACATCGTGGTGGAGAAGGCCGTGTCGGCGGCGCGGGCGCGCGAGGCGGCGCGCAAGGCGCGCGACCTCACCCGGCGCAAGTCGGCGCTGGAGGTGGGCAACCTGCCCGGCAAGCTGGCCGACTGCTCGCTGACGGACCCCGCACTGTGCGAGCTGTACTTGGTGGAGGGCGACTCCGCCGGGGGCTCGGCCAAGCAGGGGCGACGGCGCGACTTCCAGGCGATTTTGCCGCTTCGAGGCAAAATCATAAATGTCGAGAAGGCGCGCATCGACAAAGTGCTCTCGAACGAGGAGATCCGGACCATCATCACCGCGATCGGCACCGGCATCAAGGACGAGTTCGAGATCGACAAGGCGCGCTATCACAAGATCATCATCATGACCGACGCGGACGTGGACGGCGCGCACATCCGGACGCTGCTGCTCACGTTCTTCTTCCGGCAGATGGGAGAGCTGATCGACGCGGGATACGTTTACATCGCCCAGCCGCCGCTCTTCCGCGTGGCCAAGGGAAAGGAGGAGTACTACGCCTACGACCCCACCGAGCGCGACGCGATCGCGTCGCGGCTGGGGAACGGGGACGGGCGCGGGAGCGTGAACGTCCAGCGCTACAAGGGCCTCGGGGAGATGAACCCGGAGCAGCTGTGGCACACCACCATGGACCCCGAGCGGCGCACCCTGCTCAAGGTATCCATGGAGGATGCGGTGCTGGCCAACCAAACCTTCCAGACGCTGATGGGCGATGACGTGGAGCCCCGGCGGGTGTTCATCGAGCAGAACGCGCGGTTCGTGTCGAATCTGGACATCTGAGCAGCGGCGCAACGCACGAGGGGGCACCATCGCTGTGCTCCCTCGTTGCGTTCTGGCGTGCCGCTGCGGAATTCGCCGAGCAGCGCGTCCGAGGCCGGCGGCGGAGCGGGCGACCTCCCCTGCTCCCTCGTCAGGCAGACACGATTCGGACGTCGAGCCCGCGCCGTTCGGTGCCCTCGCGATGCCGAGCGCTCTGCCGCTTGAGCAGGACGACCGTGTCCCGTGTGCGGCCCCGCATCATCGCCAGGGGGCTCACGGCCACGACGTCCCAGCTCTCCGCGCCAAGGTCGTTGAGACGGCTCGTCAGAGCGTCACCATCCAACTCCGGCTGGAAGAAGTATCGAGACGCGCGCCCCCACCCGATCGTACGCGATCCGCAGGCTGCGCGGTTGGCCGGCGACGCGGGATGCGCTTCGCACAGGAGATGGGATCACGTCGAAGGCCGCGCCGCTCACCGTGCAGGCGGCCCGGCGTCGATCGGCTGCGCGTTTGTGATCTCCCGGATCACCCGGCACGGATTCCCGGCGGCGAACACGCCCTCCGGCACGTCGCGCGTGACGACGCTCCCGGCACCGATCACGGCGCGCGATCCGATCCGCACGCCCGGCAGGATGAGCGCGCCGCCGCCGACCCAGACGTCCGAGCCGATCTCCACCGGCTTGCCGCATTCCTGCCGGCGCCGCAGTTGGGTGTCCAGCGGATGCATCGGCGTGTAGATCTGCACGGCCGGTCCGAACAATGAGAAGTCCCCGATTCGCACTCGGCAGACGTCCAGCACCACGCAGTTGAAGTTGAAGAAGACGCGTTCCCCCAGCTCGATGTTCGTGCCGTAGTCGCAGTAGAAGGGGGGCTGCATCCACACCGTGTCGCCCCCCGCACCGAACAGCTGGCGGAGGATGTCGCGCCGCGTCTGCGTGTCCGCCTCACGCGTCGCGTTGAGTGCCTGGCAGTGGTCGCGGGCGCGCTCGCGGGCGACCACCAGCTCGAGGTCGAGCGGATCGTACAGCTCGCCCCGAAGCATCTTCTCGCGTTCGCTGGTCGTCCCGTGCATGGCGCAGCCGCTCAATAGATGTCCAGATCGTGGCCCGCGACCACCCTGCCCCGATATCCCTCCCGAACCTCCCGCAGCATCTGCGCCTCGCTGCCCGCCCGGCGGCACTCCGCGGTGTTGGCCTGGTCGCAGCCGGCGTTCCCGCGGTGCGTGAGGATGAGCAATCCCGGATGCGCCCGAGTGGCGATTGCCGCGAGATCCGTCGTCGAGGTGTGATATGACTCCCGATACCGCTGCCATGCGGGCGACACCAGCGCGAACGAGGCCTGTGTGTACGTTCCGTCGATCAGCACGTCGCACCCGCGGCACTGCTCCGCGAGTGCAGCCCGCGCGCTCGCGTCTCCGGCGATCACGATACTGCGGTTGGTCGTCTGCAGGCGATATCCGTACGATCGCAGCACGTCGCCGTGACGTGCGTCGAATGCCGTGACGACGACGTTGGAATCGCGATACACCACGCCGGGCGTCACCTCGTGCACGTGGACGCGGAACCCGGTGCGGTTGGCGTGCTCCAGATCCTCCGTACGCGTCCGGATGTCGACGGCATACGCCTGCAGCAGGTGGTCCACCATCGCGAGCAGTCCGGGAGGGCCGTACAGCTCCAGCGGCTCTGTGCGGCCCATGATCCACGGCGTGAGGATCACGTCGGCCAGGCCGAGCGTGTGATCCGAATGCAGGTGCGTGATGAAGCCGATGCGGAGCTTCATGGGCTCTAGCGCCGCGACGCCCCGGTCGCGAGCGGCCGCCGCGCGGCGCACCACCCCGACGCCGAAGTCGACGATGTACGCCGTGCGGTTGACGACGAGGGCGGTGGACGGACCGGCGCGCGCGGGATCGGGCAGCGGGGTGCCGGTGCCAAGGAGGACAACCTGAGTAGCCGGTGTCGCCGTCGCCTGCGCCGCTGACGGTATCGCAGACGGAACCGATGTCTGAATCGCCGGAGCTGCTGCCTGTTCTGCCGCGTGTTCTGCGGCCTGCGCGGGTGCCTTGGCCGTCATCTGCCGGCGCACGACGATCGAGTCCCCCACCTCGACGGTCATGAGATCCTCGCCAACCTCGAAGCGGCCGGGATATCCTGCGCGCGTGGCGTTCACGAGCTCCGCGACGGTAGGCGCCGGGATATCCGGTTCGGTGGCGAGGAGCACGATGTGCGTGTAGACGGCGAGGCGCGGGTTCACGCGCCCGAACACCGTGGCCGCTGCCTGGGGCGTGGTGTGGTGGGCGATCACGCGTCGCGCGGCGTCCGATCGCGCCAGCAGCTCCGGCGGCGCGAGGGCAACTTCGTGAAACAGCACGTCCGTTCCGGCCGCGAATCTGATCAAGTTGTCATTCACGCGCGTGTCGCCCGAGAGCACCACGGAGTGCGCCGCGTAATCGATCCGGTAGCCGAGCGCCGGCCTGATCAGGTCTCCATGGTCCACGTCGAACGCGGTGACCCTCACTCCATGGCGCTCGTACACCACTCCCTGGCCGACGTCCGTCGCGACGATCACCGCCGCCGCGGGTGGGATGTGCTCGTCCGCCTGGCGGATGCGAATGTCGGCCTCATACGCCTGCGCCAGGTGCGCCATCATCGCGCGCGTGCCGGCGGGGCCGTAGACCTGCATGGCTTCGGTGCGGTGCGCGAAGCTCCGATTGGGGAGCATGCCCGTGAGCCACAGATCGGGGAACCCTGAGACATGGTCGGAGTGAAGATGCGTGAAGAACACCGCCGACAGCGCGCGCAGGGGGACCCCGCTCTCCCACAGACGGAGCGCAGCTCCGCGTCCAAGGTCGAAGAGCAGCTTCTCGGGCCCCGCCTGGACGAGGATGCTAGGGCCGGAGCGCTCCGGCATCAGCGCTGGCGAGTCGGTACCGAGGAGCGTCACCGCGAGCCTCTGCGCCCGGGCGGATGTGGTGGCGCCACATACCAGCATTCCGGCGAGCAGCGCCGTGGGTGTGCGTCGGTGCATGAGGGTTCCTCGACTATCAGCCCGGTCGATGATACACCCGCGTGGCGCGGCGGCAAGCGGCGACCGGCCGCTGGCGTGAATGAGGAGATTGCCGCGTGCCCTTGCCCCCGCTCCCGCGCGCCGAGCAGACTTACGATGATGCGGGACATCCGCCGTCACTCGCCTCCTGCTCGCGATGGAGGCGCTCTCGCCTAGCGCGAAGCGCGCAGATCGGATTCGGAGGCGGGATTTCTATCTTGGCGCCGGGGTGGAGGAGCACTGGATCCTGGATCTCGACGCTCGCGCGATCGATAGACACCTCCTTAGACACCTCGTTCGCTGAGCCGCTCCACCCGCATTGTCACCCCCGTGGCGGAATCGGTCGCAACGATCGCGATAGTCCTGGCGGTGAGCATCGTCCTGCTCATCGCCGTTGCCCGCGGGGCGAATCGGTTCGCTGCCGAACAGCAGCAGCCGCGCGCAGCGCGCGCGTCAGCTGGCGCGGAGCTGCTGCGCGACTCGCTCCTGCGCATCTTTGTGCTCCTGCCCGACCCGGTGCGATTCTTCCGCCGACGGCGGCGCGCGCGCGTGCGAGCCGCCCCGTTCCCGGCGGCATGGCGCGCCATCCTGTCGAACACCGTCCCGTTGTATGCGCGGCTGCCGGCCCCCACACAGCGCGCGCTGGAGGGTCACGTGCAGGTGCTGCTCGCGGAAAAGCAGTTCGAGGGATGCGGCGGGTTGGAACTCACCGACGAGGTGCGCGTAACGATTGCCGGCCACGCCGCCCTGCTGCTCCTCGGAGAGCCAGAGCCGCGCTACTATCCCCGGCTCATCAGCATTCTCGTGTACCCGGCCGCCTATCGCGCGCCCGACGTGGAGCACCACGGCGGCGTCGTGACGGAGCGGGCTGACGACCGTCTCGGGGAGTCCTGGCAAGACGGCGTGGTCGTGCTCGCGTGGGACGCGGCCCGTGCGGGAGCGCGCGATGCGCACGACGGCGAGAACGTGATCCTCCACGAGTTCGCGCACCAGCTCGACAGTGAGGACGGGGCGGCCGACGGCGTACCTTACCTCGAGCGGCCGAGCGATTATCGGGCGTGGGCACGCGCCCTCGCCCCGGAGTACGAGCGGCTACGCGCCAATCCGCAGCAGAGCGTCCTGAATGCCTATGGGCGACCAATCCGGCAGAGTTCTTCGCCGTGGCGACGGAGACCTTCTTCGAGAACCCGCAGCAGCTGCGCGAGCACGATGCGGCGCTGTACGGGGAGTTGCGCCGGCTCTATGGCGTCGACCCGGCGACACTCCTCGCGGCCGCATCGGAGCGGGACCGGGGGGCCGAGGACCCCGCGGAGTGACGAGACATGCTGCCCGATGCTGGCTCGCCGCTCGATGCCGGCATGCAACTGTGTCTCGCGCTCCGCGCCCATGGGGATCCGCTAATCGCCATCCGCGTCGAGGGGACGCATGGGAGACCCTGATCGCGCCGGACGCTCCTTCGTGCAGCCCACCAGCCGGGAACCGCACGTATTGACAAGCATGCGCGGAGCGGGATAGATCGCGAAACCGGCCGTTCGCGCGGCGGCATCAGTGCGCTGCGTGCCGGCCGTCCACCACATCCCGAAGGAGGGACCTACATGAACTCACCCGTTCGTGCCGCACTTGCCGTTGCCAGTCTCGCCCTGCTCGCCGCCTGCGCCCCCGACGCGCCCAACCCGGCCGGTCCTCCGCCGGCGAGCCTCTCAACATTCAATCGTGCCGGATATGACCAACCCGGAGCGCACCGCCAGTACGGCGTTCCCCGGAAGGTCGGCGACGGGATGGCGCGGGCGTACGTCGTCCGTGACGAGAAGTCGGACGCGCCGCTCGAGCTCGGAATCGCCCTGGATGCGCGCGCGCTCGGCGGGCTGCCGACGTCCGGCATGCATGAATACCTTCTGCCGCTGCCCGCGCAGGCGCCGGCTCCGTATCAGCTCGTGGAACTCGACTGGAACCCGCAGGGCCACGATCCTGCCCCCGCCTACGGCGTGCCGCACTTCGATTTCCACTTCTACACCATCTCGCTCGCCGAGCGGAACGCGATCGATCCGAGCGATCCCCAGTTCGCCGCCAAGGCCAGCAACCTGCCCGTCGGCGACTACGTCCCGCCCTTCTATGTGGTCCCCGGGCCGCCCGCTGCCCTCGCCGTGCCGCACATGGGCCTGCACTGGAGCGATGTGCGCTCGCCGGAGCTCCAGGGGTTGCTCGGCCACCCTGAACGGTATCAGCCGTTCACCAAGACTTTCATCTACGGCTCCTGGAACGGCCGCTTCATCTTCTACGAGCCGATGATCACCCGTGCATACCTCCGGTCGCAGCCAAACGTCGTGACCCCGATCCCGGTGCCTCAGAAGTATCCGCTGCCTGGTTTCTATCCGGACTCGTACCGCGTGGCGTACGATGCGCAGGCGAAGGAGTACCGCGTCGCCCTCTCGGACCTCACGTTGCAGCCATGAATTGCTGATGGCGATGAGGCGCGCGCGCTCCGCTCCCGGAGCAGGAGCGGTCCGCGCGAGCCTCACATCGCCCGCGATCGCTTCAGCATCCAGTGGTAGAGCGACGCGACGATCGCCACGAACATGATCAACCCGAGCCACGGCGCGGGAGCGAAGCTCTCGGGGACGAGGCCGATCGGCGCCTCGCTCGACAGGCCGACGATCAGCCCCGCATTGATGACGCCCCAGACGCTCTCGCCGACGATGAGCCCGGACGCCACGAGCGTCCCGAGTCGGTCGGCGCGATCCGGATCCGGCATCCTGCGAACGCGGCGGGCGTACCAGTGCGACATGATCGCGCCGATCACCACGGCGAAGGTGGCCGACATCGGAAGGTAGATGCCAATGCCGACCGCGAGCGGTGGGATGCGCAGCTTGCCGAGCGCGCCGAGCGCGGCGTCGACGAGAATGAGGCCAATTCCCACCAGCACGCCGACACCGATCATCGTCCAATTGAGGCTGCCTCCGATCACGCCCTTGGCCAGCGCGGAGATCAGTGTCGCCTGTGGCGCGGGGAGCGGATTGGGTGCCAGCACGCCGACGTTTGCCGCGCCCGCGAAGCCGTAGGCCCTCGCGAGCAGGTTGAGCACCCACGGGATCACCGACGCGCCCGCGGCGACGCCGATGATGAGCGCGATCTGCTGCCGCATGGGCGACGCTCCCACGAGCTGGCCGGTCTTGAGGTCCTGCAGGTTGTCGTTGGAGATCGTTGCGCAGGCAAAGACGATCGCCGTGACGAAGAGCGCGAACGCGACGAGCGCCGGCTGCATGTTTGGCGCCGGATGCACGGCGATGCCCACGAGCGATGCGCAGAGGACAATCGAGAGAATGCCCACGCCGGATATCGGGCTGTTGGACGCGCCGATGAGACCCGCCATGTAGCCGGAGATGCCGGCGATGACGAAGCCTGCGATCACGACGAAGGGCACGGCGATGATCGTGAGCAGCCCCGCGCTCCCGACGAGCACCGTCGATCGCGCGAAGGTGTACGCGAGGTAGCCGGCGATCACGGCACACCCGATCGCGATGGCGACAATCCAGGGGGGCGGCAGGTCGCGATCGCGATCGTCGCCGGTGCCCCTGGCGCGCGACGCGGCGAGGGTGCTCACGAGACCGCTGAGCACGGGCCTGGTGAGCGTCGCCAGGGTGTAGATGGCCGAGATGCCGATGGCGCCCGCGCCGATGAAGCGCACCTGGGTGGCCCAGATGTGTCCCGTGTTCGCCGCCAGCGTGACGCCGGCGGGAATGGGCGCCAGCGACGTGAGGATCGGCACCGCGATCGCCCATGCGATGATCAGCCCCGTGAGCATCGCCATACCTACCGACAGGCCGACGAGGTGTCCCGCGCCGAGCAGCGCGAGCGACCACGCGACGTCATAGCCGCTGGCCGCGCGCGCACCGAGGGCGAAGTAGCCCGTCACCTCCGCGGCGGCGACGCGTGTCGCCGTGACGATCGCGAGCCCGCCCGAGGCCACGGCACCGAGGATCACGGCGACGAGTCCCTCGCGCGCCTCGCCCGTTTCGTCCGTGATCTCGCCGCGCGTGCCGGATCCCACCCGGAGCACTTCCGCGGCGGCGACGCCTTCCGGGTACGGCAGGTCCGACGTCGTGACGAGCGCCCGGCGCAGTGGAATGGTGAACAGCACTCCGAGCACGCCGCCGCTGAGACAGATGAGAAACGACTGCCAGAAGGGGAACCCCGTCCACCAGCCGACGATGACGAGTCCCGGCAGCACGAAGATGATGGCGGAGAGCGTGCCCGCCGCCGAGGCGACGGTCTGCACGATGTTGTTCTCGAGGATCGATGAGTCCTTCACCGCGCTCAATACCGCCATCGAGATCACGGCGGCGGGGATCGACGAGGCGAATGTGAGGCCCACCTTCAGGCCAAGGTACACGTTCGCGGCGGTGAACAGGGTCGTGATCAGCCCGCCGAGAATCACGCCGCGGAGGGTGAGCTCTTTGGGTTTCATGGGCGCGTATGATACAGCTATCGGGCGCCTCTGGCGATACGGAGCATTAACTGCTCGATCGCGCGCGCGCTCCAGCCGATCGTTCTGCGCCCGTCAGACCAGCCTCCGCTCCCCCTTGCTGTACGCCAGCAGCCCGCGCCCGATCACCACGTGCACAATGGCGACGGCGACGAACATGGTGATCATCGCGATGTAGGTGACGGCGGACTCGATGTGATCGATGCCGTTGGTGGGCCGCGGGAACACGGCCCAGAGAATGAGCGCGAAGATCGCCGCGAACACGACGATTCCGCCAAACGCACCCAATCCGACGAATTTCGCGATCTTCGGGGGCATGGTGATGTGGGGCAGAGGGCGGTGGGCGGAGGGCGACGGACCTGCGGAATTGTGCTGCGCGGGACTCGAGGAGCAGGGAACTTCGGAATTGTACCGCGACGTAATCGAAAGGGAAGTTCCCTCCCTTACCGCGCGCTACGCCTGCTGTATCACCTGCACTCCCGTGCCCGTCACGCGATGCGACACGAGCGGGAGCGGCGGATCGGCCTCGTCCGAGATGACGATCGCGGCACGCAGTGCCTGACGGCCGGTTTCGATCCCGGCGCGGTCGCGCGCGAAGATCGTCGCCAGCGGCTCTCCCTGGTCCACCCAGTCGCCGGGACGCGCGGTGACGACGAAGCCCACGGTGGGATCGACCCGGTCCTCCATCGTCGTGCGGCCGCCGCCGAGCGCGATGATGCCGCGTCCGATGGCGCGGGGCTCCACGCGCGAGACGAAGCCGCGGCGCGGCGCGGGAAAGAGCTCGCACTCTTCGGCCTGTGGCAGCACGGCGGGATCCTCCACCACGCCGGGGTTGCCGCCCTGGGCTTCGATGATCTCCTGCAGGCGCTCCGCCGCGCGGCCCGTGCCGATGGATTTTTCCATCGCGCGCCGCGCGGCGTCCGTATCGGCGGCGGCGCCTGCCAGCACCAGCATCTCCGCGCCTAAGGCGTACGTCACCTCCAGCAGATCGGGGGGTCCGTCGCCCTTGAGCGTGAGAATGGCCTCCTCCACCTCCAGCGCGTTGCCGCAGGCGCGGCCGAGCGGCCGGTCCATCGCGGTCACCAGCGCCACCACGGGACAGCCGTGATCGGCACCCAGGCGGATCATCGACTGGGCCAGCTCGAGGTCGCGGTCGAGCTGCGGCAGGAACGCGCCGCTGCCGCGCTTGACGTCCAGCACCAGGCCCGTGAGGTCTTCCGCGAGCTTCTTGCTCATGATGGACGCGGAGATGAGCGGGATGGACTCCACGGTCGCGGTGGCGTCGCGGAGCGCGTACATCTTGCGGTCGGCGGGGGCGATCTCCCTGGTCTGGCCAATGAGCGCGCAGCCGATGCGCTGGATCTGCGCCCGGGCCTGCGCCAGGGTGAGATCGGTGCGCATGCCGGGCACGGATTCGAGCTTGTCGAGCGTTCCGCCAGTGTGGCCCAATCCGCGGCCCGACATCATCGGCACCGCGACGCCGAGCGAGGCAACCAGGGGTGCGAGCACGATGGAGACCTTGTCCCCCACGCCGCCCGTGGAATGCTTGTCCACGCGCGGCACGCCGAGGTCCGCCAGCTGCAGCCGGTCGCCGCTCGCGAGCATCGCCTCGGTGAGGGCCGATGTCTCGCCGCGATCCAACCCGCGAATGAAGCACGCCATCAGAAAGGCCGCCATCTGATAGTCGGGGATGTGGCCCGCGGCATACGCGCGCGCCAGCGCGTGCCACTCCCCTGGCTCCAGACGGCCGCCGTCGCGCTTTCGCTCGATCAGGCGATGCGCGAGCATTGACCGTACTTCGGGGTACGTCTAGGTTGGCCGCTTCGCGACGACCGCGGGCCATTCGTGCGAAGCGCGATGATGTCGACAGCGTCTCTCACCAGGAGTCCTAGAGCTCTGGTCATGAAGGTGCGCATGAGCATACGCGCCGCCGCGCTCACCGCAATGCTCCTGGCCGCGCGCGGGGCAGCGGCCCAGACCGCGGCGGCGCACGTGGCGGAGGGCGACAGCGCCGTGGCGGCGATGAACCTCCCGGCAGCACTGCGGCACTATGAGGCGGCGGTAGCGCTGGACTCCAGCGACGTGGACGCGCTCTGGAAGGCGGCGAACGCGGCAGCCGATCTGGGCGAGTTCAGCGATCCGCCGCAGCGCGCGGCGCTGTACGCGCGCAGCGAGGGTCTCGCGCGTCGGGCGGTGGCGGCGAACCCCAGCTCCACCTGGGCGCACTTCGCGCTGGCCAAGGCGTTGGGCAGGGCGGCGCTGTCCAAGGGAACATCGGAGCGTGTGAAGTATGCGTCGGCGGTATACAATGAAACGGATCAGGCGCTGCGGCTGGACTCGACCAACGCGGGCGCGTGGCACGTGCTGGGTGTGTGGAACGCGGAGATCATGCGGCTGAACGGACTGCAGCGCTTCGCGGCGAAGCATCTGCTGGGCGGCCATGTGTTCGGCGAGGCGAGCTGGGAGCACGCGCAGCGCGACCTCGAACGGGCGGTGGCGCTGGAACCCGGGCGCATCACGCACCACCTGGATCTGGCGGCGGTGTACGCCGACCGCGGCGACCGCGCCCGCGCGCGCGCCGAGTACGCGACGGTGCTGCGGCTGCCCGCCACGGAGTACAACGACCGCTTCTATAAGCAGGAAGCCGAGCGCCGG
>DATEPM010000181.1:0-5744 GCA_035273185.1 Gemmatimonadaceae bacterium
CCAGCCGCTCGAGGTCGGGCCAGCCGGTGCATCCGCGATCGCGTGCCTCTCCCAGCAGTCGCAGAAATGCCTGTGCCGTGGCGACCGCATCGCCTCCGGCGCGATGCCGCCCGGTGATCTCGATGCCATAGTGCAGGGCGAGGTGATCCAGAGAGCGGCGGCGCAGCTGCGGCAGCAGCTTCCGCGCGAGGCGCACGGTGCAGAGCCGGCGGCCGTGCAGGGTGCGGCCGGTCGCGCGCTCCACCTCCATGCAGACGAACTTCCAGTCGAAGCCCGCGTTGTGGGCGACGAACACGCGGCCGTCCAGGGCGCCGAGCACCTGATCGCAGATCTCGGGAAAGGTGGGCGCGTGCTTCACCATGTCCCAGGAGATGTTCGTGAGGCGCGAGACCCAGGGCGGAATGGAGCGCTGCGGGTTCACGAGGGTGTCGACCGCCGTGGTCGCAACCCCGTTCCGCACCTGCACGACCGCGACCTCGGTGATACGGTCCCCCCGTCGCGCACCCCCACCGGTGGTCTCGACGTCCACCACGGCATAGGTGAGCGCATCCAGCTGCTCGGCATCCGCGGCCGCCAGCGCCGGCGGCGCCGTCTCGTGCGGGAGCGCCAGACGCCAGCGCCCATCGCCCTCCCGAACGAAGCGCCGCTGCCCGGCAAAGAGCGTGAGCGCCAGGTGCTCCGCCACCGCCGCGGGCGCCCCGGGCAGCTGGCAGACGTGCGAGATGAGCGTCTGCGAATTGGCGGGCCCGGCCGCGAGAAAGTCCAGCGCGCGCGTCGTGAGCAGGGTCTCCGGCGCGGTGAGCGTGACGCCGTGGGTCATCGGCCGGCGATCACTCCCACGGGTCCACGCGCTCGATGGGGCAGGTCATGCACCGCGCACCGCCGCCGCCGCGCACCAGCTCCGCGCCCTCGAAGGTGATGGCGGCGCGCTCGCCCTCGGCGATGCGAGCCTCGCCGGTGAGAAAGGACACGCCCGAGACCACGGTGAAGCCCATCCGCTGCAACTCCCGCAGCGTGGCTTCGTTGCGCTGATACGACAGCACCAGGCCCGGGCGCATCGCGACGAAGTTGCAGCCGGATGCCCACTGCTCGCGCTCCTGGGTGGTGCGGTGCTGCCCCCCGCAGAAGATCGGTTCCATGGGCATGCCGCAGTCGCGCAGCGCCGCGAAGATGCTCTCGGGCTCGCGGAGCGTCTCCTCGCCCTTGTGCCAGTGCAGCACCGGAAGCCGCTCGGGCCCGATGAAGTGCGGGGGATACACCACGCACAGATCACGGTCCACCTGGGTGAACACCATGTCCAGGTGGATGGCGGTCGTCACTTTGGGCATCACCACGACGATGACGTCGGTGACCCCCGTGCGCGCGAAGAACAGCTGTGCCAACTGATCGATGCCCGCGGGGCTGGAGCGCTCGCTGAAGCCGAGCACCACGAGATCCCGGCGGAGGGTGTGGACATCGCCCCCTTCGAGGGTGTAGTTCACCCGCCGCTCCGACGCGCCATCGTACAGCAGTCCCGCGTTCGCGAGCTGCGGGTGATGCGTGAACAGCGCCTTCATCACGATGGCCTCGGTCCAGCGGATCGCGTAGCGCATCGAGCCGATGAGCACGTGGTCGCCGGACGCGATGCAGCTATCGCGCGTGAAGAAGAGGTTCGGAAGCGGCGGCAGCACGTAGCCGCGCTCGTTCAGCGCCTTGGCCAGGGGTCCGGGGGGCTCCTCGCGCCCCTCGATCAACAGCCGCACGATCTCGTGGGCGTCCAGCTCGCTGATGTCGCGTGCGAGTGGCTCGGAGGGCACGATGTCCATCGTCTCGCGGATCAGCAGCTCGCGCGCGGGCTCGTTCGCCAGCACCTCCGCCAGCAGATCGCGCACCTGATACACCCGGGCGAACCGCTCCAGAATGGCAATGAAGCGCCGATGTTCGCGCTGGGCGGCATCGGCGTCGATGATGTCGTCGTACAGGAATTCGGCGCGGTTGGTCGGGGTCACCGCGCACAGCTCGGGGCCGGGGGAATGCACCAGTACCGAGCGCAAGCGGCCGATTTCCGAGGACACGTGGACCGGCATGGCCCCGAAGATAACCTGGGGTGAATTACTGGTGCAGCCGAGTAGGTGCTTTTAACTTGTGAATTCATTCACAAGCACCCTCCATCTGCTGTGGCGAAACACATCGCGGATTCCACGGTTCGGCGGCTGTCTGCCTATCTACGCTTCCTCGAGGATTTCGAGAGCCGCGGTCTCAGCACCATCTCCAGCGACGAGCTCGCGCGACGGGGCGGCACCACCTCCGCGCAGGTCCGGAAAGACCTGTCGTTCTTCGGCTCCTTCGGCAAACGCGGTCTGGGCTACTCCGTCCCGGAGCTCGCGGAACGGCTGCGCGAGATCCTCGGCCTCGGACGCGAGTGGAAGGTCATCATCGTGGGGGCCGGCAAGATCGGCGCGGCCCTGGCGCAGTACCGCGGCTTTCGTCAGCGCCGCTTCAGCATTCTCGCCGCCTACGACAGCAACCCCGAGAAGATCGGCCGGAGGTTGGACGGCGTCATGGTGCACGACATCGAACACCTGGAGCGCGACGTCGCGCGGGACGAACCGGACATCGCCGTGCTCACCGTGCCGGCCGAGGACGCCCAGGCGGTGCTCGATCGCGTCGTCCGCACCGGGATCAAGGCCGTTCTGAACTTCGCGCCCACGCAACTGCAGGCCCCGCCCGACGTCACGGTGAAGACGGTGAACATGGCGATGGAGCTGGAAGGACTGAGCTACGCGCTGACGAACCGATAGGCCGGACGACCGAACGCCGACGGCCGGGTATCGCGATCTCTGATCTGCGCCCGGCCGCCGCGTCACTCCGTGCGCTCATTCCGCCGCGCGCCGCACCCGCAGCAGCCTGGCAAACGCGTCGGCGCTGAGCGTTTCGGGACGCACTTCCGGATCTATCCCGGCGCGAGCGAGCATGGCGTCCGCGTCCGCGGCGTCGAGCTCGAACAGCGACCGCACCACCCGGCGCATCTGCTTGCGGCGCATCCCGAAGGCGGCCTGCACCAGCACGCGGAAGGGCGTCTCCTCCGCGGACTCGATGAGCGGCCGGGCGAGGGGTACCACACGCAGCACCGCGCTCTCCACCCTGGGCGCCGGCTGAAAGGCGCCTGCCGGCACGCGGAACAGGCGCTCGGCCCGCGCGAGTGCCTGCACGTTGGCGGAGAGGGCGCCGTAGGCGGGCGACCCGGCGGCCGCCACCACCCGATCGGCCACCTCACGCTGCACCAGATACACGGCCCGTCGTGCGCGCGGGGGCTCCAGCGCGCGAAAGAGAATCGGTGTGGTGATGTAGTACGGCACGTTGCCGGCGAGCACGAAATCCGGGCCGGCCAGGGCGGCCAGATCCACGCGCAGGACGTCGGCTTCCACGATGGTCACCTGCGGCTGCGCGGCGTAGCGCGCGCGCAGGAGTGCGGCGAGCGCGCGGTCGTATTCGACAGCGATGACGCGCGCGGCGCGCGCCGCCAACAGGTCCGTGAGCGCGCCGCGTCCCGGACCGATCTCCACGACCGTCTCCGGACCCTCGAGCTGCAGCGCGTCCACGATGCGTTCCAGAATGCGGGGATCGCTCAGGAAGTGCTGCCCGAGCCCCTTGCGGACCGGCGGGTGTGCGCGGGGGGGAGGAGGGGGAGGGGGCGGTTCGTCCGCGGTGCCGATGGGTGTGTCCCTGTTCGGCGGTCGTTCAGCTGCGCAGCAGCACGACCGTGAGATCGTCGCGCCGGGGGGCGTCGAGCGTGTGCCGCTCCACCAGATCCAGCACGTGCTGCAGGATGGCTGCGGCGGTCTCACGCCGGTGCTCCCGGATCACCGCGAGGACGCGCTCCTCGCCGAGCCGCTCGCCCGAGGGATTGCGGGCATCGCTCACGCCGTCCGTGAAGAGGACGAGGAGATGCTCGCCCGGTCTCCAGGGACGTTGGGCCGTGATCGGCGGCTGCTCGGCCATCCCGAGCGGCGGATCGATGGCGGCCAGGCGCTCGCATCCGCCGGAGGCATCCATGATGAAGGCATGTGGATGGCCGGTGTTGGCGTAGTACAGATCGCCGCGCGCCCGGTCGATCACGCCATAGAACGCGGAGATGAACATCTCCGTGGTCGCGAGCTCGTCGCGTACGGTGGAGAAGAGCGCGTGCAGGGTCTCGCCCGGATCGGCGGTGGTCTGCGAGTGAATGGCGGAGGCGCTCATCATCAATGCCATGATGAGCGCGGCCTGGTAGCCGTGTCCCGACACGTCGCCGATCATGATGCCGACGCGGCGCTCCCCCAGCTTGAACAGATTGTAAAAGTCGCCGCCGACGCTCTCCGCCGGCACCACGCGCGCGGCGACCGTGGCGTCCGGCGCGACGATGGAGGAGGCGGGGAGCAGCTTCATCTGCAGATCGTGCGCGAGCTCCATCTCGTGCACCAGCCGCTGCTGGGCGAGGGACTCGTGCACCAGCCGCGCATTCTGAATGGCGGTCCCGATCTGCGTGGCGATCGCGGCGATCAGCTTCTGGTCGCCGGCGGTGAACGGGTGCCCGGAGCGGCGGTCGGAGAGGTTCACCACGCCCAGCGGCTCGCCGCCCCCCGGCGTGGTCCACATGATCGGCACCGAGAGCATCGCCCCCCGGCGGTACGGCGCCTCCGCCGCACAGACCATCTGGCCCTCCTCCACCAGCAGCGGATGTTGCGTGCGGTAGACCCGCGCGCTGACGCTGCACTGATCGTTCACGGCGATGGGCGCGGTGACGCGGGTGTCGGCGCCGAGCGCAGCCACGACGCGCAGCAGGTCCGTGGGCGGCTCGTGGACGAGGATGGAGGCACGCCGGGCGCCGACGGTCTCGGAGATCTCGGTGAGGATGGTGCGCGCCGCCTCTTCCAGCGACACGGTGCGGCCGAGGATCTCGCTGATGGTGTACAGCAGATTGATCTCCTCGTAGCGCTCGGCCAGCTCGTTCGCTGCGTGCTCCACCTCGAGCGCCGACTGGAGATACTGCGACACCACGGGGAGCAGAAACTTCAGATAGCTTCCGATCTCGAGGTTGGGATCGGGGCACGGGCCGAGCACCAGCCAGGCGCGCCGCGGGCCGGGCACGGCCGTGACCACCAGCGGACCGCTGAGGGTGTGATACGTGCGCGCGGGATCGCCGGGTGCGGGCAGCACCTCGGGCAGCCGGCTCGTCGCGGTACGCGCCTCGGGCGCGGGGGGCTGGTCGGGCGCGGACTGCGTCCACACCGCGGCCTCGCACTGGGTGGCGTCGCGAAAGGCCGTGAGCACGGCCGTCAGGTCGCTCATGCGCGATGCAGGGTCAGACGCACGACGTTGCGGCCGTTCTGGCCGAAGCGCTCCACGCGGTCCATCAGCTGGCGCATGAGAAAGAGCCCGCGGCCGTCCTCGCGGTCCACGTTGTCCGGGGTGGTGGGGTCCAGTGTGCAGGCGTCCAGATCGAAGCCGCAGCCCTCGTCCTGTACCTCCACCACGAGCGCGCCGGGGTCCACGCGCGCGGTGACCCGGACGTGCTTCTCCGGATCGTCGCGATTGCCGTAGAGGATGGCGTTGGAGAGCGCCTCGGTGAGCGCGACGGGGAGGTTGAGCATCAGCTGCCGCGCGGCGAAGTCCATCAGCTCGCACTCGCGGCGTACCAGCTCCACGACCTGTTCGATGTAGCGCACATCGCTCGGGATGTCGACTTCCACGATGCGGGGCGCGCGCCCGGGGTCGGGCGGGTG
>DATEPM010000182.1:0-8203 GCA_035273185.1 Gemmatimonadaceae bacterium
GCGGCGCTCCAGGAGCGCTTCGGCGCCGCCGTGCAGCGCGTGGAGGTTGTGTGGGGCGAGACGACGGTGATCGTGGACCGGGCGCGCATCCTCGACATCGTCCGATGGCTGCACGAGGACCCCGCGCAGCGGTACGACTACCTCAGTGACGTGACCGCCGTCGAGTTCCGCGACCTGGACCGTCCGCTGGAGGTCGTGTGGCATCTGCGTTCACTGCCGTTCCGCCGCTTCCTGCGCCTGAAGGTGCTGCTGCCCCGAGGCACGCCCCTGGAAGTGCCGAGCGTGTGGAGCGTGTACCGCGGCGCCGACTGGCTGGAGCGCGAGTGTTACGACATGTTCGGCATCCGGTTCCAGGGGCACCCGGACCTGCGGCGCATCCTGATGTGGGAGCAGTATCGGGAGGGCTACCCGCTGCGCAAGGATTTTCCGCTGCGCGGCCGCTTCAGCCGCTCCGAGCAGCTGCGCCAGGCGCTCGCGGCCAATCCGGAGGCGCGGTACTCGCTGGAGGAGCTAAACATCGTCCAGGCCTTCGAGGACCTGCCTGACGACATGCGTCGCCGCCTCACGACGGGCGAGCGCACCGGGGAATAGGCATCATGGCGACCAAGAACCGGACCATCGAGGTCGAGCTGTCTACCACGGGGTTGGACGCCCAGGGGCGCCCGCAACGCGTACCGCTGGGGGTGGACGCGGCCGGCGCGCCGGTGGCGCTCGAGGCACCGCCAGCGCTGGAACCGGACCTCGCGGGTGAGCACATGCTCATCAACATCGGTCCGCAGCATCCGGCCACGCACGGCGTGCTCCGGCTGGTGCTGGAGCTGGACGGCGAGACCGTGGTGCGGTGCATCCCGCACATCGGCTATCTGCACTGCGGCTTCGAGAAGATCGGCGAGTACCGGCAATACAATCAGATCATCCCCTGGACGGACCGGGAGGATTACCTCAACTCGCCGGGGAACAACGTCGCGTTCGCGCTGGGCGCGGAGCGGCTCTTCGGGATCGAGATGACCGAGCGGTGCAAGGTGTTGCGCGTGATCCTGATGGAGCTGTCGCGCATGATCTCGCACCTGGTCTGGCTCGGCACCACCTGCATCGACATCGGCGCGTTCACGCCCTTTCTGTGGTCGTTTCAGGAACGCGAGAACGTCTACAAGCTGTTCGAGGACTGGATCGGCGCGCGCCTCACGACGACGTTCACGCGCGTGGGCGGCATGGGCGCGGACATCCCCGACGGCTGGATGGACTCGCTGCGCGGGTTCGTGAAGCTCTTCCCGCGGACCCTGGCCGAGATCGACCGGGTGGTCACCCGCAACGGCATCTGGGTGGGTCGCACGGTCGGTCTGGGCGTGATGACTGCAGAGGAGGCGGTGAACTACGGGCTGTCCGGACCGATGCTCCGCGCATCGGGCGTGGCGTACGATGTCCGCAAGGACTTCCCGTACCTCGACTACGAGACGTACGACTTCGACGTGCCGGTCGGGACGAATGGCGACGTGTACGACCGCTATCTCGTGCGGATGGAGGAGTTGCGACAGTCGATCCGGATCCTCGAGCAGGCGATCGAGCGGCTGCCGGACGGTCCGGTGAACGTCGCCGACCACCGGGTGATCCTGCCGCCGAAGAGTAAGGCCACCAGCGACATGGAGTCGATGATCCACCACTTCAAGCAGGTGATGGAGGGCCCGCGCCCGCCGGCCGGAGAGTCGTACGTGGCCGTCGAGAGCCCCAAAGGCGAGAAGGGCTACTACATGGTGTCTGACGGCACCCCCAAACCGGTGCGCTGGCGCATACGACCGCCGTCGTTCGTGAACCTCTCGGCCATCCCGAGGATGGTGGAGGGCCATCTCCTGTCCGACGTGATCGCGATCAATGCGAGCATCGACATCGTGATGGGCGAGATCGATCGATGAGCGCCGCGCATCGCGAGGTGGGCGGCGTCGACGCGCCGGCGGACGCGTCCCACGCCCGGCAGCCGGACGCGCCGTACGAGCCGGTGTTCGTCGGGGCGCGGCGCCAGGAGCTGGACACCCTGCTGGCACGCTATCCCACGAAAATGGCCGCCCTGCTGCCCGCGCTCTGGATGGTGCAGCACGCGCGTGGGTGGGTGAGCGAGCCGGCGATGGCGGAGGTGGCCGAGATCCTGGAGCTCACTCCGGCATACGTGAAGGGCGTCGTCACGTTTTACACGATGTACCACCAGCACCCCGTCGGGAAATACTTCGTCCAGGTGTGCACCACCTCGCCGTGCCAGATCTGCGGCGCCGAGGACGTTGTGGATGCGTTCCTGCGTCACACCGGATGCCAGGAGCTGGGACTCACCTCGCCCGACGGGAAATTCACGGTCATCGAGGTGGAGTGCCTGGGCGCGTGCGGGTTCGCCACGCCGGTGATGATCAACGAGGAATTCGTCGAATCCGTGACGCCGGAGCGCGTCCCCGACCTGCTCGCGCGACACAAGTAACATGGGATATCCTCACAAGCCGCATCCGCGCGAGACTCCGGTGCTCTCGAAGTACTTCGGCGATCCGGCGGCCGCAACGCTCGACGGCTGGAAGCAGCGTGGCGGCTACGCCGCGTTCGAGCAGGCGCTCGGCATGGCGCCTGCCGACATCGTCTCGCTGGTGAAGGAGTCGGGGCTGCGCGGCCGCGGCGGCGCCGGCTTCCCGACGGGCGTGAAGTGGTCGTTCATGAAGCCCGGCGATGGCAAACCGCACTACCTCGTCTGCAACGCCGACGAGTCCGAGCCCGGCACGTTCAAGGATCGCGAGATCATGCGCTGGACGCCGCACGCGCTCATCGAGGGCTGCGCGATCGGGGCATACGCGATCGGTGCGGAGACCTGCTACATCTACATCCGCGGCGAGTTCATCGAGCCGCTGGAGAGGGTGGAGGCCGCGCTGCGCGAGGTGTATGCCGCCGGTGTGCTCGGAACGAACGCGCTCGGGTCGGGCAAGACGGTGAACGTCTACGTGCACCGCGGGTCGGGAGCCTACATCTGCGGCGAGGAGACCGCGATGCTGAACTCCATCGAGGGGCGGCGCGGCAACCCGCGCATCAAGCCGCCCTTCCCAGCGGTGTCGGGGGTCTTCGGGCAGCCGACGACGGTGAACAACGTGGAGACGCTCGCGGCGGTGCCGCACATCCTGACCAACGGGGCGGCCTGGTACAAGCAGTTCAGCCGGTCCGACAATCCGAAGAGCACGGGGACCAAGCTGTACTCCGTGTGCGGGAACATCGCCCGTCCGGGCAATTACGAGATGCCAATGGGCTTCCCGTTCAAGGATTTCCTCTACGACGTGTGCGGCGGCCCGCTGCCCGGGCGCAAGCTGCGGGCCATCATTCCGGGTGGCATCTCCGTGCCCATCCAGACCCTGGCGGAGGCCGAAGCCTCCCTCATGGATTACGAGGGCTTCGTCGCGCAGGGGACGATGCTGGGCTCCGGCGGCGTGATCTGCGTGGATGACGCGCAGAACCTGGTGAAGTTCATCGCACGCGCCGCGCGCTTCTTCGCGCACGAGAGCTGCGCGCAGTGCACGCAGTGCCGGGAAGGCACCGGCTGGTCCACCCGGATCCTGGAGCGGCTCGTGGCCGGGGAGGGCACCGCGGAGGATCTCGAAACCCTCGAGAGCATTGGCTGGAACATGACCGGCACCACGATCTGCGTGCTGAGCGACTCGTGTGCGACGCCGATCGGCTCCGGACTGAAGAAGTTCCGCGGAGACTTCGAAGCGCTCATCAAGCCCAGGAAACATCACCTCGTGCCGGCCGCAGTGGCGTGACGAATCGACATGGCTGAGACAGCAACGGTGAATCTCACGATTGAGGGTCGGCCGGTGAACGTGCCGGCCGGCACCTCGATCCTCGAAGCGGCGAAGGCGGCCGGCGTCCTCGTGCCGCACTACTGCTACCACCCAGGTCTCCCCGTCGCGGGCGTGTGCCGCATGTGCCTCGTCGACGTGGAGAAGATGCCGAAGCTCGCTCCGTCGTGCGCGACCGCAGCGGCGGAGGGGCAGGTGGTGCATGTCTACTCGGAGCGTGCGCTCGAGGCCCGCAAAGGCGTCCTCGAGATGCTGCTGATCAATCATCCGCTGGACTGTCCGATCTGCGACCAGTCGGGTGAGTGCGAGCTGCAGGACTACACGTACCAGGAAGGCCGAGCCGAGGGGCGCCTGCGCGACCCCAAGCGCTTCAACCCCGCCGAGGACTTTGGCGGCGATGTGGTGTACGTGACCAACCGGTGCATCCTGTGCACGCGCTGCGTCCGCTTCACGGACGACGTGGCGCACGACCCCGTCCTGAACGTCAGCGAACGCGGCGACCGCGCCGTGATCGGCAAGTTCGAGGGCCGGGATCTCACGCACCCGTGGGCAGGCAACGTGATCGACCTCTGTCCGGTGGGGGCGCTGCTGTCGAAGGACTCCCTGAACAAGGCGCGCTCCTGGGAGCTGGACCGCTCGGCGTCCGTGTGCCCCAACTGCTCCCAGGGCTGCAACATGATCGTCGAGACGCGCGACAATCAGATCGTGCGCACGCGCCCGCGCCCGAACCCAGAGGTGAATCGGTATTTCATGTGCGACCACGGACGCCTGAGCTACCGCTGGCTCAACCGGCAGGACCGCGTGGACGTGCCGATGGTGCGCGAGGGGGCGCAGCTCATGGGCTGTGACTGGGCGCGCGGCGTCGCGGCGGCGGCGGCGCTGCTGTCCGGCCGGCGCGCCTTCGTGCTGGCGTCGCCGATGCTCTCGAACGAGGCGCTGTATCTATTGAGCGAGATCGCCGGTGCCACGGGCGGCGCTGGTGCGTTCCGCGTGGAGCAGGGATCCGAGGCACCGCTCGCGGGCGTGCCGGATCTGGCGCTCCGCGGTGATCGCGCGGCGAACGCGCGCGGCGCGGAGCTCCTCGGATTCCAGCGCGCCGAGCGGCCGCTGGATGCCATGCAGCCGGGTGACGTGCTGGTGGTGGCCGACGAGGAGCTGGCCGGCGCGGATGTGACCAGCGCGGCGCGCGCGGGCGCCGTGCTGGTCATCGGCACGACCCTTCCCGTCTGGGCGCGGCACACGGCGTCCGTGGTGCTGCCGATCGCGAACATGGCCGAGGAGGACGGCACGTTTACGAATCTGCGTGGACGCGTGCAGCGGTTCATGCAGGCGAAGGCCGCCCCCGGGTTCGCGCGACCGAGCTGGTACGTGCTCACCGATCTGCTGGCGGCCATGGGCAGGCCCGGCGGGCACGTGCTGGCGAGCGACGTGTTCGCGGCGCTCGCCGGTGGACGGGCGCCGTTCGCGGGCCTCAGCTACGAGACGCTCGGCCTCAGGGGCGCCTCCATCGCGAGCGCGACGGCGGAGACGACGGCATGACCGGGCCGATGCGGCTGGCCCTCCTGCAGCAGGCGCCCGAAGCCACGGCGCCGCTCGCCACCGTGAGCGCACCGGAGCATTTCGGGGTGTGGCTGCTCGCCACCCTGATCAAGATGCTGGTGCTGTTCACGATCTACATGGTCGGCGTGGCGATGCTCACGCTCTTCGAGCGCAAGGTGGCCGCCTGGATCCAGGACCGGCTCGGCCCCAATCGGGTGGGGCCGCGCGGCCTGCTGCAGCCCGCCGCGGATGGGCTCAAGAACATCATGAAGGAGGAGACCTATCCGGGGCAGGCGTACAAGCCGCTGTTCGTGCTTGCGCCCGCGCTGGCGTTCATCCCCGCCCTGATGACCTGGGCGGTGATTCCCTTCGGCGCGCCCTGGTATTCGCGCTGGGGCGTCATCGACATGGCCCTCGCGCCGATGCCCATCGGGTTTCTGTATATCCTGTCGATCGCATCACTGGGCGTCTACGGCATCGTGCTGGCGGGGTGGGCGTCCAACAACAAGTACTCGTTGCTGGGGGGACTTCGCGCGAGCGCGCAGATGATCTCGTACGAGATCGCCATGGGATTGTCGACCATCCCGGTGCTGCTGCTGGCCGGGAACGTCTCCCTGAGCGCCATCGTGGCCCAGCAGACCACGACCGGGCGCGGCTGGCCGACGCCGCTCAGCTGGAACGTGTTCCTGTGCACGATGTCCTTCATCATCTTCCTGATCTCCGCCTTCGCCGAGACCAACCGGCTGCCGTTCGACATGGCCGAGGCGGAATCGGAGCTCATCGCGGGCTACCACTCCGAGTACAGTGCGATGAAGTTCTCGATGTTCTTCATCGCCGAGTACGCGAACATGGTGACGGCCAGCGCGCTCCTGGCGACACTGTTCTTCGGCGGGTGGGACATTCCGTTCTGGACGCACGACAATACGTCACACTCGCTGTGGATGACGCTGCTGACGGCGCTCGTGTTCTTCGCGAAGATCATGTGCTTCGTCTTCCTGTACATGTGGATCCGCTGGACCCTGCCGCGCTTCCGGTATGACCAGCTGATGGCGCTGGGCTGGAAAGTGCTACTCCCGCTGGCGCTGGCATACATCGTCGCGATGGCGGCGGCCATCCTGGGCGTGCAGGCGGCCGGATACGTTCGGGGCTCCTGGCAGTTCGGGCTCGCGCTGCTCGTGCTCAACGTCGTGTTCCTCGTCGTGGTGTTCGGGATCGTCGATCGCGGGCGCATCGTGAGTCCCGCGTACTCGCGTCTGGACCGGCGAGATCTCCAGAAGCTTCAACGCGCCGCGATCGATCGCGCGCGCTTCGCGCCCGCGGAGGTGGGTGAATAGATGGCCATCGGCGTGAAGGTCCTAGAGCGGCCCACCGAGCAGACGAGCTACGTCCGCGCGACGCTCAAGGGCATGGCGGTGACGTTCAAGCACCTGTTCCAGGAGAAGGTGACGGTGCAGTACCCGGACCAGAAATGGTCGCTCTCGCCGCGCTGGCGGGGGACGCATCGGATGCTGACCACCGAGGATGGCAAGGCCAAGTGCGTGGCGTGCGGACTGTGCCCGACGGTGTGCCCCGCGAACTGCATCAAGCTGGTGCCGGGCGAGGACGAGCAGGGCAATCGATATCCGCTGATATTCGAGATCGACGAGTTCCGCTGCATCTTCTGCGGTTACTGCCAGGAGGTGTGCCCCGAGGAGGCGATTCACCTGGGCCGCCACTACGAGAACTCGGAGTACAGCCGCGAAGGGTTCGTGTACGATCTCGAGCGGTTGATGGCGCAGACCCATCCGGTGTGCGAGATGTGGGATCCCGCCGACCCCAAGGGCGAGTAACGGAGAGCCACCGTGCCCATCACCATGCCCCACGGCCAGCTCTCGCTCTTCTACACGTTCAACTTCTATGTCTTCGGCATCATCGCGGTCGTCGCGGCGCTGCTCTTCGTGACGCGCCGCAGCCCGGTGGCAGCGGCGATGTGGCTCGTGGTCACCATGTTCGCGCTCGCCGTGCTGTTCATCATGCTCGACGCGCAGTTCATCGGCGCCATCCAGGTGCTGGTGTACGCGGGAGCGATCATGGTGGTGTTTCTGTTCGTGATCATGCTGCTCAATCTCGGCGATCCGGGCGCGATTGCCGACGCGCGCGGTACGGGATGGAAGCTGGTGGCCACGGCCGTGGGGATCATTCTCCTGGCGCAGATCTTCGCGCTCACCCGGGTGCACGTGGCACCGTCCATCCCGACGGGCGCCCTGGCGCGCGAGATCGAACAGCGCGGCGTGCTCGCGCCGATCGCGCAGCCGCTGTTCAACTCCTACCTGCTCGCGTTCGAGGTGACGAGCGTGCTGCTGCTCGCCGCCATCGTGGGGGCCGTGGTGCTGGCCAAGCGGAGGACCAATGCTGGCTGAGGCGCTCTTCTTCTCGGCGGTGCTGTTCACCATCGGCGTGGTGGGCGTGCTGATCCGCCGCAACGCCATCATCGTGTTCATGGCGGTGGAGCTGATGCTCAACGCCGTGAACCTCACGTTCATCGCGTTCGCGCAGCTGTACGGCACCGCCGGCCAGGTGTTCGTCTTCTTCGTGATGACGGTCGCGGCGGCGGAGTCGGCGGTCGGGCTCGCGATCATCATCGCCCTCTTCCGTCATCGGCAGACGGTCGACCTTCAGAACATCAACCTCCTCAAGGGCTGATGCTCCTCCCGCAGGCCGCGAGCGCCGCGAGCACCGTGGCGCACCCCCTCGCCGGCACCGTCGCAGTGTGGATGTGGGCGCTCCCGCTGCTGCCGCTGCTCGGCTTCCTGATCAACAGCGCGCTCTCGCTCGCCGCGGCGTATCACGACGGGCCGGCAGATCCC
>DATEPM010000183.1:0-4434 GCA_035273185.1 Gemmatimonadaceae bacterium
ACGGCTGCGCCTTGTCGTCCTCGGTGATGTTCACGAACATCGTCCCGAGCGGCGTCTCCTTCCTTATAGTAGTGCCGCGCAGCTTGTCCGGACGCGCCCGCTTCGCTCGGCGCTGGAGATTCTCGGCCTCCACCTCATAGAGCTGTTTCTTGAGACGCTCGATCTCCGCGTCACGCTCGGCCAGCGTTCCCGTGAGCTCGCCGATGCGCTGCTTCTCTGCGTCCCGCAACCCTCGTCCACCGTCCCGCGCTTCCTTTGCCTTTTCCGTCGCACCTGTCGACAGCACCTGGTTGTCGCGCGAGCCGTCGCGGTACACGGTGACGCCCTTGCAGTGCAGCGTGTACGCCAGCTCGTAGATCTGGCGCACGTCGTCCACGGTGGCGGTGTGGGCGAAGTTCGTGGTCTTGGAGATGGCGGAGTCGCAGTGCTCCTGGAAGGCGCCCTGCATGCGGATGTGCCACTCCGGGGCGATCGCGTTCGCGGTGACGAAGACGCGCTGCCACGCCGCGGGCACCTCCGGCTGCTCCACGCTGCCGGTCTTCGCGATGCGCGCCATCAGCTCTTCCGAATACCAGCCCTCGCGCCGCGCGATGGCGACGAAGTCCTCGTTGACGTCCGCCATCATCCCGCCCGCCTGGTTCCGCAGGAACGCCACGGCGAAGAGCGGCTCCAGGCCGCTGGAGCAGCCGGCGATGATGCTGATGGTGCCCGTGGGCGCGACAGTGGTGACGTTGCAGTTGCGCAGCAGCTGCATCGGCCGGATGCGCCGGCCCTCGGCATCGCGCGCGCAGGTCTCGTCGGGCCCCCAGATGGAGCGCGCCCATTCGGGAAACGCGCCGCGCTCCTGCGCCAGGCGCTCGCTCTCCTTCTTGGCCTCCGTGTCCACGAACTCCATCACCCGCCGGCCGAACGCGACGCCCTCCTCGCTGTCGTACGCGATGCCGAGCCGCACGAGCGCGTCGGCGAAGCCCATCACGCCCAGCCCGATGCGGCGGATGCGCCGGGAGAGGGCCTCGATCTCCGGCAGCGGGAACCGGTTGACGTCGATGATGTTGTCGAGGAAGTGCGTGCTGCGATGGATATCGCGCCGGAAGGCCTCCCAGTCCATCACGCCGTCCTTCACGTACCAGCCGACGTTGATGCTGCCGAGATTACAAACATCATATGGCAGGAGGGGCTGCTCGCCGCACGGGTTGGTGGCCTCGTACGCCCCGAGCTGCGGCACCGGGTTGTACCGGTTGGCCTCGTCCACGTAGAACACGCCGGGCTCGCCGGTGCGCCACGCGCCGAGGATCATCCGGTCCCACACCGTGCGCGCGTCCAGCTGGCCGGTGACCGCCTGCGTGTGCGGGTCGACGAGATCGTAGGACGTCCCCGCGCGCACCGCGTCCATGAAGGCCGCGCTGACCGCGACGGAGATGTTGAAGTTCGTCACCTGCGTGAGGTCCTCCTTGCAGCTGATGAACTCCAGGATGTCCGGATGATCGACCCGCAGGATCCCCATGTTCGCGCCGCGCCGCGTGCCTCCCTGCTTCACCGCGTCGGTGGAGGCATCATACAACTTCATGAAAGAGACGGGCCCGCTGGCGACCCCGGTGGTCGAGCGGACCATCGATCCCTTCGGGCGCAGGCGCGAGAAGGAGAAGCCCGTCCCCCCGCCGCTCTGATGAATGAGCGCCATGGAGGCGAGCGTGTCGTAGATGCCGTTGCGGCCGTTGGAGAGCGCGTCCTCCACGGGTAGCACGAAGCAGGCGCTGAGCTGCCCCAGCGGCCGGCCGGCATTCATGAGCGTTGGTGAATTGGGCTCGAAGCGGCGCTGCGTCATCAGCGCATAGAACTCCTCCGCCGCCGCCTGCACCGCCGCGTCCCCCGCGCCGTAGCGCCGGTCCGCCTCGGCCACCACCGTCGCCACCCGCCAGAAGAGATCCTCCGGCTGCTCCAGCGGCTGCCCGCCGGCGTTCTTGATCAGATAGCGCTTGGCGAGGACGGTGCGCGCGTTCGGCGACAGAGCGACGGTACCCGAAGGCGGATTGACGGGAAGGGGCATGCGACGACTCTCCCTGGTGAAACGACGGCTCAGATTGTGGCGGGACGAACAGCGAGGCGGGACGAACCCGGACTGCTCCGATCTTCTTCTGCTCGTGCAGCGGCGCGCGGGGCGGGAAGGATGGGCGCGCAAGCTACCGGTGCTCGTGTTTCCGCGCCAGTCCTCGGGTAAGTGTGCCGAGAAGCGCGACTTACGATTTGCACATCACGAAGCTGTAGCGCGCCGCGGGGCCGCGTTGAAAACAGCCCCGGCCATGTGGACAACCCAGTCCACGCAACGGTTACACCAGCGCCCCACACCATCGCGTACATCGCCATCTCCGGCAACCCGACGTCCACGAAGCACTTAGCCCGAGCATCCCGAACGTTCAGCACGAAGATGCCGGGCGGCATCTGGAATGTACTGTGACGCGCAACACACCGGACGCGGCAATCGCGCGCGTTCACTTGCCTGGAATCACGTGCATAGGGCGTGCCTGGCGCGGCACTCGTCGCCGCACGCGCCGCGCTGCTCGTCGGGGCGCGCCTCACCTCGCGCTCACCGCCACGGCTCGTCCGCCGAGGGGCCGTAGATGCCCGGCACCTTGCCGCCCGCCATTCGGAGATACACGGAGAGCTGGCCACGATGATGGATCTGGTCGTACAGCATGAACCAGAGAAAGTCGATGGTGCGCCAGTCGCCGAGCTGCTGCGGCCCCACGGGGAACTGCAGGGTCTTCTGCAGCTGTGCATCGGTGGCCTCGTCCAGGAGCGCCACCACGCGCTGGTAGCTCTGCTCGATCGTCTCGAGGATGGTCGCGAGGTCGTCGGGCGCGGGGGCGCGCTGGTACGGTTTGGACCAGTCGGTGAGCGCGCGCGCCATGAGCCCCTGCTCGCCGGCAAATAGCCAGAGCAGCGCCCGCGCGCTCTGGCTGCGCTCATGCGGCGTGAGGTCCAGCCTGTCCGGCGGATACGCGCGCGCGACGCGCATCGTCCTCGCGTGCTCCGTCGCGAAGGCATCCAGGAAGCGCTGCTTCTCCGGCGACGCGCCGTTGCCCCCGGCCTTCGATTTTGAGTACATCGTCATGGCGTGCCTCCCCGGCTCACGCGCTCCCCGCCCACCGTCCTCTGGCCGCCGCCCAACGCGAGGTAGGCCTCCACGGTGTGCCGGATGCGCGCGCGCTCGGCGTCCGTGGTCTCGCGCACCACCCGCGCGGGCACGCCCACCACCAGCGAGTTGGGCGGGATCTGCATGCCCTCGCGGCACACCGCGCCCGCGCCCACGATGGAGCCCGTGCCCACGCGCACCCCATTGAGGAGGATGGCCCCCATCGCGATGAGGCAGTCGTCGGCCACCTCGGAACCGTGCACGATGGCACGATGCCCGATGGCGACGCGCCGGCCAATCCGCGTCGGAAGGCCCTCGTCCGCGTGGATCACGGTGCCGTCCTGCACGTTGGAGTCGTCGCCGATGGTGATGGCGTCGGAGTCGCCGCGAAGCACCGCCGTGGGCCACACCGACACCCGCGCGCCCAGGGTCACCTTGCCCAGCACGACGGCCGTGGGGTGGACGTAGGCGCTGGGGTGGATGGTGGGCATGGGGCGGAGGGCGGAGGGGGCAGGGCGTGGGGAAAGAATAGGGAGAACGGCGCGGCGCGGAAGTTCTTGACAACGGCGCCGGGTTGCGAAAGCATCGAGCCCCGCCGGCGTGTGGCGCGGCGGGGCTCGGTGTGAGACAATACGCGGCTCAGCTCTTCAGCTGGTTCTGCTTGATGTCCTCGGCCTTGGTCAGGTGCTCCTGCACCTTGCCGATGGTCTTCGTCAGCATGGTCTTGAGCTGCGGATTGGTGGTCGCGCTCTCGGCATCCTTCAGCTTGTCGAGCACGTCCTTGTGGCCGTCGATCTGCTTGTCGATGTAGTCCGCGTCGAAGTCGCGGCCGGCCGGCTTGTTCGAGAGATCCTGGATCTCGTCGTGCGCGCCCTTCATCAGATCCGCCACGGCATCCTGCGTGGTGTCGGGCATGATGGTGTGCTGCTTGGCGAACGCGGTGGACTCGTCGAGCAACGCCTGGTGATCGCGCGCGATCTGCTGCGCGTATTTCTTCACCGCCGCGTTGGTCGCCTTGCGCTCGGCCACGCGCGCCTCGCCGACCTCGCCCGAGTTGGCCGCGATGGTGTACGCCAGGATCTCGCCGTCGGTCCAGCCGTGGTGCGATACCGTGCCGCTGGCGCCGACCCCGGAGTCGGCGATCGCGCCGGCGGAGGACGTCGTGTCGGTCCGGGCGTTCTCGCGCGCGGTACATCCGGCCATGAGCGCGCCCGCCGCGAGCGCCGCGAGCGCGGCCAGGGCGTGGCGCTGGAATCTCACGAGCATGCTGCCTCCTCGTTTCGGTGACGCCGGCGCCAGCC
>DATEPM010000184.1:0-2989 GCA_035273185.1 Gemmatimonadaceae bacterium
AGCCGGAACGCCCTCACCAACCACACGGGAGAGCTCCATGCGCCACCCCATCCTCCGCGCGGCCTGCGCCGCACTTGCCGCTGCCCTCCTGGCCGCCTGCTCCGACCACGCGGCCACTGCCCCCGATGCCGCCCTCGCGCCCGGGAAGGCCGCCCGCGACGCGATGCCGCCGCTCTGGGCCAACGTGGTGGAGGGCAGCATCGCCGACGGGTCCAAGTACGCGCTGTATCGGCCCACCCAGTGGAATGGCGACGTGGTCTACTTCGCGCACGGGATCATCGACCCCGCGCTGCCGGTGGCGCTTCCCACCGGGGACGATGCCGCCGCCATCCGCGACGGGCTCGGCGGCCAGGGTTTCGCCGTGGCCTACTCCAGTTGGTCGGAGAACGGCTACGACTTCAAGGACGGCCTGCAGCGCACCCATCAGCTGCGCGGTCTGGTGGCCGCGAACTTCGGCCAGCCGCGCCGCAGCTATCTCCTGGGCCAGTCCCTCGGGGCGCAGATCGTCCAGGCGCTCGCGGAGCAGTATCCCACCCAGTATGACGGGGCGCTCGCGATGTGCGGCGTGCTGGGCGGCACGAAGCTCGAGGTCGACTACATCGGCAACGTGCGCACCCTCTTCGATCACTTCTATCCCGGCTGGCTGCCGGGCACCACTACCATGTCGATGCCGGTGATCCCGGATCAGAACACGGTGGTGAACGCGGCGCTCGCCGCGATGGCGCAGGACAACTTCCGCGGGTTCGGGGCCATGATGCTCATCGACCAGGGCGCGCTGGCCGGCCGTACCCAGACCGAGGTGCTGACGACGCTGCTCAACGTCCTGGTCTATCACGCACGCGGAGTGGACGATTTCCTCGACCGCACCCACCTGCATTCACTCTTCGACAACAGCCAGACCGTGTATACCAGCGCCGCGCTGCCGCCAGCATTCATGGATGCGTTGAACGCGACGGTGGATCGGTACGCAGCAACCCCGGATGCCGCCGCCTGGCTCGAGCACGACTACGAGCCCTCGGGGCAGCTGCACATCCCCATGCTCACGGTGCACAAGCGCTTCGACCGGCTGGTGCCGTACGCGCACGAGGCGGCGTACCAGAAGATCGTGGATGCCGCCGGGAGCTCCGCCATGCTTCGCCAGCGCACGATGGAGGATTATGGCCACTGCGAGTTCGGCGCTGACGCCACGGTCGCCCGCTTCCAGGAGCTGGTGGCCTGGGTGACGGCCCCGCCTGCGGCGTGAGCGCTCGCGAGGCCCTGGGAAGCCGCGCGTCTCCTGGCGCTTGATGGCCGATTAGCTTCTGAAGGGGAGCTCGAGATACCGGGCTCCGCCGGCCATCACCGCGCAGAGGAGGCGCGCCGCGCATGCGCCACAAGAACGGAAAGGATCTCATCGTCGTGGGCGATCGCGTGCTCGTGCGCATCGAGGAGGGAGAGGAGCGCACGAACGTGGGGTTGTATCTGCCGCCCACCGCCATCGACAACCAGGCCGTCCAGGGCGGCACCATCGTCGCCACGGGTCCGGGGCTGCCCATGCCGAGCCCGGATTCCTACTCCGACGAGCCCTGGCATACTCCCACCCGCGAGACGCGCTTCCTGCCGATGCAGGCGCGCACCGGCGACTACGCGCTCTTTTTCCGCAAGGCCGCCGTCGAGATCACCTTCGAGGGCGAGCGCTACCTCGTCGTCCCGCAGGCCGCGATTCTTGCACTGGTGCGGGAGGATCACGAGGAGCTCTGATCGCGAACCGCTGTCGTTGTCCGTCCGTTATCCATTCCGTAGACCGCTGGCCGTTGTCCCGTTTCCCGTTTCCCGTTTCAGGATTCTCAACCATGCCCCTGCCACAATTCCGCCCCATCTATGACGAGCGCCTCGTGGCGCCCATGCGTGAGGAGCTCACCCGGCTCGGCTTCGAGGAGCTGCGCACGCCCGAGGCCGTTGATGAAACGCTCAAGGATGCCGAGGGCACCACGCTCGTGGTCGTCAACTCCATCTGCGGCTGTGCTGCGCGAAATGCGCGACCCGCGGTGACGATGGCGCTCCGCTCGGAGCACAAACCCGAGCACCTGACGACGGTGTTCGCCGGCCAGGACGTCGAGGCCACCGAGCGCGCGCGCAGCTACTTCACCGGCTATCCGCCCTCGTCGCCGTCCATCGCCCTCCTCAAGGACGGAAAGCTGGTCTTCATGCTCGAGCGCTGGCAGATCGAGGGCCGCATGGCGCCGGACATTGCCGAGGATCTCGCGCAGGCATTCGAGAAGAACTGCTGAAACACCCGCTGCCGCGCCGTGGCGGTAGGAGCACCAATTGCTCGGGAGACGGGAAGCGGAGCGCCCTGCGGCGCTTACCGCTTCCCGTTTTGCTCTTCGGACACACCCCTGTCCCGCGCATCGGACACCGGGGCGACCGCCGGGCCGGTGCGGCCTGAGCTAACCACGTGTGCTGCCGGCAGTTGACCACGGACTCCCCGGCTGGCCGCCCGCATGCCATCGTGGCCAGGCGACAATCGTCGGAGGATCCCGATGCCCACGCGCCTCGCCGAAGCTCGCGTCGTCCCGTTCACCGCGGCCGGTGCCGCCACAGCCGGTGCCGCTGCCGCCGCCGCTGCCGCACTCTTCCTCGCGCTGCCCGCCGCGCGGGCGGGAGCACAGGCCGAGTTCAATCTCGGGCCATTCCTGACTTATAATACCGTACACGGGGGCCGGCCCGCCGCCTCCGGGCTGCAGACGGGCATCTTCGTCGGACCGATCGGGCTTCGCGCCAGCGGCTTCACCGCCCTCGACCAGCCGACGGGCGGCTCGCTCGATGCCCCACGCTGGGGCGGCGACGCCGACCTGCTCTTCATCTTCGATCTGTCGTCGCGCGGCGGCGGGCGCCCGGGGCTGGCACCATATGTGTTTGCTGGTGCCGGGCTCTCGGTGGCGCGCGATACGATGAGTTTCTACGAACCCACGCGCTATTCCGGCTCGGCGTCGTCGGTGTTCGGCGG
>DATEPM010000185.1:0-8133 GCA_035273185.1 Gemmatimonadaceae bacterium
GATCGCTCGCCGCCACAGCGGCCGATGCGGAGCGCGACTACCGTCGGGTGATCGTGGAATACCCCTTTTCCGCGCACGCGGGCGACGCGCTGCTGGCGCTGGCGCAGCTCGAGATGGCCCGCGGCGACCGGACCTCCGCCACCGAGCACCTGCAGCGTTTTCTGCTGGAGCATAACGATGCGCCGGAGCGCGCACGCGCGGGGCTCTGGCTGGGCCGACTGCTCCTGGAGCAGAACCAGCTCCCCCGCGGCTGCGCCGTGCTGCTACGCACGCGGGCGCAGGTGCCCGCCACCCAGGCGGAGCTCCGCAACCAGATCGACTATTACGCCACCCGCTGCGCCGGCGTGGACACTGTCAGCGCGCCCGCCGCAGGGAGAGCCCCATCCGCGGCGAGAGCGCCCGCAGCCGGCACACCGGGGCCAGCCCCGCGCGCCGCGCCCTCGGCCGCTCCGACCACGCCCGCTATTCCCGCCACAGTCAGGCGCTACACCGTGCAGGTGGCGGCGTACGCCTCCCGGGCAGCTGCGGAGCAGCTGGTGGCCCGGCTCAAGCAGCGCGGCATCTCCGCCCGCGTGGTGAGCCCGGGGACGGCGCCCTTCCGCGTGCGCGTTGGGCTCTACGCCACCGAGCGCGAGGCCGGCGCGCTGGCCCGGGAGCTCGCGGCCAAGGGCATCGAGGGCTTCGTGACGGCGGAAGTCGTCGAGGCGGGACGGGAGCCGCGGTGAGCGCGCCGGGCGCGGCCCAGACGCCGCTCATGCAGCAGTACCGCGAGATCAAGGCGCGCCATCAGAGCGCCATTCTGTTCTTTCGCATGGGCGAGTTCTACGAGATGTTCTACGATGACGCCGAGATCGCAGCGCGCGAGCTCGGCCTCACGCTCACCGCGCGCAACAACGGCGGCGCCGCGGACGTGCCCCTCGCGGGGGTGCCGGTGAAGGCGGGTGCGGATTATCTCCGGCGGCTCGTCCGGTTGGGCTACCGCGTGGCCATATGCGAGCAGATCGAGGATCCCCGGCTCGCGAGGGGTGTCGTGCGCCGCGAGGTCGTGGAGACGGTGACCCCGGGCGTCGCTTACGCCGACGATTTGCTGGATGGGGCGCGGAACAACTTCATCGTCGCGATCGCAGGCGAGGGAGCCCGGCTGGGCCTGGCCGCCGCGGACGTCTCCACCGGCGAGCTGCGGCTCTGCACGGCCACGGCGGCAGAGCTGGATGCCGTGCTGGCGAGATACGCACCGCGCGAGATCCTCGTTTCGCACGGCTCCAGCGTTCCCCTGCCCGCATCCCGCGGCGAGGCGCTCGTCACCGAGCGCGAGGCCTGGGAGTTCGATGCCGCCCTGGCGGGCGAGGAGCTCGCCCGCCAGTACGGGATCCACTCCATCGAGGGGCTGGGGCTCGGCGCGGCCGACGCCGCGAGCACCGGAGCGGCAGGGGCCCTGCTGCGCTATCTGTGCGAGCTGCAGCCGTCCGGCGTGCCGCACCTCGCGCGCCCCGCCATCGAGCGCGCGGGCGGCGCGATGCCGCTGGACGAGATGACCCGCCGCAACCTGGAGCTGGTGGAATCGATGCGCGGCGGCGATGTCGAGGGCACGCTGCTCTCCGTGCTCGACCGCACCTGCACGCCGATGGGCACTCGGCTGCTGCGGCAGTGGGTGCTCGCGCCGCTCACCGACCGCGCCGCCATCGACGCGCGACTCGACGCTGTGGCCGCGCTCGCGGCCGACGCCGTGGGTTGCGCCACGCTTCGGTCGGCGCTCGACGGCGTCCGCGACGTGGAGCGCCTCGCCGCGAAGACCGTGTCCAATCGCGCCACCCCGCGGGAGCTGGGCGCGCTGGGCGCATCGCTGCGGCGCCTGCCCGAAGTGGAAGCGGTGCTGCGCCAGCTCGTTGACCCGGCCGCCGGCGCCGTGCCCGATACTCCGGGCGCGGCGAGCTCGCTGCTGCACGATCTGCTCGGGCACTGGAGCTCCTGCACGGACGAGGAGCGCGACATCGGCGCCACTCTGGTGGAGCGCGCCCCGCCGGCCATCGGGGAGGAGCCGACCATCGCGCCCGGGGTGGATGCGGAGCTGGACCGCCTGCGCGGGCTCCGCGACGGCGGCCGCGATGCGATCGCGCGCATCCAGCACGCCGAGCGCGAGCGCACCGGCATCGCCTCGCTCCGCGTGGGATTCAACAAGGTGTTCGGCTACTACATCGAGGTGACGAAGGCGAACCTGCACCTCGTGCCTGACGACTACCAGCGGCGCCAGACCATCACCAACGGCGAGCGGTTCGTGACGCCGGCGCTCAAGGAATACGAGGAGACCATCCTCACGGCCGCGGAGCGGATGGAACATCGCGAGCGCGAGCTGTTCGAGGCCCTGCGCGCGCGCATCGGCGCGCGCATCGGCGCGCTGCAGCAGGCCGCGCGTGCCGTCGCGACGCTGGATGTGCTGGCATCGTTCGCAGATGTCGCGCTGCGCGAGGGCTACGTGCGGCCGGAGCTGAGCGACGACTACGGGCTGGAGATCGTGAGCGGCCGACACCCCGTGGTGGAGCGGATGATGCCGCGCGACCGGTTCATCCCGAATGACGTGCACCTCACCGAAGAGGCGCGCATGATCATTCTCACGGGCCCCAACATGGCGGGAAAGTCCACGATCCTGCGTCAGGTAGGGCTCATCGTGCTGCTGGCGCAGACCGGGAGCTTCGTCCCCGCGTCGCGCGCCCGCATCGGCGTCGTGGACCGCGTGTTCACGCGTGTGGGTGCGAGCGACAATCTGGTGCGCGGCCAGTCCACGTTCATGGTGGAGATGGCGGAGACGAGCGCCATCCTGCACACCGCCTCCACGCGCAGTCTGGTGCTGCTGGACGAGATCGGGCGCGGCACCTCGACGTACGACGGCGTGTCCATCGCCTGGGCCGTGAGCGAGCATCTGCATGAGCGCACGCGCTGCAAGACGATCTTCGCGACGCATTATCATGAGCTCACGCAGCTGGCGGAGGAACTGGACGCCGTCCGCAACTTCAACGTCGCCGTGCGCGAGGTGGGCGATCAGGTGCTCTTCCTGCATCGGCTGCAGCCCGGCGGCGCCGATCGCTCGTACGGCATCGAGGTGGGCCGCCTCGCCGGTCTGCCGGAGCCCGTGATCGAGCGCGCGCGCGAGGTGCTGCGGCAGCTCGAGGACGAGCATCGGTTGAGCGCGGGTTCCGCTGCCCCCACGCCGCGCGTCCCGCGCGCCACGCCCCACCCCGACCAGCTGGCGCTCTTCGCGCCCGCGCTGCCGCACCCTGTCATCGAGCGCCTGAAGACCGTGGACATCGAGCGCATGACGCCGCTCGACGCGCTCACGCTGCTGGCTGCGATGTCAGCCGAGGCGAGGCGGGCGTGACCCCGGCGGCTTACATTTCGCCCATGACGAGATCACGGCGTCGGGCGATGATGGTGGCGGCGCTGCTCGCTGCCGGCGCCCTCGGCTGCGTCGACAACGAGCAGTCGCAGAAGATGGTGCAGAGCTTCCAGGCCTTGTCCAGCCAGCCCGACGAGATTCCGCGCATTCTCAACAAGGAGCTCCCCTTCCGGTATCCCGCGGCGCTGTACGCCCGCCGGGTGCAGGGGAACGTCACGCTCCGGCTCTTCATCGACCGGGACGGCCGCGTGCATCCCGAGTCCACGCAGGTGTTCGAGTCCAGCGGCTACGGCTCCTTCGACTCGGCCGCCGTGCGCGGATCCGAGGAGCTGCGCTTCGTGCCGGCCAAGAAGAGCGGCGAGCCGATGGCGGTGACCACCCTCTTCCCCGTCTACTTCCGCTTTCCCGGCGCGGCGCCGCTGCCCGGGGACACCATCCTGAAGCGGCAGCGCGACAGCGCCGGCGCCCCCGGGGCACGCCGTCCGTGAGCGCCCGCCGCCCGCCCGCCGGCGATCATCAGACGCTCATGGCCGCGCCGCCGCGCAACGCCGCCCCGTACGACGACGTGCTCCAGACGATCGGCTGGACGCCGCTCATCCGGCTGAACCGCGTCACGCGCGGGATACGCACACCGGTATACGCCAAGGCCGAGTTCTTCAATCCCGGCGGTTCCGTCAAGGACCGCATCGGGCTGCCGATCATCGAGCAGGCCGAGCGTGAGGGGAAGCTCCGGCCGGGCGGCACCATCGTCGAGGGCACCAGCGGCAACACCGGGGTGGGCCTCGCCATCGCCGCCGCGCTCCGGGGCTACCGCTGCATCTTCACGATGCCCGACAAGATGTCCCAGGAGAAGGTACGGCTGCTCAAGGCCTTCGGCGCCGAAGTGATCGTCACGCCCACGGCGGTGCCGCCGGATCATCCCGACAATTACGTGATGATGGCCAAGCGCATCGCCCACGACACGCCCAACGCCGTACTGGCGAACCAGTTCTACAACGAGGCCAATCCCGACGCGCACTACCACACCACCGGGCCCGAGATCTGGGAGCAGACGGGCGGCCGTGTGACGCATTTCGTCTACGCCGCGGGTACGGGCGGCACCATCACCGGCGTGGGGCGCTACCTCAAGGAGCAGAATCCGAAGATCCAGGTGATCGCCGGCGATCCCGTGGGGTCCATCCTGGCCGAGATGTGGCGCTCGCGGGGCAGCGCGCATCCGGAAGGCGCGCCGTACAAGGTGGAGGGCATCGGCCAGGACAAGGTGCCGGGCACCCTCGACATGCGCATCGTGGACGACTTCCTCACCGTCACCGACCGGGAGGCCTTCGCGATGGCGCGCCGCCTCACGCGCGAGGAGGGGCTCTTCGTCGGCGGCTCGGCGGGGCTCATCACCCACGTGGCGCTGCACGTGGCCCGGCGCACCGACGATCCGGACGCGTGCGTCGTCGCCATCCTCCCCGACACCGGCGAGCGCTACCTCTCCAAGCTCTACAACGATGAGTGGATGCGCGAGAACCAGCTGCTGGAGGCGGACCGCACCACGCTGGACGGCGTGCTGCGCGCCAAGCCGGCCAGCCAGCCGGTGGTGAGCGTCGCGCCGGGGAGCACGGTGCGCCAGGCGCTGGGGCTGATGTCGCAGCACGACGTCTCGCAGCTCCCGGTGATGGAGGGGAGCAGCTGCGTGGGCTCGGTGAGCGACTGGTCGCTTACCGCGAAGAGCCTGGAGAACACCCGGCTGCTGGAGGCATCCGTGAGCGAGGTCATGGATCCCCCCTTCCCGGTGGTGGAGAGCAGCCAGCCCGCGGAGGCGGTGGCCAAGCTGCTGTCCAAGTCAAACCCCGCGGTGCTGGTGCGCTCGGATGGCCAGGTGCAGGGGATCGTCACCCGCTCGGACATGCTGAACTTCCTGATGACGCGGCAGTGAAGATCACCGTGCTCCTGGGCGGTACCTCCGCCGAGCGCGACGTGTCGCTGGCGTCCGGGCTGCGGGTGGCCGACGCGCTGCGTTCGCGCGGCCATCGCGTCACCGCCATCGACCCCGCGCGCGGGCCGCTCCCGGCGGAGGAGGAGCGTGCGCTGCTCGCGCGCCCGGTGGTGCAGCGCGAGCCGCCCTCGCCGGACGAGCTGGCGGCAATGGCGCGGGAGGCGCTGCCGCAAATGCAGCGCGTGCTCCCCGCGCTGCGCGAGGCGGACGTCGTCTTTCTGGGGTTGCACGGCGGCGCGGGCGAGGACGGCACCATTCAGGCGCTGCTCGACCTCGCTGGGGTGCGCTACACCGGGAGCGGCCGCCTGGCCAGCGCGCTCGCCATGGACAAGGATCTCTCCAAGCGGCTCTTCCGTGACAACGGGGTCACCACGGCCGATTGGGTGATGGCGCCGGTGTCGGGAGTCCTGAGTCCGGAGGCGATCCTGTCTCGACTGGGGCTGCCCGTGGTCGTGAAGCCCTCGAAGCAGGGTTCCACGGTAGGGCTGAGCGTCGTGAAGCAGTCGAAGGATCTGGCCGGCGCCATCACGGAGGCGTTCCGGTACGACGACGAGGTGATGCTGGAGCAGTTCATCGCCGGCCGGGAGATCACGGTGGGAATTCTCGGCGGCGAGGCGCTGCCCGTTGGCGAAATCATCCCGAAGCACGAGATTTACGACTACGAGTGCAAGTACCAGGCGGGGATGGCCGTCGAGGAGTTTCCGGCACGGATCAGCCGTGAGGCGGCCGAGCTGGTACAGGAGCAGGCGCGCCGCGCCTTCGCGGCGCTCAAGCTGAGCGGCTGCGCCCGTATCGATTTTCGCATGGCCCAGGACGGCGGCATGTACTGTCTGGAGGCGAACACGCTCCCCGGAATGACCCAGACCAGTCTCATCCCACAGGCGGCCGCAGCGGCGGGGATGGACTTCCCCGCGTTATGCGAGCGCATCGCGCGCCTGGCGCTGGACGATCGCGGCGCCGGAGCTGCACGCTGATGCCGGCCCACATTGCCGGGCCGACGGCCGCGCTCGCGGGGATTCCCGTGGGGCTGCAGGCGCAGGGGGTGTGGTCGGGGCGCCGGCAGCTGTTCGTGCGTTTCGCGGCGGAGGCGGAGACCGCCACGATGTACACCG
The DNA here is from genome assembly GCA_035273185.1 of Gemmatimonadaceae bacterium. Classification (GTDB taxonomy): domain Bacteria; phylum Gemmatimonadota; class Gemmatimonadetes; order Gemmatimonadales; family Gemmatimonadaceae; genus AG2. The sequence goes on from DATEPM010000185.1 coordinate 6,488, forward strand.
CCGATGCCCTGGCGAACGAGATCCGGCGCAGCGCCGGCCGCTCGGCCTTTCACTCGATCTCGGTGAGCGGGCGCGATCCGCTGTCCAACGCCGAGTACATCAAGGTCACCCTGGAGAAGGAGCCGTGCAGCCTGCCGGTGATGCTCGACACCGACGGGCAGCGGCCCGAGGTGCTATCGGAGATCCGGAAGCACGTGACGCTGGTGCAGGTCACGATGGAAGGGCCGACGCTCGACGCGATGGTGGAGCGCGGCTTGCGAACGATCCACGCGGCCGCGGAGGGCGGCATGCAGCACGCCATCGTGCTGTCGCCGCACGAGCAGACCAGTGACGCACAATTGCTGAGGATCGTCGAGCAGGCGCACGGGATCAGCGGGGCCACGGCGATCGTGATTCATCCGCCGTCGGGCGTGCCGGTGGATCGCGACCGGCGGTGGGTGACGCTGCTGGAGCGCGCCGCGGCGCTGCACTCGGACGTGCGCTTCGCCCTCAAGCTGCCTCCGCCCACCGGGATGCGATGACCGCCCGCGCGCGGAACTCGACCCAGGTGGTCGTGTCTTATCTGTAGCTTTTCCGATGGACGCGCGACAGACTGTTCGGAGTCACGCGCCCGCAGCCCGATCCGTCATTCAGCGGCAGGACCGATGTCATTTCCAGCGACTACCGATCAGGACTATCCGCGGCTGACGCCAGCCGTGCAGGTGCTGGTCGCGATCAACGTCGCGATCCTGTTTCTGGAAGCGACCGTCCTGCGTGCCTCGCTGGTGGAGCCCGCGCTCGGCTTCAGCTTCGCGGCGGCGCCGCTGCGGCCGTGGACGGTGGTGACCTACATGTTCGTGCACCAGGGATTCTGGCACCTGGCGCTGAACATGTACGCGCTGCTGCTGTTCGGGCCGCGGCTGGAGCACACGTGGGGGACGAAGAAGTTCACCTGGTTCTACCTGGCCAGCGGCTTCGGCGCGCTGGTGTGCTACTCGCTCTTCTTTCGGGACAGCGGCACCCTGCTGATGGGTGCGTCGGGTGCGGTGTTCGGCGTGATGGGCGCGTACGCGCTGCAGTGGCCGCGCGAGGAGATCTATCTCTTTTTCGTGCTGCCGATGCGGGTGCTCACGCTCGTGCTCGCGCTCGTGGGTCTGGAGCTCGCGATGGGCGTGTTCGGGCTCGCCGGCGGCGGCGGCACCGTGGCCCACTTCGCGCACGTTGGCGGGTTCCTGGTGGCCTGGATGTATCTGCGCACGCCGTCGGCGGTGAGCATCGAGCAGCTGCGGCAGCGAATCTCGCAGGTGCCCGATACCGAGGACCCGCCGCGGGCCATCCCGCGCTCGCTGCCGCGCTCGCGCGAGCGCGTGGACGATGTGGACGAGATCGTCGCGAAGAGCAAGGCCGTGGCTGCCAAGCGGCCGGCGGCGACCACGCCGGCGCGAAAGCCGGGCGCGAGCGAGGCCAGGCCGGACGAGGTGAACCGCGTGCTGGACAAGATCTCCGCCCACGGGCTCGAGAGTCTCACGAAGGACGAGCGGCGCGTGCTGGAAGAGATGTCCCGGCGGCTGCGGGATCAGTAAACACAAAAGAAGAGCCCCCCGGGCTGTGCCGGGGGGCGGTGCCGCCACGCCGTTCTCGCGGCGGCGATGGCCGGCGCAGAGTGC
>DATEPM010000186.1:0-12072 GCA_035273185.1 Gemmatimonadaceae bacterium
TCGAGGGGGCCGCGGCGCGGCCGGGGCCGCGAGCGTCTCCAGCGGGGTGGGACGCCCCGTCTCGGCCTGCTGCGGCGCGAGGGCGCGATGCAGATCCGCCTCGCCGTCGATGCCGATGCGCACGCGCCACTTGCCACCATCGAGCATCGCGCGCACGGTGAACGCGCCATCAGAAGATGCGTACGTGAAGGTCGCCGGCCTGGTGGCGTCGAGGTGGCGCGCGGCCTCGGGGGGCGCGATCTCGCGCAGCAGCCCGATGATCTGCACCGCCGTGAGCGGCGACTTCGTGACGGGACGCGGATTGCCCCCCAGCTCGAGCTTCGCGAGCTCGCCCTCGTCCAGCATCAGCGTTTCCGCACGGTTGCTGACCATCACCGACAGGAGCCGATCGAGTTGCGGCATGTTACGTCAGTTGGCTGATGCTGGCGATCTGATGCCGGTTCACGAGGCAGACGTGCTCGCCCCAGAAGATCGGGATGAACCGCTTGCGGTAGCTGTTCAGGAAATCCAGCAGGCGCGTCTGCTCGCCGCGCTTCTCCAGGGGGACGAAGCCGCTGAGCGTCGTGCCGTCGGCCAGCGTCATCTCCACGCCCATCAGGCCGTCAGGGCCCGGCGGCATCTCCGAGAAGTCCAGCTCCGGATCGTCCTCCCCCGCTGTGCTTTCCACGCGTGCCACGTGCTCCCTGGCGAGCAGCAACATCTCCTCGCCGTCGCGGAAGAAGGGAAAGAACTCCTCGTCCTCGTTGAGGAGATCGATGGGCTCTTCGGGGGTTGTACGCGCCTTGGCGCGCGACCAGAGGAAGATCTCTCCCTCGAGTCGCCGCCCGTCGTCGAGGACGACGGTGACTGCGCGCCGCAACTTCTCGACGCGAAAGCGATTGATGGTGTCCATGAGCGGCATCTCTCCATCCGCCGACGACCCGCGCGTGCGTCAGGTCACGGATGCAGATGCAGCTCGCGCTCGTACATCTCGCGGCGCTCGAGCTGCACGGTGACGTGCTGGATGCCCATCTCCAGCACGTGATCGTGCGCCCGCTCCAGTACCTCCTGATGCTGCTCGGGCTGGCGCACGATGAGGTGGGCGCTCATCGCCACCACCCCCGACGCCACGGTCCACACGTGCAGATCGTGCACCGACTCCACCCCGTCGATCGAGGCCAGCCGTGCGCGCACGGCCTCGAGGGCGATGTGCGGGGGCGCCGCCTCGAGCAGCACGTCCACCGCCTCGCGCACCAGGCGCCAGGCGCCGTTCACGATGAGCAGGGTTGTCAGCAGCGAGGCCGCGGGATCGGCCCCGAGCCAGCCGGTGAACCGCACGATGACCGCCGCGGCCACGGTGCCCAGGGAGGCCAGCAGGTCACCGAGGACGTGCAGGTACGCCCCGCGCATGTTCAGGCTGCCGTCATGCGCGCCGTGCAGCACGCGGGCCGCGATGCCATTCACCACCAGTCCGGCGATGGCGACGCCCAGCATCAGACCGCTCGCCACCGGTTCGGGGTGCCGGAACCGGACCGCCGCCTCCCACACGATGAACGCGGAGATGAACAGCAGCGTGGCGCCGTTGATCAGCGCCGCGAGGATCTCCCAGCGCAGATAGCCATAGGTCTTCTGCTCCGGGCCGGGCTGCCGGCACATCCAGGCCACGAACAGCGAGAGGCCCAGCGCTCCGGCGTCGGTGAGCATGTGGCCCGCATCGGCCAGCAGCGCAAGGGAGTTGGAGAGCAGGCCGCCGATGACCTCGGCCACGAGCAACGCCATCGTGAGGCCGAGCGCGATGCGCAGCGCGCGCGTGGCTTCCGGAAGGCTCGCGTGCAGGTGGCCGTGGCCGTGCGCGTGATGCTGCCCATGGCCGTGCGCGTGGTCGTGACCCTGATCCGCGCCGTCGGCGGCGCAGCTGTGCGGGTGCGAATCGCGGGACTGCGGATGCGCCATGTGCGTCGAGTTTAGCGGCGCACCGGCAATGCGCCAGCCCCGGCCGGGGCGGCTGTCTGGCGATGGGGCTCGGGAGGGCGATAGCTTGCATGCGTGCTCACGCGCCTGATCGCCATCGCGGTCCTGCTGCTTCTGAACGCGTTCTTCGTGGCCACCGAGTTCGCGCTCGTGCGCTCCCGGCGGACGCGGCTCGAAGCGATGGCGCGCAGCGGAGACCGCCTCGCGCGCCTCGCGCTGCGCGCCACCTCCAACCTGCCCCGCCTGCTCTCGGCCAGCCAGCTCGGGATCACGGTCGCGAGCCTCGCGCTCGGCGCCCTGGCCGAGGACACGCTCGGCACCCAGCTGGCCGGCTGGCTGGCCACCCTGCCGTGGGCGGTGCGGATCACCGTCATCGCCGGCATCGCGTCGACCATCGCCATCACCATCGTGACGTACTTCCACGTGGTGTTCGGCGAGCTCGCGCCGCGCAGCATCGCGCTGGCACATCCGGAGCAGTTCGCGCGGCTGCTCGGCCCGGTGCTGATGCTGTTCGAGGTGGTGGTGCGGCCCTTCACCATCGTGCTGAACGGCTCCGCGCAGCTGGTGCTGCGCCTGTTCGGCCAGGCGGCGCAGCCGCTCGAGGAGTCGGTGCACTCCCCGGAGGAGCTGCGCATCCTGGTGGAGCAGAGCGAGGAGGGGGGCGTGCTGGAGACCGTGGATGCCGACATGCTGGAAGGGGTATTCGAGTTCTCCGAAAAGAATGCGCGCGAGGTGATGACGCCGCGCACGGAGATCGACGCGCTGCCCATCGACGCCACGCTGGACCAGACGCTGGCGCTGATCACCGAGACGCAGCGCTCACGCTACCCGGTGTACGAGGAGACCATCGACGACGTGGTGGGGCTGGTGCTGGCGAAGGATCTGATCCCGATCCTGCGCGCGCCCCCGCCGGCCTTCTCGCTGCGGTCCATCATGCGTCCGGTGCACGTGGTGCCCGGCTCGCGGGAGGTGGAGGAGGTGCTCGCCGACTTCAAGCGGCTCAAGGAGCACATGGCCATCGTGCTGGACGAGTACGGCGGCACGGCCGGGCTGGTCACGATGGAGGATCTCCTCGAGGAGATCGTCGGCGAGATCCTGGACGAGTACGACGAGCCGCTGGAGACGCCCGAGCGCGAGGGCGCCGACGTCGTGGTGATCCCGGGGTCCAGCAACATCGGAGAGCTGAACGAGCGCTTCGGGCTCGCCGTTCCCGACGAGGACTACACGACCATCGGCGGGTTCGTCTTCGGCGCGCTGGGGCGGCTGCCGGTGGTGGGCGACCGCGTGACGGCGGGCAACGCGGTGTTCACGGTGCGCGAGATGGAGGGCCGCCGCATCGAGGCGCTCGCGGTGGACCTCCACTCGGCCGGGGATCGGCGCTCCAGCCTGCGCGCGGAGCAGGCCTAACGCTGCTCCGCGGGGTTGCGGGGCAGCAGCGCGGGGAGGTCGGCCAGCTCGTATGCCGTAGCGGCCATCACCGTCGCCGCCTGCGCCAGGTCGCCCGGGATGGCGTGATCGAACACGTCCACCTGGGAGTGATGGGTGTGATTGTAGCCCGCGGTGGCCTGATCGAAGTTGAAGCCGGGCACGCCATACGGCAGAAAGGAGAGGTGATCGGTGCCGCCCTTGTTCGCGGACCGCACGTGGAACGGCCCGAGGGAGGCGACGGGCGCCAGGAGCTGCTGCCACAGGGTCGCCAGCTCGTCACGCCCCTGCAGCGCCATTCCGGTGATGCGCCCCGTACCGTTGTCGAGCACGAGCACGGCCTGATACTTCGGCAGCTCCGCCGCGTGCGCCCGCGCGTAGGCGCGCGAGCCGAGGAGCCCTTCCTCCTCGCCGCTGAAGAGCACGAAGCGGATGCTGCGCGCGGGGCGCACGCCAGAGGCCTTGAGGATGCGCGCCGCCTCGAGCACGCCGATGGCGCCGGCTCCGTTGTCGGTGGCACCCGTGCCGAGATCCCAGGAATCCAGGTGCGCGCCCAACAGCACCACCTCATCCGGGTGCTGCGTGCCGCGGATTTCCGCGACGGTGTTCCGCTGCAGCAGGGTGTCGCTGGTGAAGCTGTTGTGGATGTCGGCCTCCAGGCGCACGTGCTCGCCGCGCTGCAGCAGCCGCTCGAACTGGTCGTAGTCGCCGTGCGGGATGACGATGTACGGCACCGGCGACACCGCGTTCGGAGATCCGCTCATGGTGAGCAGCCCGAACTCCTTGGCGCCATCGCGAATCACCCCCGCGATGCCCTCGCCGGCGAGCAGCTCCGTGCGGCGTCCCATGAACCGGCGCTCCTCTTCGGTGAGGCGGAACTGCGCGCGGCGCAGGGAGTCGAGCCGGGCGGAATCCGCCGCGGTCATCGGCGGTCCATCAGGATTTGCGATGGGCGCGGCCGGACCGAGCATCACCCAGGCACCGCGCAGCTTCCCCGCGAAGCGCTCGTGGAACGACGCCTCCGTGCGCGCATCCAGGAACACCACGTCGCCGGCGACCGGCCCATTGGTGCCAGGCGCCCACGCCCAGGAATAACCGATGAGCTGCCGATGTTGTGGCGCGAGCATGGTGAGCGTCATCGGCCCGCGGGACCAGCCGATGCCGAAGGTCCAGGGTTCCGTCCAACTGCTGTCCATTCCGTACTCGCGAAACCGGCGCGCCGTCCAGTCGTTGGCCCGCTGCATCTCCGGACTTCCCGTGAGCCGGGGACCGATAACGTCCGTGAGATATTCCAGATCGTCGCGCACGTGGGAGTGTCGGGTCCCCTCGGCGATGATCCGCGATATGGCGCCCGAGTCGGGGGACGGATGCAGCGCCGGTGAGGTGCTCGCGCCCGGGGTGGAGAGGCTGGCGCAGCCAGCGAGCGCGGACGCGAAGAGGAGAGTCGAGGAGAAGCGCATCGTCTTATACGTTACGGAGCCCGAGCCAGTGCGGACTGCCGGGTGGCGATCTGTGCACAGAGCAAGCACGCCTGAACCATACTCGAAGGATCGGCAATCCCCTTGCCGGAGATATCGAGAGCGGTTCCATGGTCGGGGGAGGTGCGCGGAACGGGGAGCCCGAGCGTGACGTTCACGGCGCTTCCGAAGGACGCCACCTTGATGGCGGTCATACCGACATCATGATATGGAGCGATCACGGCGTCGAAGGCGCCGCGCATCGCACGAACGAAGACCGTGTCCGCGGGAAAAGGCCCGTCGATCCCTGCGCGTCGCGCGGCCGGCGCAAGCAGCTCATCGTCCTCGTGGCCGAAGCGGCCGCCGTCGCCGGCGTGCGGGTTCAGCGCGCAGAGCGCGATGCGCGGCTCGGCGATTCCGAACCAGTCGCGCAGACCGGCGCGCGTGACGGCGGCGGTGTCCACGATGACCTCTGCCGTGAGCGCCGCGAGTGCATCACGCAGCGCCAGATGCGTGGTGGCGAGCACCACGCGCAGCGGATTGCCTCCGGGGGTCGCGGGCCGTGTGGCCGCGAGCATCATGGCAACGCGGCATCCGGTGAGCTCGGCCAGCATCTCGGTGTGGCCGGGAAAGTCGTACCCGCCCGCGAGGAGGGCGGCCTTATCGAGCGGCGCGGTGACGATGCCCTGCACCACGCCCGCGCGCGCCAGCGCCACCACCCGCTCTATCGCGAGCCCCGCGAGCGATCCGGCGCGAGCGGCGCCGGCACCGTCCTCCCACGCCCCGACCGGCTCGTCCACCGACAGGCCTGCCCCCGTGGGGCCGACCACGAGGAACCGAGCGCTCGCGCGCACGGACGCGTCGGCAAGCGCCTTCGCCGCGATCTCGGGACCGATGCCCCGTGCGTCACCGAGCGTGACGGCGAGGCACGGGAGATCGGCGCGCACGGTCAGCGCGAGCTGGTGGCCAGCGGTGCGTGGTCCAGCCGCACGGACACGAACGTGCGCTTGCGCAGCTCGTCGAGATACCGGCGAATGCCGCCCTCCTGGGCGAGCTGGCTGCGCACGATCTCCTTCATCTCGTTGAGTGTCCGCTCGCCTCCCGGATCGACGGACGCGAGCTGTGCGACCACCACCTTCGGCACCCCGCGCGAGGGATCCGGAATCTCGAATGTCACGATGTCCCCGGCCTTCTTTCCCGCAAAGGCGCGCTGGTAGGTCTCCGGCAGCGAGTCGCGCGGGAATGGAGTGAGGAGGTTCGTCTCCTCCTTGCTGGCGTAGTCGTGATGCTTGCGCGCGAGAGTATCGAAGGGGACGCCCGCGGCCCACAGCTTCGCCACGCTGTCGGCTTCCACGCGGGCGCGTGCGACGTCAGCGGAGTCGAGCTTGGGACGAATCAGGATGTGGCGCGCCTTGGCCTCGCTCGGGTTCACCCGGTCGACGCGGATGATGTGGAACCCGAAGGGCGATTCCACCACGGGGCTCAGCTCACCCGGGGGGAGCGCCCACACCCAGCGGTCAAACTCCGGCACGTAGAACCCGCGCCGCTGCCAGCCCAGGTCGCCGCCCAGGTCCTTCGTGCTCTGGTCCATCGATTCGCGCTTCGCCAGCAGCTCGAAGTTGGCGCCGTGCTTGAGCTCCGCGAGCAGCGACTCGGCCTTCTGGCGCGCGGCCTCGCGCGCGGCGGCCGTGGGCTTCGGAGCGATGACGATCTGGCGGAAGGTCACCGATGCAGGCTTGCGCGGAATCTGCGCGCGGTTGCGCTCGTACGCCTCCTGCACCTCCTCATCCGTGACGTTGGCCGGCACCAGCTTGCCGTCTTCCTTCAGCTTATCCATCAGCTTCGCCTGCGTCTGCTGGCGGCGCAGCTGATCGGTAATCAGCCGGCGATATTCCTCGGGCGTGCCGAGGCCTGCCTTCTGGAGCTCCGCCCGGAACTCCGCCTCGCTGGTGAACCGCGCGCGGATGTCCTTCACCTGCCGGTCCACCGTGCTGTTGATGTCGGCGTCCGGGACCTCGATCTTGAGCTCCTTCGCCTGCTGGAGCAGCAGCTCCTCGTCGATCATCTCGTTCAGCGTTTGCTGCTGCAGCTCGTGCAGCTGGGCCGAATCGGTGGGCAGTGGCTGCTGCAACTGCTGCTGCCGCTGGAGCAGGCGTTCCTGCAAGTCGTACATCGTGATCGGCTGATCGCCGACCACGGCGACGATGCGGTCGAGCGAGACCGGAGTCGTGAACGGCTGCGCCGGCTGCTGGGCCAGCGCCGGCATCGAAAGCGCGAGCGCGGCTCCGACACCGGCGGCGAGAGCGGAGATCTTCATCATGGGGTAAGATACACGCGGCGCGGCGCCGAGGGTCCGGTGCTGCCGGACGCTCGACGCCGCGCGTGAAGAGGATCAGAGAGACCTGCCGGGTGCTACGGCCTTTTCGTACCCGGCGCGGTGCCCGGCTTGGGTGCGGGGGTGGATGGCTGCGGCGCCGCGCCAGGCGCGCTTCCTGCCCCACCGGGTGCCCCCGGCAGCGGCACCGCGGACTTCGGCTGGTTCGCCGCGCGCGTGGAGTCGGCCACCGTGCGAATCTTCTGCGCGCGTTCCACGGCGCGGTCGAGCCCTGCCTGATTCACCGAGGACTCGTACTTGTCCTGCAGCACGCTCGCGATCGGCTGCGGCACCGGTACCGGCTGCGCCTGGCCCGCGAGAATGCGGTCCAGATAGCTCTCGACGCGGTTGGCGGCGAGGCGCTCGCGTTCGGGCTTGGTCTTGGCGCTGTCCGACAGGGACTTGGGGTCGATGCCGAGCTCCTGCTGTACGCGCTGCACGAACTGGCCGAACTGCTGATAGAGCTGGGCCTGCTCGGTGGTGTCCACCTTGATGTGTGCGCTGTCGGCCTTCTGCAGCATCACCTCGCGCTGCGCGATGGACGTCACGAACTGCTTGACGAGCGAGTCGGGCAGCTGTGGAAGCTGCCGCATCACCTGCATCTGCGGCGGGAAAGTCTCCAGCCAGCCGAGGAAGCTCGAGACGGTGAGGTCGCCGCCCTTGTAGCTGGCGAGGGTCTCGTCGCTCTTGCGGTACTTCACCGGATTGGCGATGGCATCCTTCACGACCGAGGGCGCGTTGGACTTGACCTCGATCCTGGCGTTCTTCTCGAGGCTGGACAGATACACGCTGTCCGCCTTGTTCCGGGCGACGGTGCCGTACTTCTCCTGGTACTCCGACTTCACCTCGCTGAACGGCAGACGCTGGATGATGTGGAAGCCGTACTGCGTCTCGACGAGGGAACTGGAGATCTCGCCGGGTTTGAGCGCCGCCACGGCGTTGCCGAACGGCCCCACCATCGAGCCCTTCTCGAAGACGCCGAGGCTGCCCCCCTGCTTGGCCGAACCAGGATCGGTGCTGTACTTGGCCGCCATCGCCGAGAAGTTGGCGTTGTTCACCGCGGGGAGGATGGACTCGGCCTTCTTGCGCACCGAATCCTTCTGCGCGCCGGTGGCATTCGGCGGAAAGGCGAAGAGAATGTGGCGTGCGGCGTAGAGGCCGCCCTCCGCCTGGTTGTACGTGGACTCGCTGGCAGAGTCCACCTTGAAGGTGGTCTGCAGAGTGTCCATGAACTTGCGCAGCCGGTCATTCTTCGTGAGGGGCTCAACCGCCTTGTCGATCAACTTGCGGTCGCTGAGCGAGTCGCCGATGGCCGCGGCGTGCGCCAGCAGCTCGTAGTTCACCCAGAGATCGGTGACGATCGACGCGTTCTCCTTGGTGATCGGCACCGGGATCTTCGCATTGCCGAGTAGGTCGGCCAGCCGTGTGACCGAGAGCTCCTGGTCGCTGGCACGGGCCACGACGTCCACATGGGCGGTGAGCGCTTCCTTGAGGCCATCGCACGCGGCGAGCGCGGCGGCGAGCGAGCTCATGGCCAGAAGAGCGTAGAGCGGGCGGGAACGCATTGCGGGGAGGACTCCAGCGATGAAGGGGGCTCGGTGGGAAAACGCGCGGAGCGCGCGGGACCTGGGCTCGGCCGTCGATGAGGTGTAGCTGGCCTCAGGCGACGAGGCTGCGCAGCGCCCGGACGAGTCCATCGAGCATCGGTGCTCCCCCCAGACGCGTGAGCTTCAGCGAGAGCGGCACCGCGCGGCGTACTTCGGCCTGGAACTGCACTTCGTGGAACGCCGCGGACAGCCCCTTCATGCGAGGCGCCGCAGTGTCGCGAAAAGTAATACGTGCCTCGGCGCCGCGCACCAGGATGCCTTCGATGCCAAGGGCACCCCCCACCAGCCGGAGCTGGGCGATGGCGAGCATGGCCTCGGCGGGCGGCGGCAGCGGGCCGAAGCGGTCGCGCAGCTCGGCGCGGAGCGTTTCGATCTCCCTCACATCCTCCGTCCGCGCCAGCCGGCGATAGATGTCCAGCTTCGCGTCCTGCGCCACGACGTAGTCGTCGGGCAGGTAGTTCGGCACGTCCACGGAGACGTCGGCCGGCACCAGTTTCGGGCGGCCATTGCCCTGTACCAGGCGGCGGACCGTCTCGTCGAGCATCCGCAGGTACATATCGAAGCCGACGGCATGGACGAAGCCGGATTGCTCGGCGCCGAGGAGGTTCCCTGCCCCGCGCATCTCGAGATCCTTGAGGGCAATGCGATAACCCGCCCCCAGCTCGGTATGGTGCTCCAGCACGGAGAGCCGGCGCTCCGCGTCGACGTCCACCGCATCGGGGACGAGCAGATAGCAGTAGGCGCGGCGATGCGACCGTCCCACCCGGCCGCGGAGCTGATACAGCTGCGCCAGGCCAAAGTGATCGGCGCGGTTCACGAACATGGTGTTGGCGTTCGCCACGTCGAGCCCCGACTCCACGATCATCGTGGAGACGAGCACATCCACCTCGCCGCGCACGAAGCGATGCATCACCTCTTCCAGATCGCGCTCACGCATCTGGCCGTGCGCCACCGCGATGCGCGCCCGCGGAACGATGCGCGCGATGTGATCCGCGATGCCCTGGATGGTCTCGATCCGATTGTGCACGAAGAACACCTGGCCGCCGCGATCGAGCTCGCGCGAGATTCCCTCGTCGACGAGCGCGTCGTCCAGCGGCTCGACGTAGGTGAGCACCGGCGAACGGTCGCGCGGCGGGGTCTGCATCAACGTCATGTCGCGCAGACCGGCCAGCGAGAGATGCAGTGTGCGTGGGATGGGCGTCGCGGTGAGCGTCAGCACGTCCGTCTCCAGCTTGAGCTGTTTCAGGCGCTCCTTGTGCTTCACGCCGAAGCGGTGCTCCTCGTCCACGACGATGAGGCCCAGGCGCTGGAACTGGACATCGGGGCTCAGCAGCCGGTGCGTGCCGATGACGACGTCCACTTTCCCAGCCGCGACGTCTGCTAGCGTCTCCGCCTGCTCCCGGGCGGTCTGGAAACGGCTCAGCACCGCGATCTTCATCGGGAAATCCGCCAGCCGGTCGCCGAACGTGCGGGCGTGCTGGTCGGCAAGGATCGTGGTCGGCACCAGCACCGCCACCTGGCGCTCCGACTGCACGGCCTTGAACGCCGCACGCACCGCGATCTCGGTTTTGCCATAGCCCACGTCGCCCACCAGCAGGCGATCCATCGGACGGACGCTTTCCATGTCCGACTTCACCTCGGCGGTGGCCTTGCGCTGGTCCGGCGTATCCTCGAAGAGGAAGGCGGATTCCAGCTGGCGCTGCCAGGCGGTATCCGGCACGTGCGGCGGTCGCGTCGCCATCTTCCGGCGCGCATAGAGATCCAGCAGCTCGACGGTCATCTCCTGAATGGCGGTGCGCGCCTTCTCGCGCTGCTGCGTCCAGCGCTTGCCGCCGAGCTTGTGCAGCCGTGGCGGCGGCGCATCCTCGCTCACGTCCTCCGCCGAGCGGAACCGCTCCAGCTGATCGATGCGATACAGGGGCACGTTCAGCCGGTCGCCCCCCTCGTACTCCACGACGGCAACCTCGATGGTGCTCTGGCCCACGAAGATCGTCTCGATCCCGCGGTAGATGCCCACGCCCTGCTCCAGATGCACCACGTAGTCGCCCGGCTTGATCGCGAGCGTGTCGAGGGCGATGCCGCTGGCGTATTTCCGGGTGCGTCGGATGCGGCGCTCGCGCCGGAAGATCTCGTGATCGGTGAGGATGCGAAGACCTTCGCGACCGGATGCGGCCGGGATGACGAATCCGCCATCCAGCACGCCGATCACGAGGTGCGCCGGCGATGCTGCGGCGCGTGTGGAGCCGTCTCGCGGCCCCTCCGGCTCGCTCAGCAGCTCGTCCAGCCGCTCGCACTGGCCTTCATTGTCGCAGAGAATCAGCGTCGTGGTGCCGTCCCGAACGATGCGCTTCAGGCGCTTGATGTCCCGGTCGATCGGCTCCGGCGCTCGGAGAGGAAAGCCCACGTCCGGCTCGCCCTCTCCCGTCTGGAGCACCACCAGGGTACCGAACGCGCCCAGCGCGCGCGCGGCTTCGCGCGGTGCCACGAACAGCTCCTCGCGCGCCGGAACGTCCTCACCACGCCGGCGCGCCAGCTCGATGTGATGCTGCGCATCGGCCCAGGTGCGCTCCAGCTCAGGGTCCAGATGGGCGCCGCGCGGAATGCATAGCAGGGTGTCCGGCGGAAAGAGCGTCGTGACGGGAAGCCGCTCGCCCGACACGGCAGTCTCGCGTACGTGGCCGTCCACCGGCAGCACCAGCGCCACGTCCACCGCCCGGGTAGAGCGCTGGCTCACGATGTCGAAGTGCCGCAGATCGACGATCTCGTCCCCCCAGAACTCGGCACGCACCGGTTCGGCCATGCCGAAGGAGTACACGTCGAAGATGCCGCCACGGACGCTGAACTGCGCGACGTCCTCAACCATCGGCACGCGCTCCAGGCCGATCTCCTCGAGATGCGCCGCGAGCGCCTCCAGGCGATGGATGCCTCCCTTTCGCAGCTCCACGCGCAGATCCGCCAGCACTCCCGGCAGCCGCGTGCGCTCCAGCAGCGCCCGCGCCGTGGTGAGCAGAATGCGAATGTCGCCCCGCGTGAGGCGCTCCAGCGTTTCCACGCGCTCCCCCGCCACCTCCAGGTGCGGCTCGGCCTCGCCGAATCCCTCGCGCGGCGGATACAGCGCCACGGGGGTGTCCTCGAGCAGCGTTTGCAGATCGGCCAGCCAGCGCTCGGCTTCGGGCAAGCCGTCGGCGGCCACCACGATGAAGCGGCTGGGCAGCCGGCGCGCCAGCGCCGCAACCACGGCGGCGTCGGCCGAGCCGGG
>DATEPM010000187.1:0-5337 GCA_035273185.1 Gemmatimonadaceae bacterium
CAGGAGGGCATCGATGTCGCTCATGCCGTTGCCCCCGCCGCCCCCGCTTCCGCCGCCGCAGGCACTGCTTCGCGCGTGGCTGCCGCGCCGGCGGAGGCCTGCTCGGCCGGCTGCTTCGGAACGTACAGGAGACTGGCGCGATTGTCCTCTCCCAGCCGGGCGCGCGCGAAGGCATTGATCCGTGCCGGGCTCACCTCGCGGTAGCGCTCCACCTGCTCGTTGATCTTGCGGGGATCGCCGAAATACGTGGCGAACATCGACAGCCGGTCGGCGCGCTCCCCAGCCGATTGCAGGGCCGTGGTGAAGTCGGTCTCGATGAGTGCCACCGCGCGCCGCACCTCGTCCTCCGACACGCCGTCGCGCACCAGCAGATCGATCTCGCCCGCCACGTGCTGCTCCAGCACCTCGGCGTTCACCCCAGGCCGCGCGGTGACGTCGGCGACGAACAGATCGCTGCCCTTGGTGAGATCGTAGGTGAAGGCCTGCGCCTCGGCGGCCACCTGGCTCTCGCGCACGAGCGACCGATACAGCCGGCTGCCCTTTCGCTGGCCCAGAATGGCCGCGCACACACTCGACGCGTAGTACTCCTCGGAGCCGTAGACCGGCGAGCGGAAGACGAGAAACAGGCGCGGCAACATCACCTCGTCGGTGACCACCTCGCGGCGCCACTCTCCGAAGGTGGCCGGCAGCGACATGTCCGGGAGCGGCGGCTTGCCGGCGCCGCGCGGGATGGCACCGAAGTAGCGCTCCACGAGCGCACGTGCCTGCCCGGGATCGAAATCGCCTGCGATGGACAGCACCGCGTTGTCGGGCGTGTAGTAGGTCGCGAAGAAGTGCTTGATGTCCTCCAGGCTCGCCTCGTCCAGATCCTCCATCGAGCCAATGAGCGAATGATGAAAGGGGTGCTGCGCCGGGAAGGCCAGCGCGGGCAGCCGCTCCCACCAGCTGCCGTAGGGCTGGTTGTCCACCGACCAGCGGCGCTCGTTCTTCACCACCGCGCGCTGCGTGTCCAGCTTCTGCTGGGTCATCGCGGGGAGCAGATGACCCATGCGGTTCGCCTCCAGCCAGAGGACGAGCTCCAGCTGGTTGGAGGGAACCGTCTCGAAGTAGTTGGTGCGGTCCAGCCAGGTCGAGCCATTGAGGGTGCCGCCGGCGCGCTGGATCAGCTCGAAGTGTTCGTTCGCGGCAACGTCCGCGGATCCCTGAAACAGCATGTGCTCGAACAGGTGCGCGAACCCGGTGCGGCCGGGGCGCTCGTTCGCCGAGCCCACGTGGTACCACAGATTCGCGGCGACGATCGGCGCCGTATGATCCTCCGACAGCGTGACGAAGAGGCCGTTCGGAAGACGATACGTTTCGATAGGAATCTGCATGGGCCTAATCTAAACGCTGCACGCTGCGGCAGGTCCCGTACCGCAGGCGGGCAACAGCCGCTGCCGTGGCGCCAGGCTCACTCCCCCCGCTCGAAGAGCAGCGTGAAGGGTACCTTGACGGATTCGCCGAGCACGTACTTCAGCGACGCACCCGGGTTCGCCGAGATCGGGCTGGTGCGCGTCGGCGAGATAGACGGGGTGAGCCCGAAGCGGCGTGCGAGGATCTCGAGCCGCAGCATGTGAAAGGGATCGCTCACCAGGATCACCGTGCGTGCCGGCTGGCGCTGCATGATGACCGCCACCTGTTCCATCGACTCACTGGTCGTGCGGCCGCGGGTCTCGACGAGAATGGCGCTGTCGGGGATGCCGTGCCGCAGCGCGTAGCGGCGCCCCACCGCCGCCTCGCTGGTGGTGTCCCCCTCGCCGCGGCCACCGGTGAGCACGAGGCGCGGGGCGAGGCCGCGATGCCAGAGCTGCACCGCGTGATCCAGCCGCGCTCGGAGCACCGGGGATGGGCGGCCGACGTACTGGGCCGCGCCGAGCACGACGATCGCGTCCGCCGGTCGCGCCGTGTCCCGATGCTCCCACACGAGCACGGCGAGCAGCGACAGCAGCCAGACGCCGGCGACGAGCAGCAGCAGCATGCGAACGATGGAGGGCCAGATCCGGCGCCGCGACCGCGGCGGCGAGGAGGAGTGGGCACGCATCATCAGGAGCGACTGTCGAAGCTCGCGCGGTGCAACCGAAGGCTCCAGCTGCCCACCCCGGCCGTGGTGCGGCTCACTCCGCGAGGTTCAGCATCGCGAGCCAGAACACGTCGAACGACACGCGCGCGGGCGGCTGGTTCGCCGCGGCCGGATCGCCCGGCACCGGCGTACCCAGCGCCAGTCCGTCACAGAAGGTGACTACGACCGTGGCGAGCAGCGGCACGGGAACGCGCGGCCGCAGGTCGAGCAACGCGAACAACCGCTCCACGGTGAGGGCGGCCTGGTCGCGGCGCCGCGCGGCGGCCCGAGCGGCCGCGGCACGCACAGCCTCTCCCTCGTAACGGTCCAGCTCCAGCAGGACGCGCAGCGCGCCGCTCCGCAGCTCCCCGTCCAGCCACTGCCACAACGAGTCGATGGCCAGAGGCGAGTGCTGCGTGGCATCCGCGGCCAGGGCACCGCGCTCGCGCGCGATGATGCCATCGGCCAGGCCCTCCACCACCCGCGCCAGGAGGGAATCCTTGTCGCGAAAATGATAGTGAATGAGCGCCTTGCTCACGCCGGCTTCCGTGGCGATGTCCGCGAGCGCCAGCGCGGCGGCGCCGTGCCTGACGATGCGGCGCACGGCGGCGTCGAGGATGCGCTGCGTCGCGGGCGCGCGCGGCGTGACCGGGGCGGGTGGCGCGGGTGGCACCAGGGCCAGGGCGTCCGCCGTGAGTGGTCGGGTGGACAGCTGGGATTCTTTCACTGCGCCGAAGTTACTAGCTTCCGCGCCATGGACACCACCCCGGCGTTTCCGATGCTGCGCATCGTCACGCATCCGCTCGTGCAGCACAAGCTCACGATGCTGCGCGACCGGGGCACGCCGACCAAGATCTTTCGCGAGCTGGTGGACGAGATCGCGATGCTCATGGCGTACGAGGCCACCAACGATCTCGCGCTGGAGCCCGTGCCCGTCGAGACGCCACTCGAACCCGCCGTGGGACAGCGCATGGCGGGGAAGAAGCTGACGCTCGTCCCGATTCTGCGCGCCGGGCTCGGCATGGTCGAGGGAATCTATCGCCTGGTGCCGGGGGCGCGCATCGGGCACATCGGCCTGTATCGCAATCACGACACACTGGAGCCGGTGGATTACTACTTCAAGGTCCCCGGGGACGCGTCGGAGCGCGATTTTTTTCTGCTTGATCCGATGCTCGCCACCGGCGGCAGCGCGGTGGCCGCGGTGTCGTCACTCAAGCGCGCGGGCGCGACGCGCATCCGTTTTCTCTGTCTCGTGGCCGCGCCGGAGGGGTTGCGCCGACTGTGCGCGGCGCACCCGGACGTGATCGTGTACTGCGCGGCGCTGGACCGCGGCCTCAACGATCAGGGCTACATCATGCCCGGCCTGGGGGACGCCGGCGATCGGCTCTTCGGCACGCGCTGAACACCCGGTCCACGCGGGCAGCGCAAAAGGCGCGCGCAGCCGTTGCCGCGCGCGCGTGAACCGCCGTCAGCAATCGCGGATCAGCCGAACCACTCGCGCGGGCAGTCGCGCTGCTGGCGCGCCGCGTCGATGACCCACTGCTGCGTGTGCGTGTCCAGCACCTCGGAGGCAACGCGTTCGAACCACTCTCCGGCCTGCTTCACATCACCTGCTCGCCGCCAGAGCTCGCCGACGAGATAGGTGAGCACCGCACGCTCATCCCGCGCCACTCCGTCGAAGCTCTGCAGCGACTCCTCGAATTTCCAGGCTGCCTTACGCCGGAAGAACCGCTCGGCCTCGATATCCCCCTCGTCCACACAACACCACGCCGCACGCAACAGCAGGTCAGCGACGTGCCGAGCCTCCAGCCCCTGCCACTCGGCCACCTTTGCCGCCGCCTCGTATTTCTCCGAGCCGCACACGGCGCCCGTCGCGATGGTGGGCGCCAGCTCGTTCCACACACGTTCCTTCAGCACGGGCGAGACGTCCGCGTCCTCGGTGAAGTCCCGCTCCGCGCCGGAATAGCCACACCGGTTGCAGGTATGAATCAGATACGGCAACGGCTGGGTGCCCGCCGCGCGCTCGTGAAAGTCGGTCCGCTTCCCGCCAAATGAATTCGTGGACACGACCGCCTGCGAGCGGAAGCGGTTCTCACATATGGGGCACTGTAGCTCGATCTGCTGAAGCGTGGTCATGGCGAGTCTCCAACCTGCCGTGCTGCCTGCTGCCACAAAGAAGGAAAGGGAAAAACTGTGCCAGATCCCATTCCGGCCGGCCGCTGCACCGTGGATCCCCACGGCGGCACCCTCGCCCGGCTCTGATCGCGCTCCCATCAACCATTCCGCGCGCGCTCTTGTTCACCTATCGGGCCACCACTATCATTCCGCGTTCGTCTGCCGCCGCGCCGCCTACCCGCGCTCTGGTCGAGATGCTGATCAACCTGCTGCCGGATTTTTTCGCCGTACTGAATAGCATCGACCGCGCCGCCGCCTACCAGCGCTACTTCGCCGCCCATCGCCCGCTGCTGGAATCCTACTGGCAGAACTACGTCATCGATCCGGGCGGACCCCACTACACCGATGTCGTGCACGCCACCGTGGCGGCCGATCGCGCCGACCTACGATCGATGCTCGAGCGCACCGACGTGGTATCACTCGCACGCGACGCGGAGCGGCGTTGCGCGGACCTGCTCGTGTCGGATGTGGACGTGGACGTCGTGCTCATGGTGGGCGTGGGCGCGGCGAATGCGGGCGAGCTGGTGATCGACGGGCAGGCCGTCGCCTTCATCTGCCTGGAGCACTTCACCGGCATCGCCAACCCGGAAACGCAGGGGCTTGGCCTCGACCCCGAGCTCATCCCGCTGTGGCTCGGGCACGAGTACGCGCACGCAGTACGCTACACGTCACCCACGAGCCACGCCGAGTTGCGCACCGCCATCGCCGATGCCGGAGGCAACTATTCGTACTGGGAAACCGGACGGCACGTACCACTGCGCGAGCTGCTCGTCAACGAGGGGCTCGCCGTGCATGCCTCGCGAGCGGTGAGTCCCGGTCACGCTGCCTGGGAGTACTTCGGCTACGCGCGCCGCCAGTACGCCCGCGTGCGCGAGCTGGAGGCGGTGGCCATGCGTGCCATCGCGGGCGACCTCGATCACACCGGTTTGGGCCTCCGCCTGCGGTATCTTTCGGGGGGCATGAGCGATCAGGCGCGGACGATCGACGGACGCTTCGTGCTGCCCGACCGGAGCGGCTACTACGTGGGCGCGCGATTGTGCGAGGGCGCCATCGAGTCGCACGGG
>DATEPM010000188.1:0-11210 GCA_035273185.1 Gemmatimonadaceae bacterium
TGCGGCGTGCGCCACGTGGCGCGGAAGCGGACGTACCCGTGGCATTCGCGGGAATTCGGGGACAGATGTGTCGGTGCCGGGAGGGGTGGCACGGAGTGTACTGCCCGGGATGGGTGATTTGGAATAGGGACCAGGGAATGGGTGCGGCGGAGTCTATTCCGCAGTCCCTACTCCCCGTTCCCTATTCCCCGCTCCCCACAAAGGCGTGGGTCGGCAGCTTCACGCTCAGGCCGGAGTTGGGACGGCCCAGGGTGGCGGCGATGAGCGTGGCGCGGGTGGCGCCGCGGAGCTCCTCCAGCAGATCCTTCGCGTCGAGCAGCTTGCCTTCCAGCTCGGACGACGTCGCTCGGGGCTCGAGCGACAGGCGGGCGCGGTACACCAGCACGTTCGGCTCACCCTGCTCGATGGCGCGCACGCACACTCCGCGCATGTAATAGCGATTGAAGTCGCTCTCGGCGAGCATCCGCGCCGCGTCGGCGGGGAGACGCGCGGTGGTCTGGCCGCCGCTGGGGGTGCGGCGCATCTCGAAGCCGACCAGCAGGTCGCCGATCCGCTCCTCGAGCCAGAGGTCGTCGTAGTAGCGCAGCGCGTCGTACAGCAGCTCGACATAGCGCTGCTGCGTCCCTGGCCGCAGCCGCTCGGACACGAGCACGTGGCCCGCGTTGCGGTCCGCGTCCAGTTCCGCCAACGCGGCTCGGCGCGTGGCGGGGTCCAGATCTTCGTAGTGCAACGGCATATGGCAATCCTCGCAACCGAGGATGACGTCAAGGACCCTGCCACATCATGCGCGCGCCGCCGATTACCGTCCGATTCTGGGACGCTGCTTCCCACGCCCGAACGATCGTCGCCCCTCCCCGTCCGCCACTGGGAGGCGAACTGGTTGCGGGATCTGGAGTTCCGTCGATGCCATCAGGGCACGATAGTTCCCAGTGGCGCCGTCGCCCGTCGCCCGAGTTCCCGAGTCTGGAGTCTCCGAGTCGCGAGGCCCCGAGTCTCCACTCCCCGCCGCCCTCGCCCTCTGCCCTCCGCCCCATATGGACCTCCTCCAGGACGCCCGCTACGCCGCCCGAAAGCTGCTCCGGTCGCCCGGCTTCACCGTCGTCGCGATCGCCACGCTGACGCTCGCGATCGGGTCCACCACGGCCGTCTTCAGTATCGTCAACGGCGTGCTACTCAAGCCCCTGCCGTACCGCGATCCGGCGCAGCTGGCCATCGTGTCCTCGCAAGCCAGGGACGGCAGCGCCTTTCCGCTGTCCGGGCGTGACTTCATCGATTACCGCGACCAGAGCAAGAGCTTCGTCGGCATGGCCGCGCTGGACAACAGCTCGATGAACCTCACCGGCACCGATGCGGAGCCGCTGCGGCTCAACGTCGCGGATGTGGGCGCCCGATTTTTCGAGCTCCTCGGCATTCGGGCGCAGCTGGGCCGTACGTTCGCCGCGGACGAGGACCGGCAGGGGGCACCGCGCGTCGCAATCCTGTCTCAGGGACTGTGGCAAGGTCGCTTCGGCAGGGATCCCCGCATCATCGGCCGGCAGATCACCCTGGATGGCAAGTCGTACACGGTGGTCGGCGTCGCGCCCGCCACGCTGGAGTATCCGCGAAAGCCGGACGTCTGGATCCCCTTCGTCTTTCCCGACTGGATGCTCGACCCGGCCAACCGTGGCGCGCACTCGTTCGTAGCCCTCGCGCGGCTGAAGCCGGGCATTCCCGCAGTCACCGCGGCCACCGAGATCGGCGCGATCGCAAGGCGGCTGGAGCAGGAATACCCGAATACCAACACGAAGGTGGGCGGCACGGTGCAGCCGCTGCAGCAGTACGTCGTCGGCGACGTGGCGCCGGCGCTGTACGCGATTCTCGGCGCCGTGGGATTCGTGTTGCTCATCGCCTGCGCCAACATCGCCAACCTGCTGCTCGTCCGCGCCGCGGCGCGCGAATCGGAGATCGCGGTGCGCACGGCCCTGGGCGCGGGACGCGGACGCCTGGTGCGCCAGCTCGTCACCGAGAGCGTGCTCCTCGCCGGCATCGGCGCCGTGCTGGGCACCGCGCTGGCGGCGTGGGCGGTGGATGCGGTGGTCGCGTTCGGCCCGCGCGGGCTGCCGCGGCTCTCCGAGGTCAGCATCGACCACACGGTGCTCGCCTTCACAGCCCTCGTGGCGCTGGGCACCGGACTGCTCTTCGGGCTGCTCCCCGCCCTGCATGCCGCCCGGCCGGACATCAGTCAGATGCTGCGCGAGAACGTGCGCGGCAGCAGCCGGGGGGGCGGGAACGCCAGCCGCACGCGCAGTCTCCTGGTCGTCACCGAGATGGCGATGGCCGTCGTGCTCCTGGTGGGGGCCGGCCTTCTGATCCGGAGCTTCGCGCGGCTGGTGCACGTGGACCCCGGCTTCAGCACCGAGCACGTGGTGGCGTTCAGCGTCACCATTCCAGATTCCAAATATCCCTTCGACCGCGACAAGCGCGCCTTCGCCACCCAGCTCACCGATCGGCTGCGCGCGCTGCCAGGTTCGGCCGACGCGGGGGTCATCCTCGGCCTGCCGATGCAGCCCGGCGGCAGCATGCGGACGTCCTTCGAGGTGGCCGGCCAGCCGCCCAACCAGCCGGACCGGCGCACGATCACCGAGGTGCATCCCGCCTCGCCCGGGTACTTCGGCACAATGGGAATTCGATTGCTGAAGGGCCGCCTCTTCACCGAGGCGGAAACCCGTCCGGGCATGCCGCCGGTGCTCGTCGTGACCGAGGAGTTCGTGCGGCGCTACTTCCCGAACGAGAGCCCTATCGGGAAGACCATCACGCTCGGCATCTCCCACGACACCGCGGCGGTCGGCGCCGGCTCGGTGGACTCGAAGGGGGAGATCGTGGGCATCGTGCACGACGTGAAGCAGAGCGGCCTCGCCCGCGACCTGTACCCGACGGTGTATCTACCGTACGGGCTCCTCCCCTTCAACGACCTCTCGGCGGTGGTGCGTTCCTCCGCCGATCCGCGGCTGGTGGAGGGCGCCATTCGCACGGCGGTGCACGACATCGACCCGGGCCTGCCGATCTTCGGCCTGACCACCATGGAGCAGGCGGTCTCAAGCTCCGTGGCGCAGCCGCGGTTCTATATGATCCTGCTCACCTCGTTCGCCGTGGTCGCGCTGCTGCTGGCTGCGATCGGGATCTACGGCGTCATCTCCTACGCGGTGAGCCTGCGCACACGCGAGCTGGGCATCCGCATCGCCCTCGGCGCCACGCGCGACCGCGTGGTCCGCCAGGTGCTCGGCCAGGGTCTCTGGCTCACGGGCATCGGCGTGCTGGTGGGGCTCGGCGCCGCGCTCTGGCTGGCGCGGCTGATCGCGAGCCTGCTGTTCGGCATCGGCACGTTCGACCCGCTCACGTTTACCGCGGTCGCCGTGACGTTAGGTGCCGTCGCCATCCTGGCCAGCTGGCTCCCCGCTCGACGCGCCGCCGAGGTGGATCCGGTGATCGCGATGCGCGCCGAGTAGCGAATGGGGGATAGGGGGACGGGGCGCGGAGCGAGCAAGTCCTTGTCCACATTCCCCATCCACTATTCCCAATTCCCCATTACTGGATTGCCCGCGCGACGTTGATGCGCCCCTTGCCGTAGAACGGATCGGTGCCGATCTGGCCCAGATCGTCGGCCGACTTCTCGATGGCGTTCTTGATCTGGCTGGGCTGGCCGTGGCCCTGCTCGGCCAGGAGCAGCGCGGCGAGGCCGGCCACGTGCGGCGCCGCCTGGCTCGTCCCGATATACGCCGTGATCAGGTTGCCCGCGGCGCACGCGAAGCTGGGCACGCCGTCCTTCGACACGCTCGTGATGGTGGTCTTGCTGCACAGCGACCACACCCAGGAGGCGATGTCCCTCCCCCACGGCCAATCGGAAACCACGAACTTGCCGTCTCCGAGCGGCTGCGCATTCCCGCCGGGGGCCGCGACACTGATGGCCGAGCGTCCGACATTGGAGTAGTACGCCGGTGTATCGGGAGACGTCGGGTCGGGGAGTGTGGGATTCCAGCTGGTCGGACCGACCGACGACACGCAGATGACATGCGGTGCGTCGCAGTACGCCACTTCGTCGTTCCCGTTGTGATCGAGGTCCGCGGCATCGTTGCCAGCGGAGACCACGATCAGCATCCCTTTCTGCCTCGCGTAGTTGAACACGCGGTTCGTGATCGAGACGTCCAGACCGTCTCCCGCTTTCGCGAAGGTGCCGCCGAGGCTCAAGTTCGCCACATTGGCGCCGTGGTCGGCTGCCCAGAGCACTCCGCTCAGGGTGGCGCCCTCCGAACCGACGCCGCTGGCGCCAATGACCTTCACGCCGATGAGTGTCGTCCTCGACGTGACGCCCGCGAACGCGACAGCCTTGCTGCTCGCCTGTGCCGCCACGTTGGTGCCGTGGCCGTTGAGGTCGGAGATCGCATTCCGAGTCGGGAAGTACTTCGCGAGGATCGAATCATCAGAGGGGACGAATGATCTGGAACGCGACAGATCCACCAGCCCGTTCAGGTCCAGATCGTCGTAGTCGATGCCCGAATCGATGATCGCGACCGTGACGTCCTTCGATCCGAGCTTGCCGAGCGCCCATGCCTGATTCGCGTGAATGGACCGCATGTCCCACTGCCACCCGTACAGGATGGCGGTGGCCGGATTCGACGCGCTGTTGATCGATACGCCATTGATCGCGCTCAGCACGCTCGACACGTCGGGTCTCACGGCTGCAGCGGGCTCGCGCAGGGAGACAGCGGCGTCCAGCGCCACGTCGGTCACTCCGGTCACTGCGGCCAGCTGTGAGCCGCTCGAATCGGGCATTCCGCTGATCACGGCGAATCCCGCTCCGTCGTGGCGGAACGTCACGGTGCCACCGAGGCGGTCCGCGACCGCCGCCAGCTTCTCGAACGCGCCCGCGCCGTTGTACGCCACGATGTAGCCGGCGCCCTGCCTGGCCAGAGATCCCGTGCCCGACTCCATCGCCGATCGCGATCCCGCGGCCGGTGCGCGCACGGCGGTGGGAGCGGCGGTGTTCTCCGTGCAGGCGGCTGCGGCGAGCACAGCGGACGCGAGCATGGCGGGACGGAAGCGCATGTGCGGACTCCTACTCGTTAGGGAGAGCGCGTGAATGGCGTGCAGTGGGTTGCCAAACGTATGGTCGGGGCACGCGATGCGCAATCGTGCATGAGTGCCGCGCGTCACTGTGGCGCGGTGACAACGGCCCGTACGAAAACTGGGCAGTGTCGCGTCAGGCGGACACCCATGGGCGCGCAACGGATGCGCGCCGGATGGGTTCCCCACGGGGCCGGATGGTCCCGACCCGGCGCGCTCAGTCCTGCGCCGAGAAGGTGATGTCGGTGTCGATCGGCTTGGTGTGCCGCCAGACGCCGGTTCCCGAGCGCGGGGGCATCACCGCCTCGAAGCGCACTTCCAGCGGCTGCGGGGCGTCGGCGAAGGTGGGCCGGAGGTCCTCGAGCACCCGCGAGTACGCCTCTTCGTGGTTGTCGGCCGACACGATGCCGACATGGATCGGGTGCGCAAAGCGCTGCATCTCGGGCGCACCCGGCACCTTCTCGGCGACATAGTAGATGTACGTCTGCATTGGTTCGTGAGCTGGATCGATGCGGCGCCGGTCGCGCGCCACGCGCGCCACGTTCGTCTGGCGGCTCGCGTACGTGGACGCGCGGGGCGTCGCAATGCAACGCGGCCGTCAATCCGAGAAATTAGCGAACGAGAGCGCGAAATGGCGTCCGCGCCGGGATCGGGCGGTGCAGTTCGTACCAGCGCCCGGGATCGTCGCTCGAGGATGCGCGCTACTGCCCTCCCCCGCTCGCCGCCTTCGGGGTGCCGTCCGGCCTGGTGAGCACGATCAGCCTGGCGTCGTCCTTCGCGATCGCACGGAACCAGTTGGCCAGGTCCTTCACCCGGTCGGGCGGATACACACCGCGCGCGCCCTGGGTGCGGCGGGTGATCCGCAGGACGTTCCCCTCCTGCGCGAACTCGGTGCCGTAGCTCCCGAAGTCGCTGTTCGCCGTGACGTTGGGCGGCAGCTGCGCGCGCCACCCCGCCGGCAGTGTCATGCGCAGCTCCACGAGGTTGGTGCGATTGCCGAACACGCGGGCCGCATCGATCGGAAAGAGCCGCTTCGGCTCCGCCTCCAGCTCGCGCGCCGCCGTCGCCATGCGCGCGCCGTTCCCGAAGGGGATGGTGAAGATCTCGGTGCCGCCGGCGCTGGAGGTCGCCTTGCCATGCTTGATGAGCAGGCTCACGCGCACGGGCGCCGCGAGATCCTTCCCGGAGAAGGCCACCAGGCTGTCCCCCTCGGCACCCTCGAAGTACTTCCCGGCGATGGAGTTGACCAGGTTCGCCTTCTGCGTGGAATCGAGCGGGTTCTCGAAGGCGTCGCGCACCCCCTCGGCCATGGCGCCGGTGGCGAGCTCCTCGTAGCGGCCGTTGAAGGTGCCGTCGGGAGAGAGCACGCCGGTGATGCGCGTCTCCGAGAGATTGGCCGCGGCATCCACGCGCGGCATCGACAGCTCCTCCGTGGTGCCGTCGGGGTGCACCAGCAGCGCCAGCTCCCCCTGCTCCGGCGCCGGCAGCTCGCCGTACGGGGTGAACTCCGAGGTCAGATCAGTGAACTGGTATCCGTGCGCGGTCTGCACCGCCGCGATGGCGTGGTCCAGCTGGTCGATGGAGGGCATGTCGCGGTAGCTGATGCCCGTGGAGTTGAGCAGCACGGGGAGCGCGGGGATGCCCAGCTGCTTCAGCGACGCGACGAAGAGCGTCGCCTTATCCTTGCAGTCGCCGAAGCCGGTGGTCACCACCTCCTCCGGGGTGCGCGGCTGGTAGCCGCCCATGCCGAGCGCGATGGAGACGTAGCGGATGTCCTGCGCCACCCACCGGTGCACCGCGCGGATGGTGTCCGCCCGCGTCCGCGCGCCGGCCACCACCGATGCCAGCTTCTGCATCGCCACGGGCCCCAACACGTACCGGTCGCGCGCGTGCGTGGCATACCACTTTCCGATATCCTGCCAGGTGAGCGGCGATGAAAGCACGATCGACATGGCGACGGCGTTCGAGTCGGCGGCGAACGCCTCGGGCTTGATCTTCGCCACGTCCCGCGTGGCCCAGGTGTACACGCGCCGCTGGCCCGCGTCGCGAGTGACGCGCGGGAAGCTCAGATTCCGCTCGCGCACCCGGAGCGGCAGCGACCGGGGCACGTCCACCAGATACCGCGACCGCCGCACGGGCAGCCCGGTGTTCACGCTCCACGTCTGGAAGAAGTCGCCCGGCAGAAAGGGCTTGAGCTCCTCGCGCGTGTAGCTGTAGTCCACGAGTGTGCCCGGCGCGACGCCGGTGAGCGAGAGCCGCTTCACCTTGCGATCGGAGTAGACCGGGTCGCCCATCTCCGCGGGCACGTCGGAGTCCTGCTCGTGGGTGGGCGCGGCACTGATCACGCTGCCGTCGGGGCGCAGTACGCGGATCCAGTTCACGGTGAAGCGCTCGTGCCTGGGCGCGTACGAGAAGCTGAACTCGCGGTAGTGGTCCACCGCGTCCGGCTTGAGGATCTGCACCACCTGGCGGTACGTGGTGCTGCCCCGGCCGTCCGCCTCCAGCCGCACGACGCCGTCGTCCAGCAGATAGACGGCTTCGTCCTCGGGATAGTCCGCCGGCTTCACCGCCAGCTTGTAGATGCTGTCGGAGCTCACGGACGGATCGCCCTGGGGCGTGATGGCCGGCGCCTGCGCCGCCACTGGCGCAGCCGAGAGGACGATGGCGAGCGAGGCCGCCGAGGTGAACCCTGTGAGCGACGCCAGCGCGGAGTGGTGCCTGATCTGCAGCATCTGGAGCGAGGAGAGGGAACGGGAATCTGGGGACGGGGAAAGGTTGTACCGGTGCAGACGACGCGCAACGCAATCCGTATCCCTGTCCCCCATTCCCTCTGTCTCGTTTCGGGAACATTATGATGCTGCTGCGGATAGATTGCCGCCCTTCGCCTTCGTCCCCCACCGCCACATGCGCGCCGCCATTCTCGCCTCGTTCGTCGTCCTTGCCGCAGCCTCCACGGCCGGCGGTCAGATCCCGCAGAAGTTCGAGAACCTGCAGTACTTCCCCAAGGACATCCCGCGCGACACACTGCTGCGCTACATGCAGGGCTTCACCCGCGCTCTGGGCGTGCGCTGCGGCTTCTGCCACGCGCCGGAGGAAGCCTCGCCCGCGACGACCGCCGCCAATCCGGCGCCGGGCGGCGGCCGCGAGCGGCTGAACTTCAAGTCGGACGCGAAGCCGGAGAAGCGCAACGCGCGCTACATGCTTCGAATGGCCGACAGCATCAACCTGAAGCTCCTGGCCGCGCTGCCGAAGCGGAGTGATCCACCGGTGCGGGTGTCGTGCGTCACCTGCCACCGGGGGCTCGAGAAGCCAGCAACGCTGGAATCCGCGCTGGCCGAGACCATCGAAAAGCGCGGCGTCGACTCGGCGGTGGCGCAGTACCGCGCGCTGCGGCAGAACGACATGGTGGCCGGCATGTACGATTTCCGGGAATCATCGCTGCAGGAGCTGGCGCGCACGCTCGCCGAGCGCGGGAAGAGCGACGACGCACTCACACTGCTGCAGCTGGATCAGGAGTTCTACCCACAGTCCGCGGGGATCGACATCTCGATGGCGCAGCTGTACGAGCAGCGCGGAGACCGGGACAAGGCCATCGCCCGCTACCGCACGGCCCTGGAGAAGCAGCCGAACAATCCCATGGCCCGGCGGCGGCTGCAGCAGCTCACCGGCTCCGGTGGCTCGATGTGAGCTGACGGGCAGGCGGACTGGCGCGCGTGTGCTCGCGGCGTGCGCCGCGCTCGCTGCTGCCGGTCCGTGTGGTGGTTCGCTGGGCGCGCAGGCCAGCCCGGCACCGCGCGCGCCGTTGCGGGGACGGGCGCTGTTCGATCTTCTCGGACGTGAGCCGCTGCTCGCCGGCGACAGCACGGAGCCGGTGCACTGGCTGCCGGACGGCAGCGGCTGGTACGTGGCGGCCAGCACGCGCGGCTTCGACTTCCAGCGTGTGGATGCGCGCAGCGGCCGCCGCACACCCCTCCTCGACGAGCCGGCGCGCGCGGCCCTGCGCTCGCAGTACGCGCGGCTCGTCGGGCTCGACAGCGCCACCGTCCCGGCGCGGGAGATCGCGTACGCGGATCACTCGATCGTCTTCGCCGCCGGCGGCCGGTCGTACCGCTTCGACCCCCGCAGCGACACGCTCGTTCGGCTCCCGCGGGCGCGCGCGGTGAGCGTGGGCGAGGCGGAAGGCGTCATGCGCGGGCTGGATACCAGCCAGCTGGTGCTCGGCAGCCGATCTCCCGACCTGAGCCGCATCGCGTACGTGCGGGGCTACGACCTGTACATGAGCGACGCGACGGGGCTGGAAGTCCAGCTCACCACCGGCGGCCGCGAGGAGCTGATGAACGGCCGGCCCGACTGGGTGTACGCGGAGGAACTGGGCCAGCGGGACGGGTTCTGGTGGTCGCCCGATGGCTCGCGCATCGCGTATCTGCAGTGGGACGAGCAGCCGGTGGAACGCCATACCATCGTGCACGAGCTGGCGTCGCCGGAGCGGCTGGAGCAGCAGCGCTATCCCAGAGCCGGCGCGCGGCTGCCCCAGGTACGACTCTTCGTGGTGGACCTGCGCAGCGGCCACACGCGCGAGATCGACACCCGCGCCGGCGCGCAGGAGGGCGACGCCTACATTCTCAAACCGATATGGCTGTCCGGCGGCGATGCGCTGGCCTTTCAGCGGCTGAACCGCCAGCAGACTGTGCTGGAGCTGCTGCTGGCGGATGTCGCGAGCGGCCGCGTGCGCACGCTGGTGCGCGAGAAGGATCCCGAGCTCGTCAGCCTCGACGACGACGTGCGCTTCCTCGCGGCGGGCAGACGCTTCATCTGGAGCTCCGAACGCAGCGGCGGGCGTCAGCTGTACCTGTACGACGGGAATGGCGTGCTGCTCCGGCAGCTGACCGGCGGCGACGGTCCGGTGCAGCACCTGGTGCAGGTGGACGAGCGCAACGGCTGGGTGTACTTCACCGCGGCCCGGAACGACGGGTTGGATTCACAACTATTCAAGGTGCGCCTGGACGGCTCGCATCTCGTCCAGCTCACCACCGACCCCGGCGTGCACCGCCCGGCCCTGGACCCCACGATGACGTACTTCACCGACCGGTGGTCGTCGCTCGCCAGGGCGCCGCGCACCGATCTACGCACCACCGCGGACGGGAAGCTGGTGCGCACCCTCGACTCCACCGATACGGTGCGGCTCGACGCCCTCGGCCTCGCCCCAGCGGAATCGCTCACCGTCCTGGCAGCCGACGGCGCCACGGCACTGCACGGACTGCTCTTTCGCCCCGCCGGCTTCGACTCCACCCGCAGCTATCCGCTGGTGGTGAGCGTGCATGGTGGGCCGCACGCACAGCGCGTCACGAACGCGTACCAGATGACGAGCGCGGAGGAGCGGCTGGCGCAGCTCGGCTTCGTGGTCTGGACGATGGACAGCCGGGGAACCCCTGGCCGCGGCAGGAGCTTCGCGCGGGCGACGTATCTGAAGCTTGGCCAGGCGGACCTGGACGATCAGGTGGCGGGCGTACGGCAGCTCGCGCGGCGGCTGCGCTTCATCGACAGCACGCGCGTGGGGATCTACGGCGCATCCTACGGCGGCTATCTGACCCTCATGGCGCTGCTGAAGGCACCCGCTCTCTTCAGCGTGGGCGTGGCCCAGTCGGCGGAAACCGACTGGCGCAGCCACGACGCACCTTTCACGGAGCGATACCTGCGCACGCCGGAGGAGAACCCGGAGGGCTACACGCTCAGCTCCGCACTGCCGTACGCACGCAATCTCCAGGGACACCTCCTGATCGCCTACGGCACGGCGGATCCCGACGTGCACGAAGCAAGCGCTCTGCGCCTGATCGACGCCCTGGTGCGCGCCGGCAGGCCGGTGGATGTGCTGCCCTACCCCGACGAGCGCCACGACCTCGGAGCCGCGAGCGCCGAGCATCTGGCGGCGAGTCGGGCGGAGTACTTCGTGAGGTATCTGCAGCCGTGAAACAGGCTGTAGAGAGGGGCGGAGGGCGGGGGGGGGCAGAGGGAATGGGCGTTTAACCGCTCCAAACGTAGTTCCCGTTCTTCTCGCAGTTCCCGGTCTTCTCGCAGCTCCCGCTCTTCTCGCAGCTCCCGCTCTTCTCGCA
>DATEPM010000189.1:0-13166 GCA_035273185.1 Gemmatimonadaceae bacterium
TGGGCGGCCGGCGCTCGGGACGCGACACCACGGCGGCCGACACCACTACCGAGGAGGGCGGCTACTACGGCGCCCCGCCCGCGGGCCGCGACTGGGACCACGGCCTGGGCGGGTGTGAGTCCGGCTTCACGATTCCCGACGTGAACGATCCCAACATCGTCTGGGCCAGCTGCTACGGGAACAAGGTGAGCCGGTACGACCATCGGCTGAAGACCGCGCGGGACGTGTCGCCCTGGATGATCTCCCTGGACTCGCCGCCGCAGGACACGAAGTACCGCTGCCACTGGACGGCGCCGCTGGCCATCGATCCGTTCGACACGAAGACGGTATACTACGGCTGCCAGGTGGTATTCAAAACCTCGAATGCGGGCCAGAGCTGGAGCGTGATCAGCCCGGACCTCTCCACGCGCGACAGCTCGAAGCTGGTCTCCTCCGGCGGGATCATCGGCGACAACCTCGGGCAGTTCTACGGCGAGGTGGTGTTCGCCATCGCGCCCTCGCCCGCGCAGCGCGGGCTGCTCTGGGCCGGCACCAACGACGGGCAGCTCTGGGTCACCCAGGACGGCGGCGCCAACTGGACCAACGTCACGCGCAACATCCCCGGCATGCCGGCGTGGAGCACGGTGCGGAAGATCGAGCCGTCGCACTTCGACGCCGGCACCGCCTACGTCGCGGTCGATGCCCACCTGCAGGACGACCGCCGGCCGTACCTGTTTCGCACCACGGACTTCGGCCGCAGCTGGACGAACATCACCGGCAACCTGCCGGCCGCGCATCCGCTGGACTACGCGATGGCGGTGACGGAGAATCCGTATCGCCGGGGGATGCTCTTCGCGGGCACGGGGCACGGCTTCTACTACACGCTGGACGATGGCGCGCACTGGACGCAGTTCCGGCAGGGGCTGCCCGCGGCGCCCGTGAGCTGGATCGTCGTGCCGGACACCTTCCACGACGTGGTGATCTCCACCTACGGCCGCGGGATCTACGTGCTGCGCGACTTCCAGGCGCTGGAGCAGCCGCAGCCCGCCACGCCCCTCGCGGCCGCGCAACTGCTGGCGCCGCAGCCGGGCTATCGCGAGCCGCGCAGCGGCCGCGCCGACCTCACCTTCCGGCTGCCGCGGAAGGATCGCGTGCAGGTGGAGGTGCTCGACTCCGCGGGCGCGCTCGTGCGCCGGTACCACGTGAACGGGCGCGAGGGGCTCAATCGCATCACCTGGGACCTGCGCTACGACATCGCCACGCCGGTGGCGCTGCGCACCACGGCGCCGGACAACCCGTACATCTGGGACGAGCCGCAGTTCAAGGGCAAGCCCACGCGTCCCATCGCGCACTGGGGCATCCAGGGGCCGCAGCGGCTGGGGCCCATCGCCGCGCCGGGGCACTACGCGGTGCGGCTCACCGCCGGCGGCGCGCCGCTCACCCAGCCGCTGGTCGTGCTGAAGGATCCCGAGATCCCCTCGCCCGTCGCCGATCTCGTGGCGTCCACGGCGATGCAGGTGCGCATCCGCGACGACATGCAGCGCACCGCGGATATGGTGAACCGCATCGAGGTCATGCGGAAGCAGCTCGAGGACGAGCGCCGCGCGCCGTCGGTGAGCCCCGACGCGGTGCACATGATCGCCGAGATGGATCAGCGTCTGCTCAAGGTGGAGCTGCTGCTGCTGTCGCGCTCCGACCTGCACAGCGACGACAAGTGGTTCGTGGAGAAGTATCGCGTCTATCTCAACCTGCTCTGGCTCGCGGGCGCGGTGGGCACGGGCGCGGGCGACGTGGCGGGGGGCGCCGAGTACCGGCCCACGGATACCCAGGGCGAGGTGCTGCAGGTGATCGAGCGCGACCTGGACGCGGCCGCCGCGGCATACCGGAAGTTGATGGACGAGGAGGTGCCCGCGTTCAACCGCACGATGGCGGGCCAGGTGAAGGCGCTGGCGGCCAACTGAGCGCTCAGAACGACGTGCGCGCGCCGATCACGAGATGCCCGTCGTGGTTGCTGCGCGCGCCGCGGGCGCGGGCCTCGCTGTCGTACAGGTCCTGCAGGGTGAGCGTGAGCGCGACGGGACGCACGAGGTCCAGGGCGAGGGTGGTGACGGTGTTGACCAGGTACCGGTCCAGCTGCCCGACGATCGGTTGATAGAAGGTCACGTGCTCGAACTGCAGGTGATGGTTCAGCCGGTGCTGCGCGCGGGCGCGCAGCGACCAGCGCGCGATGTTGGTGCGCACGGCCGGCGCGCCCGGGGCGAGCGCGAGCGGCGTGGTGCGCTCGCCCAGCACCGCCAGGCTGACGCTCGCCTCCGATACCGAGTCGCGCACCAACGTGTACTTCGCGCCGGCACCAGCGCTCCAGCGATTGTGGATGCGGAGCTGCAGGCTCGCCTCGGTGCTCCCGAAGACGAACGGCGACCAGCGTCCGAAGGGAAACCAGTCCAGCCCCATCGAGAGCTGCCAGTTCCGCGCGGACACCGTGCTGCGCCCGGTGTCCGCGGCGGTCTCGGCATAGCCCAGCCGCCCGTCGGCGCGCACCTCGAGCGTGCTGTCGCTGCGGGCGAGGTGGCCATGGGTGGTGGCCAGCCACTCGCTGCGGCTGCCGAAGAACAGGCTGCCATTGACCTCCGCGGATCCGCTCCACCCGACGCCCTGCCCGGCGCAGGGCACGGCGGCGGCCGCGAGCAGGAGTGCGAACGGCAGGAGGGCGAGCGGCGGCCTCACGTGCCGTGCGGCGCCAGGCGCCGCTCGTAGATGCCGCGCTGCAGCCCCGTGAGAAAGGCCACGGCGTTGCGGCCCAGGGTGCGCGTGTCGTAGCCCCCTTCCTGTACGGCGAGGGTCGGGAGCGCCAGGCTGGCGATCGCCCCGCCGATGCGCTCCAGCCCGGGCGTCGTTATGCTGAGCGCGCCGGTGGGGTCGCCCTTGGCGATGTCGAGCCCCACCGACACCACCAGGTGCCGCGGATCGAAGCGCTGCACGATCGCGAGCGCCTGCTCCAGGGTGGCGAGGTACTCGTCGTCGTCCACCCCCTCGGGGAGCGGGAAGTTGTGGTTGAATCCCTCGCCCGCCCCCTCCCCCCGCTCGTCCACGAACCCGGCGAAGTACGGATACGCGTAGCTCGGATCGCCATGGATGGAGATGGTGAGCACGTCCGCGCGCGTGAAGAAGATGTCCTGGGTGCCGTTGCCGTGATGAAAGTCGATGTCGAGCACCGCCACGCGTCCCTGCGCGCTGAGCGCCTGCGCGGCGATCGCCGCGTTGTTGAAGTAGCAGAAGCCGCCGTACACCCGGGCCTCGGCGTGATGCCCCGGCGGCCGGCAGATGGCGTACACCAGCCGCTCGCCACCGCGGACGAGATCGACGCCCGTCAGCACGCAGTCCACGGCAGCGCGCGCGGCCGTGTAGGCATTGCGCGTGAGCGGCGTGAACGTGTCGATGCAGTAGTAGCCGGCCTGCACCTCCTCGTCCACCGGCTTCCGGTCGCGCCGGCGAATGGGAAACACGTATGGGTACAGCGCCTCGCCGGCCTTCATCTGCGAGCACACGCGCTGGATGTAGCCGACGAAATCCGGGTCGTGCACGGCGGTGATGGCCTCCTGGCCGTGCTCTCGCACCGGCACGATCTCCAGCCCGGGCAGGGTGCCGATGGCGGCGACGATGCGCTCGACGCGGACGGGGCGCTCCACGTAGCCGCGCTCGCGCACGTGATGCAGCTTGTGCTGCGGCGACACCAGCACCTTGAGCGGCCGGAACACGTCGCGCTTCATCGGCGGCCGCGGCACCACCGCCTGGCTGCGCGGCGCCTGCAGCGACAGGCGCTCCGGCTCGACCGACGCCAGGATGGCGCGCGGGTAGGGATCGTCCTGGTCGTAGTGGTATTTGCGGAAGAGAATGGCGCCGAAGATGCCGCGCACCTCGTCCGCCGTCG
Source organism: Gemmatimonadaceae bacterium (assembly GCA_035273185.1). Classification (GTDB taxonomy): domain Bacteria; phylum Gemmatimonadota; class Gemmatimonadetes; order Gemmatimonadales; family Gemmatimonadaceae; genus AG2. The sequence continues at coordinate 3,911 of DATEPM010000189.1, forward strand.
GCGTTCGCGGCGGGCCGAGGGGGTCGAACATCACGTACGGCTCGCCCTCGGCGCGCCCCGGCCGCCTGGCCTCGTAGTCCGTGCCGGCGATGACCCGGGCGCCGTAGCGCTCGTAGAAGCGAAGGCGCGCGCGGTTCTCGCGCCGGCGTGCGGGGTCGGGCTCCAGCGCGGGCGCGTCGGGGCGCACCTCGAGGTACAGGCCCGAGCTCCCCAGCCGCTCCAGGTACTCGTGCAGCGCCTCGTACAACGCGCCGCCCACCCCGCGCTGCCGCACGGCCGGATCCACCACCAGAAAATCCAGGAGCGTCGCGTTCAGGTCGGGATAGTGGAAGGCGAGCGCGAAGCCGAGCACGCGTCCGCGCGGATCCTCGGCGTCGATGAGGATGGTGCGGTGGCCGAGCTCCGTCTGCCGCCGCAGCAGGTCGGGGATCTTCTCCGCGTACTCGCCATAGGCCTGGCCGAAGTAGCTGCGGAAGATCCGTTGCACCTCCGCGATGCGCCGCGGCTCGGCGTCGGGGTCGTAGAGCTGGAGAAAGCGAATGGCCATGACGCAACGTAGATTATCCGATGATTCCGTGATCCCCACTCGCGCGATGACCGTGTTTCGCTCCGCTCTCCCCTGCCCCACACCCATGGCTCTGCCCGCGCGCCGGTGGGCCCTGCTCTGCCTCGTGGTACTCGGCTCCGCCTGCGCGGCGGCGCGAGCGCTGACGCGCAGCGGTGGCCGCGATGCCAACATCATCAGCCAGGAGGAGCTCCGGCAGAACGCGTTCCGGAACGGCTACGACGCGGTGCAGGCCCTCCGTCCCGACTGGCTCGAGCCCGGCGGCGCCGGCGCTCGCACTGCGGGGGCGGGGATGCTCGTGTACCTGGATGATATTCTCATGGGCGACGTGGAGACGCTCCGGAACATCGATATGACGCACGTCGTGTACATCGAGCACTTCGATGCCAGGGCCGCCTCCGCGCGCTGGAACATCGGCGGTGGCCAGGAAGCGATCGACGTCTCCACTCACCCCGGGCCGCCGGCGCAGCCGCGCGCGGAGCACGCGCGATGAGCTCGGGGCGTGCGTCATCATCCCTTCGCGCTTCTTTGAGTCGCCTTCCAAGCAGCGCGCTCGGGCATCGGCCCCCGCGGGCGTTCCGGCTCATCGTGGTGCTGCTCCTCGGAGTTGCGCTGCCGCTCGCCGGGGCGGTGCCGCGGCCGCTCCGGGCGCAGACACCGGATTACCAGAACGAGAGCCTTCCCTTCGAGGCGCGGGCGCGCGATCTCGTGAGGCGCATGACGCTGGAGGAGAAGGTCTCGCAGATGCAGGACGTCGCGCCGGCCATCGAGCGGCTGGGGATTCCCGCGTACAACTGGTGGAACGAGGCGCTGCACGGCGTGGCGCGCTCCGGGCTCGCGACGGTGTTTCCGCAGGCCATCGGGATCGCCGCCACCTGGGACGACAGCCTGGTGTTCCGGATGGCCAGCGTCATCTCGGACGAGGCGCGCGCGAAGTACCAGCAGTATCTGCGGGAGGGGAGCCGCGAGCGATATCAGGGGCTCACCTTCTGGTCGCCGAACATCAATCTCTTTCGCGACCCGCGCTGGGGACGCGGCCAGGAGACCTACGGCGAGGATCCCTTTCTCACCGGCCGGCTGGCCGTGCAGTTCATCCGCGGCATGCAGGGGAACGATCCACACTACCTGAAGACCGTCTCGACGGTGAAGCACTTCGCCGTGCACAGCGGCCCCGAGCCCGCGCGGCACAGCTTCGACGCGGAGGTGAGCGAGCGCGATCTGCGCGAGAGCTACCTGCCGCACTTCGAGGCGGGCATCCGCGAGGGAGGCGCGTACTCGCTCATGTGCGCCTACAATCGCGTGGACGGCAAGCCGGCGTGTGGCAACGACGTGCTGCTGCAGCAGATCCTCCGCGGCGAGTGGGGCTTCCGCGGCTACGTCGTGTCCGACTGCGGCGCCATCGACGCCATCTACCTGCGCCACAAGGTGGTGCCGACCGCCGCCGCGGCCGCGGCGCTGGCTGTGCGCACCGGCACCGACCTGGAATGCGGGGGCGTCTATGAGCATCTGGTGGAGGCCGTGCAGCAGGGGCTCGTCAGCGAGGCGCAGATCGACACGTCGGTCACGCGGCTCTTCCTCGCGCGCTTCCGGCTCGGCATGTTCGACGTGCCCGATCACGTGCGCTGGGCGCAGATTCCCTTCAGCGATCTCGACTCGCCGGCGCACCGCGCCCTCGCGCGGCAGGTGGCGCGCGAGTCCATCGTGCTGCTCAGGAACCAGCGCGGCACGCTGCCACTGCGGAAAAACCTGCGCCGCATCGCCGTCATCGGCCCGAACGCGGACCAGTGGCGCATGCTCCTGGGGAACTACAACGGCCTGCCCGCGGATCCCGTGACGCCGCTGCGCGGTGTTCGTGAGGCGGTGGCTCGCGGCACGCGAGTGCTGTACGCGCGCGGCGCCGATCTGGCCGATGGCTTCCCGGTGCTCGACGCACTTCCATCGACGGTGTTCACCACGCCCGACGGCCGGCGCGGCCTGCACGTGGAGTACTTCAGCGGCCAGACGATGCAGGGGGCGGGGGCACCCCTGTTCACCGGCACGGACACGGTGCTGGATGCCGACTGGCACGCCGGCGCCCCTCGCGGCGACATGAACCCGGACGACTTCAGCGTGCGCTGGACCGGCAGCTTTCGTCCGCCCGTGAGCGGCACGTATCACCTGGGTCTCTCCGGCACGATGAAGTTCCAGCTGTACCTGGACGACACTCTGCTGGTGCGCTCGGCGTATGCGGAGCACGACGACGAGTTCCCCGACCCGCGGCTGGTTCAGGCCAATCCGCTCACCCTGCAAGCGGGCCAGGCCTATCGACTGCGCATCGAGGCGCGGGAGACGTACGGCGAGGCGAAGCTGCAGCTGGTGTGGTCGCCGCCGCCGCAGGTGCTCGAGGCCGACGCGGTGAAGGCCGCGCGCCAGGCCGAGGCCGTGGTCGTGTGCCTGGGCCTCACCTCCCGGCTGGAGGGGGAGGAGATGCCCGTGCAGATCGACGGCTTCCTGGGCGGCGACCGCACGAGCATCGACCTGCCCGCGCCGCAGCGGGAGCTGCTGCAGCGCATCGTCGCCGTGGGGAAACCAACGGTGCTGGTGCTGCTCAACGGCAGCGCGCTCGCGGTCAACTGGGCGCAGGCGCACGTGCCGGCCATCGTGGAGGCCTGGTATCCCGGGCAGGCCGCCGGCCGCGCGATCGCCGACGTGCTGTTCGGCGACTACAATCCGGGCGGGCGGCTGCCGGTCACCTTTTACAAGTCTGTCAATGACCTCCCGCCTTTCGACGACTACGCGATGGCCGGCCGCACCTACCGCTTCTTCGCCGGCACGCCGCTGTACCCGTTCGGCTACGGCCTGAGCTACACCAGCTTCCGCTACGCCCACCTGCGCCCGAGCGCGCCGGCGCTGGCGGCGGGCGACAGCATCACCGTGCAGGTGGACGTCACGAACACCGGCAGGCGCACCGGCGATGAGGTGGTGCAGCTGTACGCGCATCACCTGGGCTCGGCGGTGTCGCGTGCCATCGAGCAGCTGGTGGCGTATCGCCGGGTGACGCTGCGCCCGGGAGAGACGCGCCGCGTCCGGCTGCGGCTCGCCGCGTCGCAGCTGGCGTACTGGAACGCCGCAGGGCACGGGTGGGTGGTGGAGTCCGAGCCCGTGGAGCTGCGCGTGGGCGGCTCATCCGCCGATATCAGATTGCGAAAGACCGTGCGGCTCCTCGGCGGCCGCTAGCGTCGTAGTGGCCTGGCTGGCCACAAGGACGAGTGCTATATGGATGCGGCGGATGAACTACCGGATGCTGCGAATTGCTCCAGGTGGCGGGACGGGTCCTCTCGCGACGAGCCGTGAAGGAACTTTGACACTGCACACCCACGGAGCACTACTCGCGCGCACGCCTGTTCTTGCAAGTAGGAGCTGTCCGAGGCCGTTCCCAAAGGCATGGTCCGGGGCTCGTCGCAGTCGGAGTGCTCTTGCCACCGGGAGCGATCCGCAGCATCTGCTGGCATCCGCCTCATGCGTCTCCCCTTCGTCCTTGTGGCCAGTCTGGCGCATCGTCATTGGGGCCGGCCCGAGCCAGCCCCAGGCAGGCGTAGCTTTGCCGGAAGCGCGCGTACGGTGCCTGGTATTCCGCGTGCGCCCACGGATCGGGAGGTTCGGGTGACGTGCGCGTGAGGGTGGCGCGCACCGCCGCGCCGAGATCCGGAAAGGCGCCCGCGCCCACCGCAGCCAGCAGCGCCGCGCCATACGCGGGCCCCTCCTCGCGATTCACGGTGCTCACCGGCAGCCCGAACACCTCGGCCTGCAACGTGCGCACGAAGGCGCTGCGCGCGCCGCCGCCGGTGAGCAGCAGCGCCGCCGGGGCGAGGCCAAGCTCGCGCAGGATATCCAGAGAATCCCGGAGCGCGAAGCAGATCCCCTCGAGCACTGCGCGGGTGAGGTGCGCGCGGGTGTGCGCCAGGCTCAGCCCGAGCAGGGCGCCGCGGGCCGCGGCGTTGCGGTGCGGCGTGCGCTCGCCCTGGAGATACGGCAGGAAGGTGATGCCGTCCGCGCCACGCGGGATGCGGGCTGCCTCCTCATTCAGTTGCTCGTTGGCATCGGCCGCCGCCGCGGCCGATGCCACAGCCAGCTCGCGCGCGAACTGCTGGCGGTACCACGCAAAGGCGCCGCCGGCGGAGAGCACCACGCCCATGACGTACCACACGCCCGGCAGCACGTGACAGAAGGTGTGCGCGCGCAGCAGCGGATCCACCAGCGGCTCGGCCGCGGGCGCGAGCACGGTGCCCGAGGTGCCCCAACTGGCCACCGCCTCTCCCGGGGCGACCACCCCCACGCCCGCCGCGCCGCAGGCGTTGTCGGCGCCGCCGCCCACCACCGGCGTCCCCTCCGCGAGGCCGGTGAGCGCGGCAGCCTCCCTCGTCAGGCGGCCGAGCACGTCGGAGGAGCCGCCCACCTCCGGAACGATGGACGCGGGGAGTCCCACCGCGTCCAGGATCTCGCGGCTCCAGCGCCGGCGCGCGACGTCGAACATGAGCGTACCCGAGGCATCGGACGGCTCGGTGGCCAGCACGCCCGTGAGGCGATAGCGGATGTAATCCTTCGCGAGCAGCACCACCGATAGCCGCGCGAACGCCGCGGGCTCGTGCGTCCGCAGCCAGAGCACCTTGGGCAGGGTGAACCCCTCGAGCGCGGCGTTGGAGACCCACTCCCGCAGCCGCGGCTCGCCGCCCGCGCGGTCGGTGATCTCGGTGCATTCGGCCGTGGTGCGGCCGTCGCACCAGAGCAGCGCGGGACGGATCACGCGCCCCTCGTGATCCAGGAACACCGAGGAGTGCATCTGCCCCGACAATCCGATGGCGAGCACCCGGCGCTCGGCCTTCGCTGGCCGCGCGAGCAGCGACTGGATGGCCTCGACCGTCGCCTGCCACCAGCGCTCGGGATCCTGCTCCGCCCAGCCGGGGTGCGGCGTCGCGAGCGGCAGCGGCACGGTGGCCGCGGCTTCCACGTCCCCTGCCGGCGTCACGAGCAGCGCCTTCACGCCGCTCGTGCCGACGTCCACGCCCAGGACGTACGCGGCCGCCACCTAACGAAGCCCGCGCCCGCGGACGCGCGGGCGTTCCATCCCGGTGGACGGCGTCACACGCCGCTGAACGCGCTGAAGCCGCCGTCGATCGGGATCACCACGCCGGTGACGAAGGAGGCCGCGTCGCTGGCCAGCCAGCGCACCGCGCCGATGAGCTCCTCGGGGCGGCCAAAGCGGCCCATCGGCGTGTGCGCCACGATGGTACGCGCGCGTTCCGTGTACTCGCCCTGGGCGTCGACCAGTACGGCGCGGTTCTGCTCCGCGATGAAGAAGCCCGGCGCGATGGCGTTCACGCGCAGGCCATCGCCGTGCTTGCGCGCGAGCTCCACCGCCATCCAGCGGGTGAAGTTGTCGACCGCCGCCTTGGCCACGGAGTAGCCCAGCACGCCGCTGAGCGCCTGGCCGGCCGCCATCGATGAGATGTTGATGATGCTGCCGGCGCGCTGGCGCGCCATGGCCGCGCCGAAGGCCAGCGAGGGCAGCACCGTGCCGTCGAGGTTGAGCCGCACCACCTCGTCGAAGGCGTCGCGCGGCACGTCGAAGATGCTGGAGGTGTCGTTCCGCGCGCGTGCGACGTTGCCGCCGGCCGCGTTCACGAGGATATCCACACGGCCCCAGGCGGCGAGCAGCTCGTCGCGGGCTGCGGCCAGCTGGCGCTCGTCGAGGACGTCGGCCACGAGGCCCATGGCTTCGGCGCCCTGCTCGTGCAGCCGGCCCGCGAAGGCCGTCGCGGGCTCGCGCCGGCGGCCGAGGATCGCCACGCGTGCACCCGCCGCCGCGAGCCCGCCGGCCAGTGCGCCACCCAACACCCCGTAGCCGCCGCTCACCACCGCCACGCGGCCAGTCAACTCGAAAGAGCTCGTCATCGTCACCGTTGCGCTGTCCCGGGCTTGCGGCCTGTTGTGCCGAGGGTTCGGCTGGTCGAAACGTATGATGACACTGCCGGGGGCGAATCGGGAGGCGCCACCCTTGCAACATGGGAGATGGGGAACGGGGCACGGGGATTCGGAAGGGCGCGAGCGCCGCGGCGCGAGGGCGCGGAGGCGCGCGCAGGATGATTCACACGCGAGGGAGCCATGGCGAAGAGCGACGAAGGGAGCGAGGCGAAGGAGCTGCAGGAGGCGGCCGCCGAAACGCAGGAGCCCGAGGCGGCCGCGCGGCTGCGGGCGGAGAACGATGCCGCCACGCGCGAGCGGCAGGCCGACGCCGAGCGTGGGCTGGAGGATGCGGCAGGGACGCTGGCGGACAACGACCAGCGGCTCCGGGAAAGCGGCGGTGCGATGCGCGCGCGCGAGCGCGACCTGGCGCGCACGGGCGACCTGGCGCGCGACGTCGCGGAGCAGGCGAAGGAGCTGAAGGCGCACACGGAGCACACCGTGGCCAAGGCGCGGACGCAGGAGGACACGGGCGTCGACTGATGCGCTACGGCCGAGCCCGGCGTCCTGGCTTCGCCTGGCGCATCCGCCTGCCATGTCGACGCACCGGCACTCTCGTCAGGCGCATCCACCTGCCGAACCGGCGCACCCGCCGGCCTCGAAACGCGCATCCTCCCGGCCGGCGGCACATCCCCTGTCGCGATCGACAGCATCGGCAGCCGTGCGGGGCGAGCGTCTACCGCTCCTCCCCGCACCTAGGACTTACGCGGGCTCCAGCACCTTGAACACGGCCGTCGCATAACGCCGCCAGGCGCTCTCCTCGGCGCGCAACTGCCGCCGGCCCGCCGGCGTGAGCGTGTAGTAGCGCGCGCGCCGGTTGTTCTCCGAGAGCCCCCACTCCGCGCTCACGTACCCGGCCCGCTCCAGCCGGTGCAGCGCCTTGTACAGCGGGGCGTCCTCGATGGCGAGCACGCCGTCGGTGCGCTCGTGAATCGAGCGCGACACCGCGTAGCCGTGCATGGTGCCCCACGCCAGCGTGCGCAGCACCAGCACGTCCAGCGTGCCCTGCAGGAGGTCCAGCGGCCGCGTCGGCATCGTCTTCCCATACCTGGTACGTGGAGATCATCATGGGTGCGGATCCCGGCGGTGTCAAGCGAGTGCTCTGGCGGCCCCAATGACGATGCGCCAGACTGGCCACAACGACGAAGGGTATACGGATGCGGCGGATGAACGACCCGGATGCTGCGAATTGCTCCGTGAACAGGACGGCTCCGCGCACGATGAGCCCGGGATGAATACTTTGACCACGGCACACCCACGGAGCCCCACTCGCAAGCACACCTCTGCCAGCGCGTAGAGGTCTCCCGAGGCCGTGCCCGCAGCATTCCTCCCGGCTCGCTGCGCTCGGCGCGCTCTCGCCACTGGGAGCGATCCGCAGCATCTGCTGGCATCCGCCTCATGCGTCACCCCTGCGGCATTGGGCCCAGTCTGGCGCGTCGTCATTGGGGCCAGTCCGAGCGTTCGTCATTGGGGCCCGCCCGAGGCATCCCCTCATACGCCACCCTGCGTCATGGGGGCCAGCCAGGTCGCACCCGACCCATCACCTGGACTCGGCGGCACGCGTCCAGTGCTGGTTGGTGCGGTCCATATCCGGAAAGAATCCCTCCGGATCGATCTCCACACTCACCACGGCGGGGGAGGCGGCCACGCGCGTGGTGGCGCGCCGGGCGCCGCCCAGCCAGACGGTCACTGGCAGCTCCACGCGCTCCACGTGGCCGTCGGCGCGGGTGATGGCCAGGCGCACGGGCATCGGGGCAAGGGCGCGATCCTCGACGGTGATCTCGGTGGAGTCGCCGCGCGGGAGCACGGACGCGATCGCCTGGTCCAGGGGCCAGGCGCGGTAGAACCAGCTGCTCCAGAACCAGGAGAGGTCGCGCCCCGCGACGTCCGCCATCGTATTGAAGAAGTCGTATGGGTACGGGTGCCGCCCGGTCCAGCGGCGGCCGTACTCCCGGAAGGCGCGATGGAAGGTCGCCTCGCCCAGCACGCCCCGGAGCGCCGCGAGCACCTGCGCCGTCTTGTCGTAGTACATGATGAAGTACAGATCCTGCGGGTACAGGTCGCCCGGCCACATGAGCGGCAGGTCGTGCCCCGCGCGCGCGACGGCGAGATACAGCTCGCGCTGTCCGGGCTCCGAGTCCCCCGGCCGGCCGCCGGCGCGCGGCTCGCCGTACAGCACGCGCATCCCCTGCGCGACGTCGTACTGGGTGAACCCCTCGTCCATCCAGGGATACCGCGTCTCGCTCGAGCCCACCTGCATCGGGAACCACATGTGCCCCGTCTCGTGCATCAGATCACCCGCCAGCGAGAGTGTGTCCGCCCAGGGCTGCATGAGGGTCATCATGGGGTACTCCATGCCGCCGCTGTCGAGCACTCCCTCCACGGACGTCATCTGCGGCCAGGGATACGGCCAGAGATACGCGGAGAGCTGCTCGATGGCGTCGCGGGTGAAGCGCGCGCCGCCCAGCGCCCAGGCCGACGCGGCGGGCGTCCGCCGGTAGAAGCTGTAGATGTCCACCGTGTCGCGCGGCGACGTCGCCGCCGCCGCGGACGCCGATCGCGCTTCCGCGCCGCCGCCGGCGGTATTCAGGAGCGCCCGGGTGGCATCCCACACGTAGCGGTCGCTCGTGCCCCAGGAGAAATCGCGAACGTCCGTCGCGGTGAAGTGCCAGGTGGTGGTGGGGCCGGTGT
>DATEPM010000190.1:0-5736 GCA_035273185.1 Gemmatimonadaceae bacterium
CGGCCGCCCGACAGCACCCGCCGCCACCGGCCGCCACAGCCCAGCACGGGCTCGTACGCCATGTGCTATGCGGTGAGCGCCGGGCCCGATCCCTTCGGGCCGTACTACCGCTACGAGTTCGTGCGGCCCCTCTTCCCCGACTACCCGCGGCCCGCGGTGTGGCCGGACGGCTATTACCTGCCCACGAGCACCGGCGACGAGGTCATTCAGAAACACGCATGCGTTGCCGATCGCGTCCGGATGCTCGCCGGCCAGGAGGCCACCGAGCAGTGCGTGGTGATCGATGGCGTGAACTTTCTCGAGAACGCGGACCTCGACGGCACCCAGCTCCCGCCCGCGGGTGCGCCGAATCCCATGCTGGCCACCGGCGGCACGCAGCTGCGGCAGATCCTGGGCGATGACGGCATCTACGCGTGGCGCTTCCACGTGGACTGGGACGACCCCTCGCGCACGCAGCTGGCCGGACCGGTGAAAATTCCGGTGGCGCCCTATCAGTACCTGTGCGGCGGACAGCTCACGAATTGCGTGCCGCAGCCCGGTACCGACCGCCGGCTGGATGCGCAGGGGGACAAGCTCATGGCACGCGTGGTGTACCGTCGCCTCGGCCGGCAGGAGTCCATCGTGGCGGCGCACTCGGTGCAGACCGCCGCGGGCGGGGGCGGCGTGCGCTGGTACGAGCTCCGGCTGGACGCGCAGCGCAACCTCTCGCTGTACCAGCAGGGCACCTATGCGCCGGGAGGGGACTATCGCTGGATGCCGAGCCCCGCCATGGACGCCCGCGGCAACATCGGGATCGGCTACTCGTTCGGTGGGCCGGCGCACTTTGCCGGCCAACGCTTCGCCGGCCGCCGCGCCGGCGATCCGAAGGGGCGCTTGACCCTGCGCGAGACCGTGCTGGTAGAGGGGGAGGCGGCCCAGACGAACACGCTGCGCTGGGAGGATTACACCCAGACGGCCGTCGATCCGAGCGATGACTGCACCATCTGGTACGTCGGGGATTATCTCCGGCAGAGGGCCGCGAGCTATTCCACGCGCATCGGTGCGTTCCGGATGCCCGGATGCGCCGGGACGCGATGACGCTCCGGAGCGAGACGGCGCCTTGCAGCCGAATCCAACGTTGGGATGTGACCTCGCACGCTCCCGGCCGTCTCGTCCTGCAGATCCCGCAGGCCCCACGTGCGAGGCTCACGCTGTTCCGCCGGCCGACGCCCCAGGCTGTTCCGCCCCCGCCCCTCGCCCCGCCCGCCCTCTGCCCACATGTACGCCATCCGCCAGATCCGGGGGAAAGGCCGCGGTATCGTCGCCACCGAGCGCATCCCCGCGGGCGCCGCCATCGTGACCTGCCCGGTGGTGGTGTACGACGACACCGACGCGGGCCGGATCGCAAAGACGCGACTGGGCGATTACAACTTCCGCTTTGGCGATGGGGAGCGCCGCCAGCGAGCGTGCATCGTGCTGGGCGTCATCTCGCTCTGCAATCACGCCAGCGTGCCGAACGCGCAGCTCTCGTGCGATGAAGCAGCGCAGACGATGACGCTCGTGTCGCTCCGCGAGATCGCGCCAGGCGAGGAGATCTGCATCCGGTACCGGCGGCCGCTCTGGTTCACGCCGGCAGCCTGAGAGCCCGACGCGCGCGCGGGCGGTGGCCCGTCGCGGTGGCCCGTCGCGCTGGCGCCCCCTTGCCCCTCGATCAGAACGTCAGCGTCTGCCGGCCCGGGCGGAGCCGACGCTGCCGGCCGCCCCAGACGAACTCGCCCGTGAGGCCGGGCGGCAGCGTGACGACGGCCTCGAGTCCGCGCGCGCCGATCCGCCTCAGTCTTACCTCGATGTTCCCCGCCGGGTGCGGGACACGTCCCTCAGCCCAGCGCAGCGGGCCGAGTGCGGGCGCGATCTGCACCGAGCGGAATCCCGGACTCCCCGGCCGCACCCCCAGCACCGTCGCGAGCAGGCCATAGTTCGGGTGCGCCGCCCAGGCGTGCGAGTCCGAGCGCGTGGGCTCCGGATTCTCCGGCGTCGAGGTGAGCCCCAGTCGCAGCATCGCGCGCCAGGGCGCGAGCTGCTCGATGTACCGATCCCCCAGCCCAGCCTGGCGCAGCGCCTCCAGCAGATAGAAGCTGAAGTAGTACGTGGCTCGGGTGAGGCTGCTGTCGGCGAGGACGCGTTCCATCAACGCACGCTCATCGCCGGCCGGTACGGCGCCGGCGAGCACCGCGAGGACATTCGTCTGTTGACTGTAGGCATTCGCACCGGGCGCGTCGCGAAAGAGCCCGCGGCGCTGGTCCCAGGCGCGGGCGCGCGTCGCCGACCGCAGTGCGGCGGCTTGCTCGCGGTACGCTGCCGCCATCGCCGGGACGCCGACATCCTGCTCCAGCCGTGCCGCACGTTCCAGCGCGTACGCGTAGAGCAGTGTGATGGTCGCGGAGTGGCCGTCGGTCGCGCCGGGCGGCACCCCGTCGGTCCATTCGGGCGCCCAGTCCACGTAGTTCCAGTAGGGCATCGGTCCAAGCATCCCGGTGCGGTCGACGTGCTCCGCGTACCAGTCGAGCACTCCGCGGATGCCCGCCAACCGCCGCCTGACGAACTGCGAGTCGTCGCGCAGCATGTGGTAATCGTCCAGCATCGCTACATAGACGAGCGAGAAGGGAGGAATGACCTGCGGCAGGGCCGAGGGGTAGCGGCTCATCGTGAGCCCCTCCGGAATCCGGGACGCGTCGAACGCCTCGATTGCCTGCCGCACGAGCCGGTCGTCTCCGCTCATGTACAGCGAGATGAGCGATTGCACGCGCGTATCGCCAACGTACTGGAGCTGCTCGTAGTACGGCGTGTCCATGTACGTCTCGAAGGCTCCGATCCGGGCGCCGTTCCAGTCCATGCGCCACACGTCCGCGAGCCACGACAGGTCACTCGCGAAGCGGGCACGCTCGCGCAGCGGATAGGCCGTGAAGATTCCGTGGAAATCGTGCAGCGCGAGGGCGGCATCGGCCGTCTGCACGTCGAGCTGCACGTATCGGAAGGAGCGCCAGTAGAGGGGCTGGAAGACGCGGTGGTCGCCGCCGTCAGGGCGGAAGACGTCAAAGGCGCCGCGGATGGTACGCCCGTCGATGTCATTGCGGTTGCCCTTGCGCCCCTGCGAGTCCACGAGCGCCTCCGCGTACGTCAGCCTCACGGAGCTTCCCGCGCCGCCGCTCGTCACGAGCACGGGATAGGCATCCGTCGTGTGCCCCTGATCGAGCAGGAGCACCGCATGCCGGCGCGGCGGAACGACCAGAGTGCCGCTGGCGCGCAGGAAGCCGCCGTCGCTGGCGACACCCGCCGCGCGGCGGAGGCTCGGCAGCGGTTGCGGTATCTCGTCCATCGGGGGGATGGAACGCGGCTCGAGCTGCCAGCCGAACGTCTCGCCCGTGCCACGGCCGAGCGGGGCGCGAACGTGCACCCGGCCGACAATGCTGCCGCCGCGCGGGACATCGAAGGCCGCGAGCGGTGCCGCCGGCGCCTTGCGTGCGAGTGCCGCCGCCACGACGAGCCAGCGCGAGTCGTCGTAGCCGGGCTGCTCCCATCCCCACGGATACCGCCCCGCGTCGACGTCCTCGCCGGGCCCGGCGGCGTAGTAGCCACCGACCGTCCCGCTGGTGATGACGATCGGCGTATAGGCCGAGTCGACCAGCAGCTTCCAGCCGGGGCCGGTGTTCACGAGACCGGCTTGCGGTGTGCTGTCACCCTGGAGGAGAAATCCCGTGCGGTAACTGTGCTGCGCCACCGGACGCACCGCTCCCCAGTTCCAGACGACGGCGGCGAGCACGTTGCGGCCCTCGTGGAGGTGTGGGGCGAGGTCGATGGTCGCATAGTGCCAGTGTGCCACGTCGGACCGCTGCGGCCCCGACGCGACGCTGGTGCCGTTGACGTACAGGCGGTAGCGGTTGTCCGCCGAGACGTGGACGATGAACCGCGTGGGCGCGACCGGCAGGTCCAACCTGCGGCGGGCGTGAAACACGACGAAGGAGTCGCCGGGGACGTTCGGCGGAGCGATCCAGCTCGCGAGCGGGGCGCCGTGAAACGGGCGATCCGGCTGCGCCCGCAGCAGGGACGGGATGCCCGTGGCAATGAGAAGCGACACGGCCAGATGCACGTCAGGCGCCGAAGGGAGACGGCTCGGCAGCCGACCCGGGCGGATGTCGACGATGAGGCGCATCGACCGGAATGTGCGGAATCCGACGACGAATGTCGAATCCCGGCGCGCTGGCGGTCCGCGCCGTCCGCCGGCGCCGCGACCGCGATCTCCTTGCGCCTGGATATTGTATCCACGTAATGTAGGCCGGCCGGCTGGCCGGGCGATCCGCGCCGGCACCGGCGGCCGCGCGCACGTCGGCGGTTCTGTCCACGCTCGTCCGAGGATGCCACGATGGGATGCTCACGCTTGCCTGCTGTCCGCACGCTGCTGCTCACTCTCGCGGTGCTTCCGGCAATCGGCGCACGGGCATCGGCGCAGCAGCGCGGACCGCGCGCGCCGCGCGCGCCGGCGGAGGACCCCTTTCGCTTCCAGTTGATGGGCCCCGCCACCGGGGGGCGCATCGCCGCGATCGTCGGTGTTCCCGGGGACGCGCGCACCTGGTATCTGGGCAGCGCCTCGGGCGGCGTGTGGAAATCGAGCGACAGCGGCGCGAGCTTCCGGCCCGTGTTCGACCACGAGCCCGTGCAGGCCATCGGCGCGCTGGCGGTGGCCCCGTCCCGCCCCACCACGCTCTGGGCCGGCACGGGGGAGGCATGGGCGATTCGCGATGCCGACATCATGGGCGACGGGGTGTATGTCTCCACCGATTCCGGGGCCACCTGGACCAACATGGGGTTGCGCGAGACGGGACGCATCGGCCGGATCATCGTCCACCCGACCAATCCGGACATCGTCTTTGTCTGCGCGCTGGGCCGCACCACGGGGCCGCAGCAGGAGCGCGGCGTCTACCGCACCACCGACGGCGGGCGGCACTGGCGGCGCGTCCTATTCGTGGACGCGAATACCGGGTGTTCCGGGCTGGCGCTCGACGCGCGTCACCCCGACGTCCTGTTCGCCGGGATGTGGCAGGTGGAGATGCATACCTGGGCGATGTTCGGCGGCGGACCGTCGAGTGGCCTGTACGTGTCGCGCGACGCCGGTGCGAGCTGGACGCGGGTGACGGACGCGGGGCTGCCGCAGGCGCCGCTGGGGAAGATCGACGTCGCGGTCGCGCCCGGCGATTCCCGGCGCGTGTACGCGCTGATCCAGACGGCGTCGCAGGGATCCCTGTGGCGCTCCGACGACGGCGGGGCCCGCTGGCGCGCGGTGAACTGGAACCGTGCGCTCATCGGCCGCGCCGGCTACTACATCCGCCTCGCTGTCTCGCCCGCGAATCCCGACGAGGTGCTGGTCGCGAACAGCTCCTTCTTCCGTTCCACCGACGGCGGGCGGCACTTCGCCGAGGTGCCGTGGGGTGGCGACAATCACGACATCTGGTACGATCCGAAGAACCCGGATCGCATCGGCCTCACCAACGATGCGGGCGCACGCCTGACGACGACGCACGGCCGGCGCTGGACCTCCGTGGGGATCCCGAACGGGCAGATGTACCACGTCGCGGTGGACAACCAGGTGCCGTACTGGATCTACAGCAACCGGCAGGACAACGGGACGATGCGCGGGCCCAGCAGCGTCCCGGAGGCGCCGCTGGTGCGCCGCGCGCCGCGCGGGCGCGACAGCACGGCGCT
>DATEPM010000191.1:0-11144 GCA_035273185.1 Gemmatimonadaceae bacterium
CTTAAAATCCCTTGGGGGAAACCCCATCCGGGTTCGAGCCCCGGTCCCGGCATCTGCAAGGCGCGCACGGCGTAACGGTCCCTCGCTCACGCGTGCCTGTGGTTGGAGGCGTCTGGCGCGAATGGCCCGTGGCAAGCCCGCCCGGGGCCGCCCGATAGCGGTGACGGTGGCCGGCCGCGTGCCGTCCTGTCGCACGCCGGAGCGATGATCCTCGAGCCCCGCGAGAACGCGCGCGACGTCGGCGCGCTGCGCGGCACAGGCCGGAGCACCGGCGGCCTGGATGGCGGCGAAGGCAAGGAGCAGCGTGGAAAACGCGCGAGGCATGTGCTGTTGGTTAGATGTGCAGACTCATTCGCCCGCGCGCCGCATCCGGAACGCCCGAAACGCGAGCAGCCGCACAACGGACCTGCCGTTGCGGTGCACGGCCACAGTTTCAGCTGGAGCGATGCTGGAGAAGAGCGGCGCGAACCGGGCGGACACACGGGTCGCCTCGTCCTCGCTCTCCCGCGCGTGACCGCTCTCCGTGGCGCGATCTGAGCCCCCGCCGTGGCCGCCATCCAGCCGCGCCAGCAGCAGCACATCGCGGCCCAGGTAGTCCATCGGCGGCCACACGAACTGAAAATGCCGCGGATCGTCGCTCAGGCACAGCACGGCTACGCGCGGCCCGAGTGCATATCCCAGCTTCGCCGCGTCGATCCAGTGCGCGGCGGCCACCACCGGATGCGGACCCGTGAGCAGCCCGCGCGCATCGAGCTGGTCGCGCAGCTCCGTCCAGTCCACCGCCTCGAGCGACGGATCACCGCGGGCGAACCACCGCGGTCTCGCCGCCGTCAACCAGCCCGTGGCGACCTGGCTCGCCGCCACGCCCGTGAGCAGCACCAGCACCATGCCCGACGCAACCAGCCCGAGCCGCACCGCGGCCCGCGCGCGACGTCCGCGCGATTCCCAGCGCGCCAGCACGTCCCCGGCGAGCGGGAAGAGCAGGAGGTACCCGGGCGCGGGCCAGTGCGGCAGCCCGGGATTTCCGCCCAGCGATATGCAGGTGAAGATGATGACCGGGCCCGCGCCCAGCGACGCGAGCAGCCAGCGCCGCGCATCGCGCCGTCCGGCGCGGACCGCGCGCACGAGCTCCCAGAGCAGCAGCAGCCATATCCACGGAAGCAGATACGCTGCCTGGCCGGCCAGGTTCTGCGCCATCGCCCCCAGGTGCAGGCCGTGGCCCGCCGCGCGCCCGCCCTGAAAGCGGAACGAGACGAACTGGTGCCGTGCGTTCCACACGAGCACGGGTACGAAGCCCACGAGTGCCACGGCCGCCGCGAGGTACGGCTCCCGCCGCCGCAGCCACGGCCGCGCCTCGCGGCGCGTGAGCAGGAATCCCAGAGTACCGGCCACGAGAAACACCGCGTGGTACTTGGAGAGAAACGCTACCGCGGTCGCTGCGCCCGCGGCGACCCACCAGTGCAAGGCGCGCGGCGGGTTGGGCTCGAGCAGCACGTGCGACAGCGCCAGAGTGGCCGCGACCAGCGCGAGGTCGAGCGGTCCGTCGGGGAGGATCCACCCGCCGGTGCTCAGCGTGAAAACCGGCGCGAGGTTCAACAGCAGCGCGGCGAACGCGCCCGCCCGCTCGCCGAACAACCGCGCGCCCAGCCGGTACGTGAGCCAGGTGGTGCCGGCAAACAGCACGATGAACGGCGCGCGGAGGAGCACGCGATTCTCGCTCCCGGCGAGCGTCGCCACGGCATGCGCGATCCAGAACGCCAGCGGCGGATGATCCAGATAGCTGAGGCTCGCTCGGCGCGAGACGACCACCGCGTACGACTCGTCGACCCCGAGCCCCAGCGTCCACGCCAGCAGCAGCCGCGCCGCCGCGGTGGCGAGGATCAGACCGGCGACGGCGCGCGCCTCCCGGCCGCCATTGCCGCAGCCCCCACCCCAGACGCCGCGGCCCTCCGCGCGCGCGGGCGACGTGTCCGGAAGCCTAACGGGAAGCAGCAGATGCCCCGGCCGCCGAAACCGTGCCGATGCGGGTGAGGTAGAGATCCAGCGACCCGATCGCCAGGTGCGACTTCAACTGCAGCAGCTCGTGCGCGCCGCCGGCGTTCAGCCACACCTCCGCCCGGCCGTGGTTCGAGAACAGGCCGCTCGCCTTGATCGTCGGCTGCAGCACCACCGCCTGGAACGTGCCCGCGGGCACCGTCAGCTGTTCGCGGCGGAGCACGCGGATCACGATGGGGTTGGACTCCGGCTGGAAATAGCGCCAGAACTCGTAGCGTCGCCCGGTCTCGAGAGAAATCGTCCGAAGGAAATACAGGAACGACGCATCGTCCAGCGGCTCGGCCACCGATGCTTCAGCCGTGTCCACGCCCACGTGGACGTAGATCGCGCGGTCTGGAAAGATCTCGAATACCCGGTCGGCATGATAGCCGCCCTCGCGCAGGTGCTGGGTGAAGCGCAGGGACGAGAGTGTCGCCGCGTCGAACCAGCTGTCGATCCGGTCGTGGACGCGAAACACGAACGTGCCGCCGTCGATGCGTAGTGCGGCGTGCAGCGTCGCCCGGCCGCGCAGGGAGTCGCCCGTCGTGAGCATCATGCTTCCTGTCCCCACATGCACGGGACCATATGTCACGGTATAGTCCAGTTGCTCGCCGGGACGAAGCGCCACCGGTCCTCGCCCCGCATGTCGCGGTGGCACGGTGCAAGGTTGAACGCTTCCCCCGGGAGCGCCCATGCGCGGCCGCGTGGCGTGAGCAGCCGACAGCACGATCGCAGCGGCAGCCACGGCGGTCCTCCACCTACCCGGCATGGCTCACCCTACCAGCCCGGAGCATCGCCGCCCCAGGACCACGCCACGACGCCACCGTTCCGGCTCGGAATCACCGTCGTCGCCAGCAGCCAGCATCGCAATCGGTTTCGGCGGCGGCTGTGCGCGCGCGAGACCACCGTCATCCCGCTCCAGATGCCGATGGCGGCGCCGAGCGGGAGATCGCTTGCCCAGTGCACGTCTTCGTATAATCTCGACAGTGCCACAAGCGTCGCGCCGCCGTATGCGACCGGTTCCACGATGCGTCTGCCGCCGGAGTCCCAACGTGCCGCCTCGCCTGTGATCACGGCGGCCGCGGCAAACGCCGCGGCGGTGTGGCCCGACGGGAACGAGACGTACGGACCGTTTCCCTCATGAAAGCCGCGGCCAAATGAGAACTTGTCGGGATCGCCGCCGCTGGCCCGCGGGAGTGCACGACCCGCGAAGCCCTTGACGACGCCGTCCAGCGCCGCCGCCAGGATCACACCCTCCGTGAGATGGACGCCGAGGTCCGCCGTCCGCTCCCGGCGCAATGCGTAGCCGGCGGCGAACAGCGCGCCACCGGTGAGAAACGGACCGGGGCCGCCGGCAAAGGACAGATCGACCGCGACGTGGTCGAGCGCACGGTTCCGCGACACCGCGAGCTCCCGCACCTCGCTGCGCACGTACCGGTCCAGCGCCGCGATCGCGGCTGTCGCCCCGAGCGCGATCGCGAAGAGCTCGCCCTGCCCGCGCGACACGAGTGGTGCGCGGGCCGCCCGGCCCGTGTCGGTGGCCGCCGCCGCGGCCGACGTATCGGCACCGCGCACCGTCTGCGCCGCGCCGCTGCGGGTGCATCCCAGAGCAAGCGCGAGGAGCAGAGCCGGTGACCAGGGGCGCACGATGGCGGTATGCGCAATATGAAATCGTGAATGCCGCCGGCCGCCTGGTCCTACAGGTCCCGCCGCTGGAATGACACGCCCGCCGCCGCGAGCACCACGCACAGAAACACTCCCGCATAGACCACGCCGGTCCCGCTCGGGATCGACACGTTCGCAAACGGCGAGAACGACAGCGACCCCGCGAGCGGCGTCTGCATCTCGTACGCCGCGCGCCGCCAGAGCGATTCCCCAGGCATGATCAGGCTCGAGACGACGCCGAGCGTCACGATCTGCGCACTCTGCGAGAAGCCGCTCACCAGTGCCGCAGTGCTGCCGGTACCACCGGGCGCGCCTCCGCGGCTCGCGTCATCGAGTACCTCGTGAGATCGAGTGGGCGCGGCATTCTGGACCCACGACATTTTACAATGGATTCGCACGTATGCGATAGCCCGCCCCCGCGGCCGTGTTCGGAGAGGTGTGCTACGCACGTGACCGGCCCCGGTGATGCGGGGTCAGGGCATGATGCGGATGATTTCCCCTTCGCCTCTGGGGCCGCCGTGCGCCTCCAACCTGTCGCGAAGATGACAGAAGCATCATCCCGCTGGCCTGGTTCACGCAGCCTCGAGAGTCTCGCTGCACACGCGGATGGCCACAGACTTCGGCGCCTGATGGTCGGCATCTACGTCGCGAGCGCGGGCCTCGTCACCATCCAGCGCGGCATCCTCGGGCCGGCGCACACGACGTTCAGGATTTTCCGCTGGTCCTTCTGGCACCTGCTGCGCGGTGTGAATCTCTACGCGCCTTATCCCACGCAGCAGGGTGGCGCGCCGGCGGATCTCTTCAAGTACAGCCCGACCGCCGCGCTGCTGTTCGCCCCCTTCGCCCTTCCGTCATACGCTGTGGGGCTGTTCGCCTGGTCGCTGCTCGGCGCGCTGCTGCTGTATCACGCCCTGCAGCGCGTGCTTCCGCCACGGCAGGCGGTCCTCGCGTCGGTGCTCGTCTATCCGGATCTGCTCTCCTCGATGCAGGCCTGCTCGAGCAACGCGCTGGTGGCGGCGCTTATCATTCTCGCGTTTGCCGCGCTCGAGCACGAGCAGCGGGTGCGCGCCGCGCTCGCGATCGCGGCCGGCGCGGCCATCAAGCTCTTTCCGCTCGCGGCGCTCAGCTTCGCCGTGTTCCACGCGCGCCGGCGCCGCTTCGCGTTCGCGTTCGCAGCGGTCGCCGTGGCGGCCGTCCTCCTGCCGCTGCTGGTCACCACGCCGGCGCGGCTGGCCGGCCAGTACCACTGGTGGATGCAAATAGAGCGTGGCGATGCCGGCGATCTCCTCTTTGGCCTGTCGGTCATGCGCCTCGTGCGCGGTGTGATCGGCGGCACCTGGCCGAACTGGCCGGTGCAGCTGGCGGGCACCGTCGTCCTGCTGCTGCCGCTCGCGCTCGGCCATCGCCGCTGGACCCATCCGGTGTTCCGGCTGCAGTATCTGTCGTCGCTGCTCGCGTACGCGGTGCTCTTCAATCACCAGGCGGAGCGCGCCTCGTTCGTGATTGCCAGTGCCGGCGTGGCCATCTGGTGCGTTGCTCCGCCTCCCGGCAGCGGGTGGCGTACGCCGCGGCTGCTGCTGGGCATGCTGGCGCTGTTCGGTCTTGGCCCGCTGCCGCTCGCCGTTGTCTGGATCGCGATGCAGGCGGAGCTGCTGCCCCACCCGTCTCCACCCCACCCCTGGAGCCATCATGACCTACTTCGACGAGATCCTCCCCGCGCCCCAGCGGCCGGCGCTGATCGAGGAATGGCGTCCGACGAAGCCGGCCTACCTCTCCGTGATCGTACCCGTGTGGAACGGCGCGGAGCGCCTCACGAGTAGTCTGTACGCGCTGCAGCGCCTGCTCGACCGCCAGCCATATCCCACCGAGCTCGTCGTCGTGGATGACTGCAGCGACGCGGACGCGGAGCGCGCGCTCGACTCCGTCCGCCGCCACGCGCCGGTGCACGTGCTGCGCAACGACCGCAATCGCGGCAAGGGCTACTCCGTCGCGCGCGGCATGCTCGCGGCGCGCGGCGAGATGCGGGTATTCACGGATGCAGATCTCGCCTATCCGGCCGGCGAGATCGAGGCCATCGTCGACGCCCTCGAGAAGGGCAGCGACGTGGCAGTCGCCTGTCGCGTGCTCGGCGAGTCGCGCTACGTGATGAGCCCGAGCTTTTTTCCCTATCTCTTCACGCGGCACGTGCTGAGCCGCGCGTTCAATGCCGCCGTGCGGGCGCTGCTCCTGGACGACGTGCTGGACACCCAGGCGGGCCTCAAGGGCTTCACCCGCCGGGCCGCGGAGCTGATCTTCCCGCGCCTGACCATCGGGCGCTTCGGCTTCGATGTGGAGTGCCTGTACATTGCCCAGTGCCATGGTCAGCGCGTGAAACAGGTGCCGGTGACGTTCCGGTACGACGACGAGCCGTCCACCGTGAACGTGCTCCGGGATGGCGCGCAGATGCTCTCGGACCTCGGCCGGATCCGGCTGAATGCCTGGCGCGGCTGCTACCGCTGAGCGGCCTCCCGCCCGGCTCGTCATCAACGCGGATGACTTCGGACTGTCCGACGGGGTGAATCGCGGCATCCTCGAAGCCTTCGAGGCCGGCGCCCTGCGTTCGGCGTCGGTGATGGTGGGAATGCCCGCGTTCGCGGAGGCCGCCCGGGCTGCCCGCGCCGCTGGCGATGCGCTCGGGACCGGCCTGCACTTCACGTTGACCAATGGCCGCCCGCTCACCCGCTGCCCGAGCCTCGTCGATGCATCCACGGGCGAGTTCGTCTCCATTCGCCGGCTCGCGCTCCGCGCCCTGTCGGGACGCGTGCAGCGGCGCGAGGTCGAGGCTGAATGCGACGCGCAGATTGCCCGCTGCCGTGCCGCGGGGCTCCGCATCACCCATCTGGACGGGCACCAGCACGCGCACGCGCTTCCGGTCATCCGCGACGCCGTCTGGCACGTCGTCCAGCGTGAGCGGATCCCGTACTGGCGACGACCCGCGGAGCCGCTCTGGGGGACGGCGGCTGGCATGCGGCGGCTGCCCGAGCGGCTGGCGATTGCCTTCTTGGCCAGCCAACTCCCCGCGAAACCGCCCACGCCCACGCCGTCTCCCCCACAGCCGCGGACGGCCGACCACTTCGCCGGCACGGCGCTGCTTGGCGCGCCGCGCGCCACCGACGTGCTGCTCCGCCTGCTCGACACGCTCGCCGCGGGAACGACGGAGCTGATGGTGCACCCTGGCTACGTTCCCGGTCCGCTGCCCGGCGGCGACACGTACAGGGAAGGCCGGGAGCAAGAGTTGCGCGCCCTCACCTCAGCACCGGTACTCGCCCGCCTGCATCGCGGCGACATCGTGCTGACGCACTTCGGGAGCCTCTGCATCGGCACCTAACGTTGCGAGTACGCGACAGTCCTGCCCGGGGTTCGTCGCCTCGTCGTTCCGCCAGCCGCCACGCCCTAGCGGCCGCACGTGCGCCAACTGCGTCAAGACATCAGCATAGAGCACCGTTCCCGGTGAAGAACTGCAGGGGCGTGAAACGGTCCGGAGACACCCTGCCGTGTGCCCTGACCGTGTGACGTCGTGTCGTTCGTAACTCGTGACGCCCGTCTATGCTGACGTCCTTCCGCTCTATGCACGTGACCGGCGTAGCCGCCAGACGGCGCACCACGAACGGCGTGGCTACCGAAGGCCGTGGCTCCAGGAGAGCGTAGCGACCAGAGGGCGTGGACACGACGGGCGTAGCTGCTGAAGCGCGCGAACGCGGTGATGGTGAAGCGGCCGTGGCGGCGCCGGCCGTCGCGGGGACCGCACTGCTCTCCACAGAGGCTCAGGGCAAGATGTTGAACGCCTTCGTCGTTCCGCTCGCGAGCCCCGCTGAGCTGACAGTCAGGGTGTAGCCAGTACCCGGCTTGTCGACAATGAGGCTATCGAACTCTGTCCAGATCCCGAAACCACTGGCGGTCGTAGTGCCAGAGAGCGTCGCGCCGGTTGGGTTGATCCCTAACGCGGCCGTCACCGTTAGACTACCAGCTGGTGGCAGCGACGGAGGGTTGCCGTACACGTCCGCGCAGTAGACCACGATTGCGGGCAATGGGGTGCCAATTCTGGTGTCGGAAGGTTGGGACCGGATGCCAACTTCGCTGCACCGTAGGGGCTGGACGAAAAAGATGTTACTGGTCGCCGAGACGAGGTTTGGCGCCGACGCCAGAAGCGAGTTGCCCATGGATTTCTGAATACTGAGATCGCTGAAGACCGCTGTACCGTTCACAGCTGGCGCAGTCGTGGTGCCGTACAGCGTTCCTGGGCTATCGGACAGCCTGATCGATGCCGTCGCCGCAGTTACGAGATTGCCTCCGGCATCGGTTACGCTCACCGACACGGGCGGCATCGGGTTCCCCGCCAACTGTGATCCGATAGCCGCATCGAAGCGCAACCTGGCCGCCGGCCCCACGACCACGCTGAAGGGCTGACTCATTGCGCTGTCGAGGCCCACCGCCGTGGCGACGAGCCGGTAGGCGGTCCCCGCCTTGTCGACGCTGAGATCGGAGAATGTCGCCACCCCATCGGCGGCCTGGCTGCTCTGCGCGCCGGAGAGGTGTGATTCTCCGTCGTTGGACATGAGCGAAATCTGTACGTTTCCCGTCCCGGCAACCGCTCTGCGCCCATCGGCCGTCATCATTACCACCGTCACAATCCCCAGGGGTTGGGTGGAGGTGACGGACGCTGTCGGCTGCGCCTCGAAGCTCAGATGCGTGGGGATCGTGGGCTGCTCAGTCGCCTTGCACGCAACCAGCAGTGCCAACGCGGCAATTCTCGCGATCGACTGCATCCGGAATTCCGTGATCACGTTTCCTCCGCAGTGTGAGCGTGAGGTAAGCGCTGGTGCGCCTGCAAATTTCCGGGGTTCCAGAACGGTAGCTAATCGCAACATAGGATCGTCGAGGCGTTCCCGCCACCCGACTCGAGAGAAGGCTCTGTTTCCCATATTGCAGTGTTGTCTTTCCCAACAGTCGAACGAGCAGTGATCGCCCTGCCCGTGAGGGTAGGCACGTCGCTGGTCTGGTGACAGCAGGCCTGGAGATGCCACTCTGTGGATGAGTGCTCACCGCGCAGCATACCCCGTTACTGGCGCCGGATGCTGCGCGCTGCGTAAGATCCGTTGGAGCCATCCCAGCGGGTTCGAGCCCGGTCCCCAGCATTATCCGTCGGCGAGCCAGAGCGAGCATTCACGCATGGAGGTGTCGTGAAGCAAGACCGCCTGGTGAAGCTGGCGACGTATCCAACGGTGTTCGAGGCGGAGTGCGCCAAGGCTGCGCTCGACAGCGCGGGAATTCCGGCCATGCTGCAGTCGCACGGCGCCACGGCCGTGCTCGGGGCGGGATTCCAGGGGGCGGTGGTTGGAGGGGCCGTGCTGTTCGTTCGGAGCGAGGATCTCGATCGGGCGTGGACGTGTGTCGTGGATAGAGGCGTCTGACAGGCAGAGCAATGCAGATAACCGCGCACGAAGGTGCGGCTCGGCGGCATCGCTATGCGTGCTCCCGACTGAACCACGCACACTGAGTTGCAATCAGGCGCCGCAGCGGTGCCGCTGCTGCGCCGGGCCGGAGCGTCGGTGCATCAGAGTCTGACCATAGCGATCCCTTCACTGCCAACGGGTGCGGCAGCCCAATTTCCGCGTGCACGGGGGCGAACACTGGTGTGCCCGAAGCGGACATTCCGTGTGCACGGAGCCGATCCCGCCGCGCGCTGCGGCGGATCGAGACTGACACTCGAAGCGCGCCGCTGATGTGATCTCATCGTTCACCTGAGGCGCGCACCCGTGACTCGGGAGCACCCGTACCGTCCCACCGGTGCTCTGCTCCCGGGAGGTCGTGTGCATCGGCGCGTTGCCTGGCCAGGCGGTCAGGTGGCGCCGGGGATCACGCATCGGGCGACTAGTGCGCCCGAGGGGAGTCGGCCGGCGCTGATGGGTAGCCAGTGGGGCACCCCCGCCTCGCAATCCCGACGCTGGGCTCGGACCACCCGATAACTCGCGGCGAACCTCGGGTGCGGCCAGCGTGGACGACATGCGCGTGCACCCCGAACCCGGGAACCCGGAGGCTCGCGTCAGCGCACGCGGAGCGGACCGCCCGACGAGACGCCGGTAGCCTTCGGCACCGTCGACGAATACTCCTACGCTCGAGCCGGAGCCCTCCCGCACCCTGGCGAAGCGTCGGGTGCGCAGGGGTTTGCCTCGTGCGCGCGACACTGAGCCGCAGTGGTACTGGCCCTGGACCACCGAGCCCACCGCTGCGCAAACCGCGGTGCAATTGGGCGGACCCAGAGCGCCCTCCGAACGGCCCCGAAGGGCCCGGCAACCTAACTCCGGGCGCAGCTCCCTCGAGCATCCGGCGCCGGATGGCGGACCGCTCGTGCATCGTCGGCGAACCAACGCTGCGCTCGGGTACGCCTGCGTGCGTCGTCCAGGCTGACCACCCGTGCACCATCACGGGGCACAGTCCCACGGCGACTCGCAACGGATGCGATTCTGCCGGACCACGTGCGCAATTCTCCGGACCCCTTTCAGGCACGCGAATACCCACCTTTTCGGGGTCGGCGCCGATTATAGAAGTAGAAGGGCTCAAAAAACCAACCTTTCCGGGGTCGGCGAAGATTATAGGAGTAGAGGGAGGGATCACGCAGTCTCAACTCAGGAGGGTACCGATATGCGGTTACGTCAGGGCAATGTTCTCGAAACGCTGCGCCGTCTCCAGGGCTTCATGGAGAGGAACGCGGAACTGCTCGTCAGCTTCAACGCGTCCAGCGCCCGCGCCTCGCTGGACCGCTGCGTCGCGCAGTTCACGACCCACACGGTGGATCAGGACGCAGGGCTGCTGCACAGCAAGGCAGAAACGAGCCTGTATCGCGCGCTCCGGCGCACGCTGCGGCAGGCCCACCTCAGACCGATCGCGGCGATCGCGCACGCGCATCTGCGTGCTGTGCCGGAGCTCAGCGCATTCCGGCTGCCGAAAATACGGACCAAGCCCGAGGCACTGATCGCGGCCGCCGCCTCGATGGCGGAGGCGGCGAGCCCACATCAGCACATCTTCAAGAACGCGGGGATGCCCGACGATTTCCTGGTGCGCCTGGCCCAGGCCGCCGAGGCGGTGAAGAATGTCATCGACCAGCGTGCGATGAGCCGCGGCCGGCGTGTGGGGGCAACGGGCGGGCTCGGGTCGGAGGAAGGGCGCGGACGCGATCTGATCCGAGTGCTCGACGCTCTGGTGGTTCCAGCCCTCGAGGATCGCACTGACCTCCTGGCCGAATGGAAGGCGCTGAAGCGAATCCACGCAAAGCCGGGGGCACCCAGCGGGAAATCCCGGAAGAAGTCGGAGGACACGGAGCAGGAGCTGGTTGAGCCGGAGGTCTCGGCGCCGAACACCAGTGATGCGGCGCCGGCCGAGTCGCCGGTGGTCGAGACGGCAGCATA
>DATEPM010000192.1:0-4493 GCA_035273185.1 Gemmatimonadaceae bacterium
GTCGCGCAGGGTCCCCACGATCTCGTCGATCTGCGGCTGCTCGACGATGAGCGGGGGTGAGAGCGCGATGATGTCGCCCGTTATGCGCACCAGCACGCCGGCCTCGAAGCAGCGCTGCAGCACCTCCATCGCCCGGGCGCCGGGGCGGCCGGGGCGGGACTCCAGCTCGATCCCGGCCACCAGGCCGATGTTGCGCACGTCGATCACGTGCGGCGCGCCGCGCAGGGAGTGCACGGCGTCCTCCCAGTACGGCGCCAGCGAGTGGGCGCGCGCGAAGAGTCCCTCGTCCCGGTAGACGCCGAGGGTGGCGAGCGCCGCGGCGCAGGCCAGCGGGTGGCCGGAGTAGGTGTAGCCGTGAAAGAGCTCGATGCCCTGCGCGGCGGCGTCCACGATGGTGTCGTAGATCTCGCGCTTCACGAACACGGCGCCCATGGGCACGGCGCCATTGGTGATCCCCTTGGCCACCGTCATCATGTCCGGCGTGATGCCGAAGTAGTCGGCGGCGAAGGGGGCGCCGAGCCGGCCGAAGCCGGTGATCACCTCGTCGAAGATGAGCAGGATGCCATGCCGGGTGCAGATCT
Organism: Gemmatimonadaceae bacterium; assembly: GCA_035273185.1. Lineage (GTDB taxonomy): Bacteria > Gemmatimonadota > Gemmatimonadetes > Gemmatimonadales > Gemmatimonadaceae > AG2. Next base: position 582 of record DATEPM010000192.1, read on the forward strand.
CACGGATGCGCTCGAGGTAGCCCTTCGGGGGCACCAGCACGCCGGTGGATCCGGCGACGGGCTCAATGATCACGGCGGCGATGCTTCCCTCGCCCCGCTCGGCGACGATCTGCTCCAGCGCATCGGCCAGCTCGGCGCCGTGCGCGGGCTGGCCGCGCGTGAACGCGTTATGCGCCAGGTCGTGCGTGTGCGGCAGGAGGTCGACCCCGGGGAGCAGTTGGCCGGCGAACTGCCGGCGGTTCGCCTCGATACCCCCGACGGAGATGCCGCCGAAGCCCACGCCGTGGTAGCCGCGCAGCCGCCCGACGAAGCGTGTGCGCGACGGCTCGCCGCGTGCCTGCCAGAAGGCGAGCGCGATCTTGAGCGCGCTGTCCACCGCCTCGGAGCCCGAGTTGGCGAAGAACACGTGGTCGATGCCGTCGGGGAGCAGCGTCTCCGCCAACGTGTGGGCCAGCTCGAAGGCAGCGGGGTGGCCGAAGTGGAAGCTGGGGCCGAAATCCATCCGCGCGGCCTGGTCGGCGATGGCGCGCACGATCGGCTCGCGGCAGTGGCCCGCATTCACGCACCAGAGTGCGGCGGCGCCGTCCAGCACGCGCCGGCCGTCGGCGGTGGTGTAGTACATCCCCTTCGACTGAACGAAGAGCCGCGGCGCGCGCTTGAAGGCGCGGTTGGGCGTGAAGGGCATCCAGAGCGCTTCCAAGGAGAGCGCGGCGGCGTCCGTCTCCACGGCGTTCGCGGTCTCGAGGGTGGCGGAGGTCATCGCGGTATCGGCCATCGGGGCACCTATCGTCCAACGACGGTTGGGGTGACGTAGGTCTTGCGGAGCGCGTCGAGGTAGGCGCCGTGCAGGGCGCGGATCGCGGCGAACTCCCGCTTCACCGCCGCGCGATACTCGGGCCGGGTGGCGAAGTCGTACAGCAGCGCGGCCATCGCCTGCGCGTCCACGACGAAGCCCTGATGGCCCACCGGACCCAAGGCGTCCTGCTCCATCTCGTAGGTGTGGTTGGGCGCGTTCGACGACTTCGCGCTGAAGCCGACGCCGGGGATGTTGCTGGAGACGCTGCCCGTCTCCTCGTAACCCTGTGGCTTGCCGGGGTTGGGCAGCACGCCGGTGGCGCCATACTTCTTCATGTATGCGAAGGCCACCTCGTTGAGCGTGGCGACGCCGACGCCATCGCGATTCTGACCGTAGTGGTCGATCTTCACCTTCGTCCCGGTGGCGAGCGCTGCGGCCCGGGCGGCGTTGTCGATCATCTCCATCTCCTGCGCCAGATACACCTCGTCCGGATAGCGGACGTAGAAATCGGCGACCGCGCGGTCGGGCACCACGTTGGGCGCGGCGCCGCCCTCGGTGATCACTCCCTGCACGCGCGCCTCGGGGCGCAGGTTGCTGCGGATCGCGTCGATGTTGGTGAAGAGATGGATCACCGCCTCGAGCGCGTTGCGCCCGTTCCAGGCGGTGAGCTGGTGCGCCGGCGCGCCGGAGAAGGTGTACTTCACGCCGTCGATGTTCATGCAGCAGGTGCCGAACCCCGCGGCGGCGCGGCTGGTGGCGCTGGTCGAATGACTGCGCACCAGCACGTCGACGCCGTTGAAGACGGCGCTGTCGTACATGACCGTCTTGGCATTGGGCGGCATCATCTCCTCACCCGGCGTGCCGAAGACGGTCACGGAGCCCGGGGTCTTCGTGCGCGTGAGGTACTCCGAGATCGCGACGGCGGCGGCGAGCCCGATGGGTCCCTGGGTGGAGTGCTGATCGCCGTGGAAGGCGCCCTTCGTGCCGCGCAACGCGTCGTACTCGACGATCACGCCGAGGTTGGGCGCACCATTCGACTTGCGATACTTCGCGACGAAGGCGGTCTTGAGGCCGGCCACTCCCGTCTGCACGTCGAAGTCGTGCTTGCGCAGCCAGTCGGTGAGGAGCTGCACCGAGCGGGTCTCCTCGAAGCCGATCTCCGGATGCCGCGTGATGTCGTCGCCCATCGCGAGCAGCTCGGTATCCATGAGCTCCTTGGCGCGCGCCGCCACGGCATCGCGTGCCGGGTTCGGACCGGTGAGGCGGCGGACGAGCGCCGGCACGTCGAGCGAGTGCTCGAGCGAGTCCAGACGCTGGACGACGTCGCGCGCCGACTCGCGCTCCGTGGGCGTCTCCTGGGCTGGCGTCCGGATGGGGAGGAAGAGGAGGGCCAGAATGCCGATACTGAAGTAGATGAGGCGGCGCATCATCGGGCTCGGACTGGGGACTGGGTTGGGGACTCGGGACTCGGGGCAGGCCCTGTCGACTGCCGGTGAGCGTACCTGCGAAGCTGGCCGGTGTCCAGTCATCGCCCGGCTCCCGAGCTCCCGAGCCCCGAGTTCCCGATCCCGCTGGCACGCAGTCCGCATGTGTCGAGACCGCCAAACCGTCCGGCAGCCACGTGCCGGGCGCCACCTTCGGTGCCGTTGGGCCGAAGAACTCGAACCTGGAGGACCGATGGCGGACGTCAACATTCAGTCGAACCCGCCGAGTGGAGACACGGGGGGACGCGGCTCGGGCGCGGTCTGGGCGATCGTCGTGATCATCCTGCTGCTCGTGATCGGCTGGTTCATCTTCGGCGGGGGGCTGCACCGGACGACCAGCGTGAACATCAACACGCCCGGCGCGAGTGGGACCAGCGGCGGCGGTACGGGCGGCGGTACTGGCGGCGGCACCGGCACCAAACGGCCTTGATAGAGGCTGGCCAGTCCGAGATATCGCGATCGGGACGCATTCGATTCGCCCATGACATCGCCGCTTCGAGTGCGTCCTGATCGCGATCCGTCCAATCAGAGCTCTCTCAATTTCCACCGCCCGCGCCGGAAGATGATCGCGCTCAGCAGGGCGAGCAGCGAGAACGACAGCGCGATCGCCACGAACACGCCGTGCGGGCCCAGCTTCAGCACGTGCGCCAGGGCGTACGCGAGCGGGATCTCTCCGATCCAGAACACCAGCACGTTGAGCACGGTGGGAGTGGTGGTGTCGCCCGCGCCGTTGAACGAGCCCGCCAGCACCATGCCGTAGGCGTAGAAGACGAATCCCAGCGCGATGACCCGCAGGCAGTCCACCGCGAACGGGCGCACGCCGGGATCGCTGGTGAAGATGCCGACGATCGGTCCCGCACCCAGCACGAACGCGAGCCCGATGGAGCCGAGAAACGCCAGGTTGTACGTGCCCGCGATCCACACCGCGCGCTCGGCGCGGTCGGGCTTGCGCGCGCCGAGGGCCTGCCCCACCATCGTGGCCGCCGCGTTCGCCAGGCCCCAGGACGGGAGCAGCGCGAACATGATCACGCGCATGCCGATGGTGTAGCCCGCCACCACCGCGCCGCCGAAGGCCGCCAGGATGCGCACGAGCGCGATCCAGCTCGCGGTGCCGACGAGTGTCTGCAGCGCGCCGGTGGCCGAGAGCCGCGTGAGGCGCCGCAGCACGGGGCGATCCAGGCGGATGTGGCGCGCCCGGATGTCGATGCGCGACCCCGGCCGGAGCAGCCGGCTCAGCGCGTACAGCACGCCGGTGCCGCGGCCGATGTTCGTAGCCAGCGCGGCGCCGGCGACGCCCAAGCGCGGGAAGGGCCCGAGGCCGAAGATGAGGCAGGGGCCGAGCGCGATGTTGATCGCGTTGGCCAGCCAGAGCACGCGCATCGCGATCGCCGCGTCCCCCGCGCCGCGAAAGATCGCGTTGATCAGGAAGAGCAGCAGGACGGTGGCGTTGCCGCCGAGCATGATGCGCGCGTAGCTGCCGCCGCCCGCGACCACGCTCGGCGACGCGCCCATCACCTCGAGCACGCGCGGCGCGAAACGGGCGCCGAGCACGCCCAGCACGAGGGCGACGCCGCCGCCGAGGAGGAGCGCCTGCACGGCAGCGCGCGCGGCGCCGTCGGCGTCCCGCTCCCC
>DATEPM010000193.1:0-44090 GCA_035273185.1 Gemmatimonadaceae bacterium
TCCACAGCGACGTCGAATCGCTAAGCTGTTCCCTGATTGCTGGTTGGGATCTCGCCGAGGATGCCCGTAAAGACGAGCCGGCCCTCCCCGGACAGCGATGGTTGAACGCCATCGCCAGCCGGACGTAGCCGAACCCGCAGAGTTCGTCCCGAGCGCGTGATCAGGCGAACGTCACCGGCGGCAGCTCCCCACGCACTTAACAGGATCGCGGTGGCGATCGCTCCAGTGCCGCACGCGAGCGTTTCGGCCTCTACCCCGCGTTCATAGGTGCGCATGCGCCACATGCCCACGGCCGAATCCGGTGACACAAAATTGACGTTAGCACCATGCTGGAATTGCGGCAGCCTTCGCAGGGGCCGACCGCGCCCAACCACGTCCACAGAGCCGACGTCCTCGCAGCGGATCACCAGGTGCGGAACCCCGGCAATGGCGAACCCAGCCGCGCGCTCGCCAGCCGCCAGGGGAGTCTCGACGCGCGGCTGCACTTCGCCCACGGCACCTAGATCGACCTCCGGGAGTCCGTCTCGGTAGCGCGCCGCCAGCACGCCGGAGTCCGACTCGATGCTCAGGCCCGCCGGCGAGCCCCAGCCCAACTCCACCGCGAGACGCGTGGCGCACAGGGCGGCATTCCCGCACATTTCGGCGCGCGATCCATCGCTGTTCAGGTACCGCATGCGCAGCGTGGCCACGTCCGAGGACGACAGAAAGACAATCCCGTCCGCCCCCACTCCGGTGCCGCGCGCGCATACTGCCCGCACCACTCCCGGCTGCTCGAGCTCGCCGGGCGGCTGGTCGCGGGCGTCGAAAAACAGGAAATCGTTGCCCGACCCACTCATCTTGTAGAACGGCCGTCCGGTCGTAAGCATCTGGACCTCTGAAGTTCACGCGCCGAGAAGCAAGGCGAGGCGCACCGCGTCGGCCAGGAACTATCGGATCTTTCCCCGCACAGCCCAGTATCGCAGTCGCCAGACCATCCAGATAGCTTCGCGGACAATGGCTCCGGACATCTTGCTCTCCCCCTCCGTCCTGTCCACGAAGACGATCGGGATCTCCACGATGCGGAAGTGCTTCTTCCAGGCGCGGAAGCTCATCTCAATTTGAAACGCATAGCCGTTCGAGCGCACGTGACCCAGTTCGATACCCTGCAGCACTCGGCGGCGAAAGCACTTAAAGCCACCTGTTGCATCCCACACGGGAAGTCCTGTCACCCAGCGCGCATACACGTTCGCGAAGTAGCTCAACAGCAGCCGCTTGATGGGCCAGTTCACCACCGTGACCTTGCCGTGACGGTAGCGCGAGCCGAGCACGAGATCGGCATCTTCCACCGCCCGGAGGAAGTGCGGCAGGTGCGCCGGATCGTGCGAGAAGTCGGCGTCCATCTCGAAGATGAGCTCCACGTCGGGCTGCGCCAGCGCCCACTCGAATCCGGCGATGTACGCGGTCCCCAGCCCCGTCTTCCTCGGACGTTCCAGCAGGTGGACCCGGTCGGTGGACTCCATCATCGTTCGCACGATCCCGCCGGTTCCATCGGGCGAGCCGTCGTCCACCACCAGCACCTCGAGCCGCGGATCCTGGCCAAGCACTGCGTCGATGAGCCGCGCGATGTTCTCGCGCTCGTTGTAGGTCGGAACGATGACGAGGGCACGCTCAGCCATCGCGGCCCTCGCGCCGGTTGGTGGCTGGGGGCGCGTCGCGCGCACGCCGGCGCGACGCCACACCTGCGGCGATCAGCAACAGCGACAGCACGACGCCCACGATCGTGATGATCTTCCCCCGCTCGTACGAGGCATCGTCGAATCGAAGCGCCACCTTGCTGGCGCCAGTCGGCAGCGCGACCGCAATGAGGTTGTATTCACCCCGCGTGAGCGGCGCCGCCTTGCCATCCACCGTGGCCGTCCATCCCGGAAAATAGTTCTCCGACACCAACAGCGCGGATTGCGCGGGCGCCGGCGACGCGAGGGCCAGATCGATGCGGCCCGGGGCGTATCGGGTCGTCCGTACCGCGGTCGTGAGCGGTGCGGGCAGGGCGGCAATCTGCTGCGCCGGCATCTGGGCGCTGGTGTCCACGATGGCCGCGCGCTGCGGGTCGAAGCGGGGATCCAGCACCGTGGCCAGGGTCTGCTGGTCCGGCGCCTTCACGATCACCGGGGCGAGCCATGCGAGCGGATTGTCGCCCGGCAGACGATACAGGTAGATCGCGCTGCCCGCCGCGTTCTGCACGGGTCCCAGGACGCGGACCGGTACGTCGGTGCCAAGCGCCGTGGCAATCTGCTTCACCGCCGCTTCGTCCGCGTCGGTGTACAGGAACCGGACATTCTCGTGCCGCCAGAAGGTCGGGCTGAAGATGATCCGCGGGTTGTATCCGGTGGTCTGGGTCTTCCCGGCGAGCCGCTGATAGCGCCCCTCCTCGTTGCCGTGATAGCCGAGTACCAGGCGCACGCGATGCACCATCAGCCCATCCCCCTCGAGCATTGCGTCCCTTCCAGGCGTCCGACCGAATGCCCAGGTGATCACGCGCGCGGGCTCCGGCTGCGCACGCACATAGTCGATGGCGGGGTCTGACGCGTACAGCACCGACGCCGGTGGTGAGAACATCCAGTAGCGCTTTTCGATCGAGTACAGGTCGGCGGCCGCGAGGACGATGAGCGCGATGGAGGCGGCGCGGGGCGCGATCCGCTTCCTTATGAGGAGCCACACGACCAAGGACGCGAGCGCCACGGCCAGGAAGGACCGCCAGGCGCCGAGCATCAGCGCGCCGTTGTTGGCATCGATCATCTCGTCCAACTGATCGCCGGCGAACGAGGACGCGATGACCTTCGCGACGTTGGTGAGCGCGCCCATGGACGCGAGCAGCGCGATGACCAGAGCCGCGATGGTCCATCCGAGCACGTAGGTGGACCGCACCCGTCTCGCGAGCACGCGCTCGAGGCCCAGTGCCGCAAGCGTCGCCACGGCGAAAGACGCGATGTAGAAGATGGTGCTGGGGGCGCGGAAGAACTTCGTCCCCGGCACGACAGCATAGATCAGGTGATAGAGGGGCGTGTTGCCACCCAGCGCCCAGAGCGTGGTGACGATGAACGTGCCGATCCAGAACCAGCGAAAGTTCCGGCGCTCGCTCGTGAGACCGGCGCCGGCCAGCAGCAGCGAGACGGCGCCCAGATACTCGCTGTGGAGGTGGATCCCGTTGCGGCCCCAGTAGCGATCGAGAATGCCGGTGAACTGGGGCAGATAGGTGTTGAACAGCTCCTCGATGGGCATGGAGAAGCTGGTCCCGTAGGTATAGTCCCGCCCCCCGGCGCGCGGTGAGAACGGGACGTACTCGCGCACCGGGAGATACTGCACTGCCCCGATGACCGCACCCAGGAGCACCGCGCCGAGCGCGAACAGCAGACGCCTCAGTGCTGTAGCGCGATCGAGTCGGATCGTGGTGCCATCCGGCATCTCCAGTGGCGCAAAGGCGAGGAAGAGCGCGAAGGCGCCGCAGCCCAGCAGCATGTACTGCAGCAACTGCGGGTGTGGGCTGAGCACGGCCAGCCCCACGACCAGCGCCAGTAGCCCCCACGCCCACTGCCGGCCGTCGCGGATGCCAAGCAGCAGGATCCAGAGCCCAAGCGGAAAGAGCGCGCTGACGTACAGCTTTCCGTCGTGGCCGGGAGCGACCAGTGAGGCCACCTGCCCGCACATCAGGTACGCGAGGCCCCCCAGCAGCGCTGGCAGGAATCCCAGCCCCCATGCACGCAGGAAGCCGTACGTGAACACGCCCGCGAGAAAAACGTGTACGATGAACGACCACGTCATCGCGACATCGGTGGGCAGGACTGCCCGGAGCAGAAACGTCGGATAGAAGATGTCGCCGTTCATTGCCGCGACGTACGGCATGCCGCCAAAGAGATACGGATTCCAGAGTGGGATTCCGCTGCCTGTCCTGATGCTGGACGCGGCGAACTCGCGAAAGGCGTAGCCGGCGATGAACTGGTCGCTGTGGGGGCTCACCAGAAATGCACCGCCGAGCGCCGGGTAGCTGAGCGCGAGCGCAGCGAGCGCGTACACCAGTGCCGCCCACCATTCGGCGAATCGCGGCACGATGGTCTGCGGCGCGGGTTGTGTCTTCGAAGGCGGCATCAGTCTTAGCCTCGCGTGCGCCGGCGCACGGCGTCCCAGCCGAGGAACAGGGCGCCTGGAGCGATTTCAAGGACGGTGAGCCAGAGCCGCGACGCAACGGCAATCACCGCGGCCTGTGCTGGAGTGGCGAGATGGGCCGCGGGGAGTGCGGCGATCAGAGAGGCCTCGCGAAAGCCGACGCCGGCGGGCGCGAACAACACAAGATAACCGACGAGATACGAGAGCGCGTAGACGGCAATGTAGGTGGTGCTCGCCCCGGTTGCGGCGCCGAGTACACCGCGAACGAACGCCTCGAACGCGATGCCATACAAGATCCAGGCGATGACATTGCCGATCACCGAGTAGATCACCGCTCGCAACGGCAGCACGCGCAGGCCGAGCGAGCGACCCGTAACGCGTTCGATCGTACGCAGCGCCACGGGCATCAGCCGCGGGAGCAGCACCAGCGCGATCGCAATGAGGACGAGCAGCACGATGATGCTGCGGGCGGCCCCGGTGTATGGAACGTTCAGGAGACTCGAGCCGGTGACCAGGACGACGGCGGCGCCTGCGGCGACGCTCACAACGGTCGACAGCACCGCCGACCCGCTCGCTGCAATGGGTGACACGCCGGCGCGCTGCGCCATCACGCCCATGGCGCCGATGGACCAGAGCTTCCCGGGGACGTAGCGGCCGAGATTCGAGACCGTCCAGATGCGTGTCGCCGCGACGACGTCGAGGCGCGCGTGCCAGGCGGCGAGCATCGCGCGCCACGTCTGGACGAGCACCGCGTAGCCGACGAGAAACAGCACGCCCGAGCAGACGATCCAGCGCCACTCCAGGTCGACGCGCAGCGGTTGCGCGCGAAAGGCGGTCCAGTTCCGATGGAGCGCGCGAAAGGCAAGGCCGAGCACGATGACCGCGAGCAGCCACTGCCCTGCCCGGAGCCAGCGCCGCCGGGTACGCGACTGAGGATTGGCCAGCCGGCCCGGCGGCACGCGCGGGGCACGCGTATCGGGCGGGGTTGCCATCAACGCAGGTGCGACCGCGCGACGCAGCCGGTGTAGATCGCCGCGTACTTCTGCGCTACCGCGTCCGGCGCAAAGACCGACAGGCCGTGCGCGCGAGCCGCACGTCCGAGCGCCGCACCCCGCTCCGGATGCGCGAGCAGGTCATCGATCGCGGATGCCAGAGCACCGGCGTCGGGGGTGTCCACGAGAATGCCGGTGCGATCCTGCTGCACCACGTCCGCGATGCCGCCGGAATCGAACGCGATGACGGGCGTTTCACAGAGCTGCGCTTCGACCGCGACCAGACCGAGCCCCTCCTCCACGGAGGGGACGATGAGCGCCGTTGCGGCGCGGTAGAACTCCGCCAGCCGCGGCTGCGGCTGCGCACCATGCCAGCGCACGCGATCGTCGAGCTGCAGCGCGCCTGCAAGCGCCCGGAGCTCTCCGGCATCGCTGCCGTCGCCGATGACGTCGAGCGACGGTTGCGCGTGCAGCAGCGTCATCGCGCGCAGCAGGAGTTCGAGCCCCTTCTGCCGGTTCAGTCGCCCGACGAAGAGCAGGCGATCGGACGCGCGCCTGCCGCCTGGGGTGAAGAGCTCCGGCGCCACCGGCATCGGTGCTACGACCGGCGTGGGCGCCTCCGGCGCGATGCCGCGTGCCTCCGATGCCAGCCAGCTGGAGACGGCCGTGGCCGCACTCGATCGCGCCATGACATACTGGAACGCGAGGCGCGCCGGCCGCGTGACGCGCGCCAGTCGCACGTCGCTGCCGTGCAACGTGGTCACCAGCGGCAGCCGGTGCCATCGCGCCAGCCAGCTGGCCACGAGGCCACTGGGAAACCACCAGTGCGCGTGCAGGAGCGCCGGCCCGAGCTGCCGAATGTGGCGCTCGGCGCACCAGGTCTCCGCCCCGAGCAGGCCACCGAGCGCGAACCGCGCGCGCCACGCCGCGCGCACCTGCTCCGCCATGGTGCCGGTGTAGGCGAGTGTTTCGTAGGGTGCGGGCGCGTAGCGGAATCGCCGAACGAGAACGCCCTCCAGAACCTCGCTCGGCGGCAGGCCGGCCGCGTGCGGCGCCAGCACCGTGACGTCGACATCATGCGCCTGGAGCGCTGCTGCCAGACGGAGAATGAACGAGCCGGCGGCGTCCCCTGCCTGACGAGGATACGAGTGAGTGAGAAAGAGGACCCGCACGACGCGAGCGATCAGTGTCGGCCGCGATCATCGGCCGGAGCGCCCATCTCGTCCAGCTGCCGCTGGACCTCACGCAACTGCGCGCGCTGCCCGGCGATCTGCTCGCCGAGCAGCCCCGTCGCGAAGAAGACGCTGCCCAGCACGATGCAGGTCTGGATCACCGTCCAGATGGCGCGCTGGCCGAACCCCGTCACAACCAGGAGCACGAGCGCCACGATACCGCCGAGCAGCCCGATGCCGAACATCGCGGCACCCAGCATGCCGAAGGCCAGCAGCGGCTTCGCGGCGAAGCGGAGCTCGAACCAGACCGAGAGCATGTCCAGCACGCCGATGGGGATGCGGTGCCAGGTGGCGAACTTGGAGCGTCCCGCGTGCCGGGGGTACAGCGGCACCGGCACTTCGGCGATGTGGAAGCCATTCGCCGCGGCAATCACCACCATGTAGCGGTGCCAGTCGGGGCGCACCGGCAGGCTGTGCATCACCTCGCGGCGGTACGCCTTCACCGAATTGAGATCCTTCACGTTCACGTGAAACAGCGCGCGGCTCAGGCGATTGTAGATCCCCGACACGAACGCCTTCTCGTACTTCCCCTCTTTGAATCCCGTGACCATGTCCGCCTGGCCGGCGAGGATCGGCGCGATGAGGCGCGGAATGTCCTCCGGCTTGAACTGAAGGTCTGCCGGATAGAAGACGAGCACGCGACCGCGCGAATGCAGGTAGCCGGTTCGAAGAGCGTCGGCAATGCCCCGCCGGCTGCGATGCCGGGCGAGGCGCAGAAACGAATACCGCTCCGCGAGCGACTGCAGGATGGGCCACGTGTCGTCCCCGGAGCCGTCGTCGATGACGACGACCTCGAAGCGCACCTCGGGGAGGGCCGCGAACGTCGCCGCGGCCTGCTCCATGAACAGCGGCAGGTTCTCCGCTTCGTCCTTCGCGGGCACGAGCACGGAGACCTCGATGTCGGCGTCGGTCGGTAGGCGCAAGTCGCGCGGGAGGGGGCTGGGCGCGGTGGGCACGGTGGGGTCCGGCGGGCGCCCGAAGTATACGCGATTACACCCGCTTCCGCATACGGGCGGAGAGCACGCCGAGCTGGTCGCGGTACTTCGCCACGGTGCGTCGGGCGATCTGCACCCCGCTCTCCTTCAGGATGTTGACGATGGCCTGGTCGGTGAGCGGATGCTTGGGGTCCTCCTCCGCCACCAGCTTCTCGATCTGGGCCTTGATGCCGCGCGCGGACACGTCCTCCCCGGCCGTTGTGGAGAGCCCTGACGAGAAGAAGTACTTCAGCGGCAGCACGCCGCGCGGGGTCTGTACGTACTTCTCGTTGGTCACGCGGCTCACCGTCGACTCGTGCATGTTGATGACCTCCGCCACCTCCCGCAGCGTCAGCGGCTTGAGGTACTGCACGCCCTTCTCGAAGAAGTCGCGCTGTCGGTCGACGATGTAGTTCATCACCTTGAGCATGGTCTGCCGGCGCTGCTCGATGGCCTGGATCATCCAGTTGGCCGAATTGAGCTTGTTGGAGATGAACTCCTTGTTTTCCCCCTCGAACTTTTTCTTGTCGCGGGCGATCTCCTGATACGCCTTGCTCAGCTTGAGGCGCGGCAGGTTCGCATCGTTCAGGAACACGTGGTATCGCCCGTCGATCTTCTCGACGATGAGATCGGGGATGATGTAGTTGTCGCTGGCGTTGCTGTACATCAGCCCCGGCTTGGGATCCAGCTTCTTGATCTCGTCCGCGGCCTTCTGGACGTCGGAGGGGCTGATGCCGAAGCGCTTCGAGATCTCACTCCAGCGGTGGTTGATCAGCTCATCAAAGCAGTCGCGCACCAGGCGATAGGGCACCGACTGCTCGAGTCCGGCCTCGCGAAGTTGGAGCATCAGACACTCGCGCAGATCGCGCGCGCCGACGCCGGGCGGGTCGAGGCTCTGAATGATCGCGAGCATCTCCTCCACCTCGGCGGCGGAGTAGACTGGCAGATCGTCCGTGTCGCGCCCGGTAGCCTCCGCAGCCTTGATGACCGTATCGTTGATGCTCGTGCGGATATCCTCGAGCGGGCACGCGAGATAGCCGTCCTCGTTGATGTTGCCGATGAACTCGTCCGCCAGGAACTGCTGGCGATCCGTGAGCTCCAGGAGAGTCATCTGATCGCGCAGATGATCGGAGAGATCACGCGTGTCCACCGTCACCGGCTCGTAGTACTCGCGCTCCTCGTGCTCCTCGCGGCGGCCGCCGGCGTCGAACCCATCGAGGAGAATCTCTTCCCAGTCGATCTCGTCGTTGGCCTTCTCGCTCTCGCTCGTCTCCGGCTCGGCCGGCTCCTCCTCGTCCTCCTCCTCCTCGAGATCCACCATCTCGAGGAACGGGTTAGTGAGCAATTCCTGTTTGAGGTGCTGCTGCAGGTCCAACAGCGGCATGTACAGCAGATCCATCGCCTGATAGAGGCGCGGATTGATCTTCAGCTCCTGCTTGAGCTGCGTGCTCTGCTGGAGACCAGCTTTCATTGTGGACTCATTCCTCCGTTACCGCCCGGGCCCTCCGCCGAGAAGCGTCCTCTCAGGCGAGCGGTGAGCGTCGGTCCCAGATAGATGTCCGCGACCGTGTCGTCGAACACGAGCTCTCGGACGGTGCCAGATACCTTCACCTGGCCATCGAACATGATGTACGCGCGGTCCACGATGTCCAGCGTCTGTTCCACGTTGTGATCGCTGATCAACACGCCGATGCCGCGATGGCGGAGGCCCGCGACGATGGTCTGGATATCGTGCACCGCGATGGGATCGACCCCCGCGAAGGGCTCGTCCAGCATCATGAACTTCGGCTGCGTGACCAGGGCGCGGGTGATCTCCAAGCGCCGCCGCTCTCCGCCGGAGAGGGCAAAGGCCTTGCTGTGTCGCAGGTGCTTGATGCTCAATTCGTCGAGCAGGGTTTCGAGGCGCTCTCGCCGCTCGGCGGCCGAGATATCGAGCGTCTCCAGGATGGCCAGGATGTTGTCCTCCACCGAGAGCTTTCGGAAGATGGAGGGTTCCTGGGATAGGTACCCGATCCCGTGCCGAGCCCGTTTGTACATCGGCATCGACGTAATATCCTCGCCGTCCATGACGATGCGTCCCGCAAAGGGTTGGATCAGGCCAACGATCATGTAGAAGGTCGTGGTCTTCCCCGCTCCATTCGGGCCCAGCAATCCGACGATCTCCCCCTGTTGCAATCGGAGGGCCACATCGTTGACCACCTTGCGCCGACGATAGATCTTGACCAGACCGGCGGCCTCGAGCCGGCTGCCGTGGTCCGCCTCGCCGACTGGGGCGGGGGCCGGCACGGCCGCGAAGTCCTTGGCTGGAGTGAGATACTCTCCGGTCTGCCGGAGGGCGGCCGCAATCTCGCGTCGGCTGGCTTGGAGGTCGCGCCAGTAGGCCTCCGTAATGCGAATCCTCGCATCGGGGGCCTGCAGGCCGCCCGGCGGGAGGACGAGTACGCCGGCCGAAACCAGCCGCGGAAGCACCGAGCGGGCAAGGTGGTCGCGGACCTCGTCCAGGCTGAGCCGGCCGGCTTCGCGCTCCGCATCGCGACCATCGGCACGCATGGCGGCCAGATGGTCGTCGCGGTAGATGATCGCGGCCTGGCTGAAGTCGGAACACCCTTCGGCATCGGCGGCGCTGATAAGCGCGTGCATGGCCAGCGCCATCGAACGGTCGCCGTGGGCGATCTGGTCCACCAACGCCAGCACGCGCTTGGGGATACCAGGGTCCGTCACGGCTTCCGTACCCCCCCGGTTGGGGGGCGGCGTTCGACGGCCCCTGGTCGCCCGGGCGCTCCCGGCTTCGCTGATGCGGTCGTGGCCTTCGTGGTGTCCGCGTTCGGCTCGGCATAGACCCCGACCACCTGGCCCACGACGGTCACCGTTGCGACCTTCCGCTCGTCGAACTCGATCGTGATGCGCTCGCCCTTGACGTAGTTGATCGCGGGCCGGTGCACGCTCGTATCGGTGGCCGCCAGATGGTAGAAGGCGCTCGCGTGCCCTCTGGCGAGTAGCCGCCGGATCCGGGGGCTTTCGGGGGATGTATCGCGCGGGGCCGCGGTGCTCCCGTGCGGCACCGAATCGAAGTACGCCAGCACGGTGTCGCCGCGCAACCAGTCGGTGGTGTCCGCGTGAAACCTGGTGGAGTCGGGCCGCCCCTCCGCGAGGGCCTGTCGCAGCGCGTGCACCTCGCGCACACGCTGACCTGGCATTCGCACATCGAGCGAGTCGGCGACAAGGTTCTGGGCCGGGGAGATGACGCGCGCCCGGGATGCGCCCCAGGCGTAGGCGCGCTCGAGGGTGTCCTCGCGGAACCGCAGATCGATCGTATCCGATCGCAGCGTCATATCCTGGCTGGTGGCCACGGCCCGCGCCCGCGCGATGACGCGCTGCAGCCGGCGCTCCCTGGAGTAGACGTCGATCAGGTCGCCCACCAGCTGGAACGGCCGACCCCGCGTCCCGTGCACGACCGGGTTGCGCATCAGCCGCATCGTCTCCGTGCCGCTGTTGATGAAAGCCGAGTCGCCGGTGGCATTCACCTCGGGCCGCTGGATCTCCACCTGTCCGCCGCCGTAGATCAGACTGTCGCCATCCATGAAGATGGTATTGGCGAGCACCGTGATGGGCGGCTGCTCCTTGCCTGACGAGTCCCGCTGGACGATGGTGACCGTGGGCCGGCTGGTGGCGAGCAGCTGCGCGCGCGTGCGGATACGCGGTACGAGGCGGCGGTACTCCGCCTGTGGGCCGCGGAGGGTGGAGCCGGTGGGTAGTCGCCCGACGACGTCGCCAACGGCGACGACCCGCTCGTCGGTGAGAAAATAGGTGAGGAAGTTCGAGGTGAGCGCGAAGCGCGGTTCGTCGTAGTTCACGTGACCCACGAGGTAGATGCGCTGCTCGTCCCCGTAGATCTCCGCGCTGTCGGCGCGCAGGGTGATCTGCTTCGAGGGGCATCGGACGACGATCCCGCCGCCGAGAAAGTTGTTGAACTGCCCGCTGGGCAACTTGAAGGAGCTCTGCCGCTGCTGCTCCGACGAGCACGCGGTGGCCTCCTGTCCCGAGGCGAGCCGCGGCACGAGGACGATGGCGCCCCAGACGACAACGCGCAGGGCCCGGCGCATCACTGAGCCGGGATGTTGACGGTGCCCGAGGTCCTGCACGCCTTGAAGCACTGGAAGTGCGTGAGGTTGGGATCGGCCTTGAAGCCGATCCCGGACTGTGTGCGATCGCCGGCCACGACCTGAAAGGTCGTGTCGCTCGACACCTCGTTAGCGAGCTGATTGAACTTCAGGTGCGGCGACGTGAGCTTGCGCCCGTCCACCGTCGTGATGACGACGTGGCCGAAGCCTTCGAGGACCTGCTGCCGGAGATCGTAGTTGCCGCGATCAGCGCGCATTGTGCCGTTGGGCGCCCCGGTCTCCGTGTTGAAGTTCACTTTCGCATTCAGGAAGATGAACTTCGTCTGATCGTTGAACGTGTACGCCGTGTCCGCGGTGAGCTCGCCCCGCTGCACACCGCTCGACGTGAGCAGCGTGCGCACTCCGAAAAGCACCTGCTCGGCCGAGTCGACCGGCCCGCCCACACCGACGGGCGGCTGCTTGGGTTCGTTGCATCCGCCAAGCCCCGCGGAAGCCCCGGCCACGACTCCGAGCAGGAGGATGCGCCCGAGCGCCCGGCGCGAGCTTGTGCGTGTGCTCATACGACGCGCGCCCGCATGAGGTCGTGCAGATGCACGACCCCGACCAGCTCCTGCTCGTCGTTCACCACGGGCATCGCCATGATTCCGTGCTGCTCCATCCGAAAGACCACGGCGCTGGCCAGCTCGCCTGCCTGCGCCAGCTTTGGTGTGCGGGTCATCACCCCGCGCACAGGGATCGCGAGGAAGTCGTCCGCGCGCTCCATGAGCCGACTGAGATCGCCCGCTGTCAGCACGCCCTCGACACGTCCGGCGGCGTCCACCATCACGGCGATCCCGCGGCGTTCCGCAATCATGACGACCGCCTCCCGCATGGAGTCCCGTTCGCGCAACACGGGGAGCTCGTCCCGGAGCATGATCTCGTCTACCCGCGTGACGAGCTTGCGGCCCAGGGCTCCGCCCGGATGCAGCCGCGCGAAGTCCTCGCGCCTGAACCCCTTTTCCTGCAGCAGCGCGATGGCCAGCGCGTCGCCCAGCCCGAGCGCGGCGGTCGTGCTGGTGGTTGGCGCCAGATCGTGGGGGCAGGCTTCCTCGCGCACACTGGCGTCCAGGGCCACGTCGCTGTGCCGCGCAAGCGAGGATCCCGGCGCACCCGTGATGGCAATGGTCTGCACGCCCAACCCCTTGAGGTGCGCCAGGAGCGCCAGGAGCTCATCGGATTCACCGCTCTTCGAGATGAGGATCGCGACATCCTCGCGGCCGACGATGCCGAGATCACCATGGACACTATCCGCCGGATGCAGGAAGCTGGCGGGAGTGCCCGTGGAGGTGAGTGTTGCCGCGATCTTCCGGCCGATGAGCCCTGACTTCCCCACCCCGCAGACGATCACCCGGCCGTGCGATCGCGCAATGGTCCGCACGGCACGCTCGAAGCGCTCGTCCAGGTGCTGCTCCACGGCGTCGAGCGCTTCGCGCTCCAGTCGGAGGACCCGACGACCTCGTTCAACAACGACACTGTCGTTCACGGCGAGCGCTCCGCCTGCGAGGTCTCGCGGGGCGCTGCCGGCGGGCTGACAGGGTGGTCGGTCATGCGCTCCGCGACGTACTGCTCCCACAGGCGTACCCACTCGCCGCGTGCACCGAGGAGAATCTCGGCGAGCTCGCGTACCGCGCCGCGCCCCCCGTGGCGCGTGAGATGGAGCGCGCACGCCTGCCGGATCTCGGGCACGGCGTTGCCCACGGCGACGGGGAGCCCCACCTGGCGCAGGATGGCCAGGTCGGGGAAATCGTCGCCGATGAAGGCGGCCTGCGCTGCTGCGATCTCATGACGCTGGAGAATGCGAAGGAATGCGGGAAGCTTGCGAGCCTGGGCATCCTGCGCGAGATCGTCCACCTCGAGCTCGGCCGCGCGGAGGCGCACGCTATCGGAGACCCGCCCCGTGACGATGGCCACTCGGATGCCGGCTTTGCGCAACAGGTGGATGCCCAGTCCGTCCTGGATGTCGTACCGCTTGAACTCCAGCGGCGTTCCGTCGACCGAGCCGAGATAGATCCCCCCGTCGGTGAGTACGCCGTCCACATCGATGCCCACCAGGCGAATGGATCGAGCCAGCGCACGGTCCAGCGCCGGCCCGCGCGCCCCATCATGCGAGGTCCGGCTCATCGGCGTACCCGCTGCCAGACGTCGACGAGCCGCATCACCAGATCGTCGAGATCGTCCAGGGGCACCATGTTGGGGCCGTCGCTCGGGGCTCGCGCCGGATCGGGGTGGGTTTCCATGAACAGTCCGTCGGTACCAGCCGCGACGGCGGCCAGCGCGAGCGACGGAATGAACTCGCGCATGCCGCCGCTGGCCCCGCCCTCTCCCCTTCCTGGCTGCTGCACGCTGTGCGTGGCGTCGAAGATCACTGGTGCGTTGCACGCGGCTCGCATGCGAGCGAAGGAGCGCATGTCCACCACGAGGTCACCGTATCCGAAGAAGGTACCGCGCTCCGTCACGGCCACCTCGCGCGATGATGCCGGCGCGCCCTGCTGCGCGCCGCGCACCTTCGCCACCGCGCCCTTCATGCCCTCGGGGTGCATCCACTGGCCCTTCTTGATGTTCACCGGCTTTCCCGTGGCACCGGCAGCGAGGAGGAGGTCCGTCTGGCGACAGAGAAAGGCCGGGATCTGCAGCACATCCACCACGTCCGCGGCCGGCGCGCACTGATCCGGCAGATGCACGTCCGTGATGATCGGCAGTCCCGTGCGCGCGCGCACGCGCGCGAGAGCCGCGAGGCCCTCCTCGAGCCCCGGTCCGCGCGCGGCACCCGGATTAGAGCGATTCGCCTTGTCGAAGCTCGCCTTATAGACGATCCCGCCGGGGACGTGCTCGGCCAGACGCGCCAGGTGCTCGCCCACGCGCAGGTTCAGCGCATCGGATTCCAGGACACACGGGCCAGCGATCAGAAAAAGGGCATCGGCGGGAAAGCGACTCGGCACGGGTGCACTCAGTCCGCGGCTTCCACCAGCGGCCGCCCGCCCGTCCGCGCGGCGATCCGATGCTTGGCCGCCACGGCAGCAGCGATGAAGCCGGCGAACAGTGGATGCGGACGCGTCGGACGCGATTGTAGCTCCGGGTGAAACTGGCAGCCGACGAACCAGGGGTGTTCGGGCAGCTCGATGATCTCGACGAGTTGGCCGTCCGGGGACAGTCCGCTTAGCCGCATCCCATGCTGGACGAACAGCTCGCGATAGCTGTTCGAGACCTCGTACCGGTGGCGGTGCCGCTCGCTCACCTCGGGCACGCCGTACACCTCCGCCACGCGCGAGCCGCGCGCCAGCCGGCAGGGGTATGCCCCGAGGCGCATCGTCCCGCCCATGTCGGTGACATGCTGCTGCGACTCCATCAGGGAGATTACGGCATTGTCGCACTCGGGCGCGAACTCCGAGGAATGACTGTCCTCGAGGCCGCAGACGTTGCGCGCGAACTCGATGATCGCGGTCTGCATGCCGAGGCAGATGCCGAAGAAGGGCAGCCCCGATTCGCGGGCCTGGCGGATGGCCTCGACCATCCCCTCCACGCCCCTGACCCCGAAGCCGCCGGGGACGAGCAGGCCGTCGCTGCCCGCGAGCACGCGCGCGGCCATGGTGGGGTCGGTGAACGCCTCGCTGGAGATCCAGTTGATGTCGACGCCGACGTCACTGGCGATGCCGCCGTGCACGAGTGCCTCGAACACGCTCTTGTAGCTGTCCGCGTACTCGGTGTACTTCCCGACGACGGCGATACGCACGCGCTCGCGCGGCGCGAGCACCCGCTGCACCAGCCCACGCCAGCGCGCGAGGTCGGGAGTATCGCCATCCAGGCCGAGCTTCTGCACGACCTTGGCGTCGAGTCCCTGGTCGTGGAAGACGATCGGAATCTCATAAATCGTCCGCACGTCGGGACTCTCGATCACCGCCCCGAACTCCACGTTGCAGAACAGGCCGATCTTCCGCTTGATCTCCTCGGAGATCGGCCGCTCGGTACGCACGATGAGAATGTCGGGCTGGATACCGAGCTCCATGAGCTCGCGTACCGAATGTTGCGTCGGTTTGGTTTTCAGCTCGCCCGCCGCGGCAATGAACGGCACGAGGGTCAGATGGACGAAGATCGCGTTCTCGCGACCCACGTCGTGGCGAAACTGGCGGATGGCCTCCAGAAACGGCTGCGATTCGATATCGCCCACCGTGCCGCCAACCTCGACGATGACCACGTCGTTCTCGGGCGCAATGCGCCGGATGGCGGCCTTGATCTCGTCCGTGATGTGCGGGATCACCTGGACCGTGGAACCGAGATATTCGCCCCGCCGTTCCTTGGTGATCACGTTCAGGTAGATGCGGCCCGTGGTGACGTTGTTCGCCTGCGAGAGCGAGCGATCGATGAAGCGCTCGTAGTGGCCGAGATCCAGATCGGTCTCGGCGCCGTCGTCGGTGACGAACACCTCGCCGTGCTGGAACGGCGACATCGTGCCGGGATCCACATTTAGGTAGGGATCGAACTTCAGCATCGTCACGCGGAGGCCGCGCTCCACCAGCAGCCGGCCGAGCGAAGCGGCGGCGATCCCCTTCCCCAGCGAGGAAACCACACCGCCGGTGATGAAGATGTACTTCGTCGTCTGTGACTGTCTCGAGGGGTTCTGCATCAGTGGCGTCCCGGAAGATCCATCCATTCGGCGTTGGCCCGCACGAGGTCGTCCTCGGTGTCGATGCCCGCCCGCGGCGCCTCGCTGACGAGCGCGACGCCCATCGTCAATCCCGCCGCAAGCGGTCGAAGCTGCTCCAGCCGTTCGATGATCTCGAGCGGATGCGGCGGCAGGGCGACCCACCGCGCGAGCGCGTCACGCCGATAGGCGTACACTCCGATGTGCTGCCAGACCCGGCCGGTGAGCAACGGGGCGTCGACGGCGTCGCGTAGATACGGGATGGCCGCTCGGGAAAAATACATGGCCCGTCCGTCGTCGGCAGTGACGACCTTGACGATGTGCGGAGCGCCGAGGATGTCCGTGCTCGCGCACGCGGCCGCGGTGCCGAGCTCGAAGTCGCCCGACGTCACCAGGCGCAGTGCGCCACGGAGGGCCTCAGTCGCCACGAACGGTTCATCGCCCTGCACATTGAGGATGGCGTCGAATCCGGCGTACCGCGCATCGTCCGCCACCTCGGCCACGCGATCGGTGCCGGAAGGGTGCGCACTGGAAGTGAGCACGATTTCGGCGCCGCTCGCGCGGGCGGCGGCCGCCACTTCCTCGCTATCGCTGGCGATCACGCAGCGCTCGGCCACCTGCATCGCCAGGACACGCTCCCATACGCGCACCACAAGCGGCCGGCCAGCGAGCAAGCGCAGGGGTTTTCGGGGGAGACGGGTGGCGCCCAGACGGGCTGGGATGACGGCGAGCGTTCTCATGAGCGACGCTCGGGGCCGCGGCCGGACGCAAAAGTCACGCCAGTCAATGTACCGCTGGCCCGCGCACGACGCAATCGCGGCCCCGTTGTCAGCGCGAGATGGACAGGCCGAATCCGGTGCTGGTGCGATGTCGCACGGGATCCACGACCACGTCGAAGCGCACGACGCTCAGCGCGAGACGCAGCCCGAGATTCTGCTCGAATTTCGGGAGCGAGCCCACGCCCGCCGAGCCGATCATGTGGCGGAGCGTGACGCTTGGCGCGCCGAGGAGCCCTACGGCGAAGCGCTGAAGAGGTATCTGATAATTGCTCTCGAGATACACGAGCTGATCGCCTCCCATCGCCAGGAGGCTCAGCGTGCGGATCGTGCCTGAGCCTCCCAGGTAGGCCCAGCGCTGCGGCGGCGCCGGACCGCCGCCGGTCTGCACGACGTGCGCGTCCAACCAGAAGAGCTGCGTGGCGAAGGTGGGAAAGCGAACCTCGCCGTCCAGCGTTGTCTGGAGAAAGCGGGGCCGCGATGCCGAGACCAGCCCCGCCTCGCTCTCGAGGGTGATCGTCGCGCGCACTCCCTGTGACTCCCAGCGCAGCGCGCCGCCGGCCAGCAGGGAGCGAATCGTGGCGGCGATCACGGGCGGGTTGGGACGCAACATGTGCTTTTTCGAATGTCGGCCGAAGAAGCTCCACGGTCCGCCCGTCGCATCCGGCCCCGGCCTCACGGTCCACGCGCGTTCGGCCCGGACGCCGAACATCGGCTCCAACTCCGTCGTCGCAGCCTCCCAGAGTCGCGACACGCCAACCTGCGCGCGATCGGCGCGATAGTAGTTGCGCGTGTCGGTGCCGAGCCCGAGCACGGCGGCCGAGTTCACCGCATCCGACCAGATCCAATCGTCGTTCGTGAATGTCTCCCGCCCCAGCCGCGCGATGAGATGCGTGCGGCGTCCCCGGGCCAATCGCACCTCCACGGCGGGATCGAAGGCGCCCAGATTTGATCGGTACGTGACGACCGGATCGATCTCAATATCTCCCGTATCGAGCGTCACGAGCGGACCGAGCGGCAGCGACAGTCCGTCGCTGCGGTCATAGGTCGGCAGTCGCAGGCCGTAAATGCCTGGCAAGGTCAGAGCGGCCGGGGGCTCTCCCTCGCGGAGCGCGCGGAAGCTTAGGCTGTAGCCACCCGCCACTGCGGCTACCGAGAACGTGAAATCCCGATGGCTCTCCAAGCCACCGCGCACCGAGGCGAGCATCGATCCATAGGCAGCGCCGCCGATGGCCACCACCCGGCCGTCCACGGACGCCCCGGGGTGGACGAAGGCATCGCCGCCGACCACCATCACATCGCCGCGCACCCGGCCTTCGATGATCGCGTCTCGCGCGAGTACCACCACGCTGCTCGGGTAAAGCGAATCCCGGATGAGCCGTGCGGGAACGCTCGCCGGCGGAAACAGCATGTGCGGCACCGCGAGGGTGCGCGCGAGCCGTCTGCCCACCGTTCCCGGTCCCGGGTCGCGCACCACGACCGAGCGACCCTGCGCCCGCGCGCCTGCGCCGGTGCCCAGGAGCAGTCCCAGCACCAGCGCGGCGAGGCGGCGAGACCTCACGCCGTGAGCTCCAGAAAATTTCGTAATAGGTCCATCCCATGTTGCGTGAGCACCGACTCGGGATGGAATTGCACGCCGTATACCGGGTGCGTCCTGTGTCGCACCGCATGTATCTCCTCGGGATCGTCGGTGGCCCGCGCGATGATCTTGAGTGACGCCGGAAGGCTCGCCGGCTCCACGACGAGCGAATGGTAACGCATCACCTCGAGGGGCGACGGCAGCCCGGCGAACAGGCCGCTGCCGTCGTGAAGTACCTGCGAGGTCTTCCCGTGCATGACTCGGGCGGCCCGCACCACGCGACCGCCGTATGCCTCGCCGATCGCCTGATGCCCGAGGCACACCCCCAGCATCGGAATTGCGCTGCCCCAGCGGCGGATCACGTCGACCGTGATGCCAGCCTGGGCCGGCGCGCATGGGCCCGGGGAGAGCACGATCGCGCGCGGCGCGAGGCGGCCAACGTCCTCCACCGCCAGTGCGTCATTACGGCGGACCTCGACCTCGGCACCCAGCTCGCCCAGATACTGCACCAGGTTGTAGGTGAAGGAATCGTAGTTGTCGATGACCAGAATCATTCGGTCGCTCCCGCTGCTAGCCTCGGGGATGATACTTGTGGTGGACCGATCGCAGATACTCCCGATCCACGTGGGTGTAGATCTGGGTGGTGGAGATATCCGCATGTCCCAGCATCTCCTGCACGGCACGCAGATCGGCACCGCCTTCCAGCAGGTGGGTCGCGAACGAGTGCCGCAGCGTGTGGGGTGACACGTGCTTGGTGATCCCCGCCTGCGCCACGTGCCGGCGGAGGATCTTCCAGGCGCCCATGCGCGTGAGCGGCTGCCCGCGTGCGTTGAGAAAGAGCACGCCGCGCCCCTCGCCGCGTTCCAGGCGCGGTCGCAGCTCGCGAACGTAGATGGCAACTGCCCCGATGGCCGAGCGGCCGATCGGCACCAGCCGCTCCTTGCTTCCCTTCCCAAACACGCGTACCAGGCCGTCCTCCAACATGGCATCGCGCAACCCGAGGCCGATCCACTCCGACACGCGCAGGCCTGCCCCGTACGCCAGCTCCAGCATGGCGCGATCCCGGAACGCCAGCGGCTCGTCCAGCGTCGGCGCCGCCAGCAGGCGCAACGCCTCCTCCACGGTGAGCACCTCCGGGAGCGTGCGCCAGCGTCTGGGCGTCTCGAGGCGCTCGCTCGGGTCTCGCAACACCACACCCTCCGCGAGGAGAAAGCGAAAATATGTGCGCGCGCCGGAGATGTTGCGCCGGATGGACGAGGGCGCGAGACCGAGATCCTTGAGCTGGAAGACGAACTCGCGCAACGTGCGGCTGGTGACATCCGTGGGTGACCGCAGCCCCTTCGTGATCGCGAATCGCGCCAGCCGCTCGACGTCCCGCAGATAGGCCTCGTGCGTGCGCGGCGAGACCCCCTGCTCCAGCGTGAGGAAATCCACGAAGCGCTCGAGCAGGAACGGCCGCATGACGCTGTCCTCGATCATGGTGCCGTTCGCCGGCGATACCGATACCACCATACGCCTGCTCCCAGCGCAACGATGGCCGTCGCCGCAATGGCCAGGTCGCGCCCATAGTGTCCAATGATCGCCGACAGGCGCTGCCAGTTTCCGCCCACGGTAAACCCGACGTAGCTGACGATGCCGTACCAGATGGCCGAAGCCAATCCCATCGCGAGTGCGGTCCGCAGGGGAGGAATCCGCAGTGCGCCGGCGAATGGCGGTACCAGGGCCCGCACGGCGGGTATGAAGCGGCTGATGAAGAGCGCGGCGATTCCGTAGCGGCCGTACATCCGCTGGAGCTGCAGCTCCGCCCCGGGGCCCCTTGCGCCAAGCAGTCGACGCTCCAGGCGCGCGGCGCCGTAGCACCGGCCCACGCCGTACATGATCATGGCCCCCCCTACGTTTCCGAGCCAGGTGGCGAGAAACGCGCCGACCGCACTGCCCTGGCCCCGCGCAGCGAGGAAGCTGCCCACCGCGACCACGGTATCTGCCGGGATCGGCGGAAAGATGTTTTCCAGGGCGGCGACCACGCCGAGAGCGGCATAGAGCGCTCCCAGCGGCAGCCCGACCAGCCAGTCGAGAAACCCCTGCACCACCCGTCAGCGCGCTCGAATTTCGGCGATGGTCGCGACGACAATGCAGGCAATGCCCTCGCCGCGCCCCACCCAGCCCATGCCCTCGTTGCTTTTCCCCTTGAGATTCACCGCGTCCGCGCTCACCCCCAGGGCCGGCGCGAGCGCGGCGCGCATGGCCGCGCGGTGCGGCGCGATGGGCGGCTCTTCCGCGACAATGGCGATGTCCACCTGCTGCACCGCCCATCCGCGCTCGTTCACGCGGGCGACGGCGGCGCGCAGCATGTCGATAGAATCGCGGCCGCGGTTGGCCGGATCCCGATCCGAGAACAACTCCCCGATGTCCCCGGCGCCCGCGGCCCCGAGCACGGCATCGGTCAGCGCATGTGCCACCGCATCACCGTCCGAGTGGCCGGCCAGGTGCACGTCGGCCGGAATACGGACGCCGCCCAGCACCAGCGGCCCGGGTGGCGCGAGGCGATGGGAGTCGTAGCCGATGCCGACGCGGACCATCACTGTGGTGGTCGCGGAGCGCCGTCAGGCACCGGCATGCGCCTGCTCGCCGTCCCGAATGATCGAGTAGTCCTGGCGCCGCCGCGCGGGCGTGAAACCCGCGTCGCGAATGAGCCGCTCCATCTCCGCCGTGGTGGTCCGATGCGTGGTGTTCGCCGCTGACACGACATTCTCCTCGATCATGAGGGACCCGAAATCGTTGCAGCCGAAGCGCAGCGCCACCTGCCCGACCTTCATCCCCATGGTCACCCAGCTGGCCTGGAGATTGTCGACGTTGTCGAGGACGATGCGCGCGATCGCCACCGTGCGCAGGTAGTCCACGGCATCCGTCTTGGGCTGCTGCTGCATCGTCGGCGTGTTCTCCGGCTGCAGGGGCCAGCAGATGAACGCCGTGAACCCGCCCGTCCGCGCCTGCACCTCGCGGACACGCGCGAGATGCTCCAGCCGTTCGGCGAGAGTCTCGCCGATGCCATACATCATCGTGACCGACGTCCGCATCCCCTCCTGATGCGCGATCTCCATGATCTCCAGCCAGCGATCGGCGCCCGCCTTCTTTCTGGCGACCCGATCGCGCACCCGCTGCACCAGGATCTCGCCCCCGCCGCCCGGGATGGAATCGAGCCCGGCGCGCATCAACGCGCGGATCACCTCGCGCGCGTCCAGGCGAAAGGTCTTGGAGAAGAAGTCGACCTCGCTGGGGCTGAATCCGTGAATGTGAATGGGATGGTAGGTCTTGATGTAGCGGAGCAGGTCGAGGTACCACTCGAACGGGATGTACGGGTTGTGCCCGCCCTGCATCAGGATCTGGATGGCGCCCAGCGCCTTGGCCTCGTCGATCTTCTGGCCGATCTGCTCGTACGATAGCGTCCAGCCCTCCGCGTGCTTGGGCCGGCGATAGAAGGCGCAGAAGCCGCAGTCGGCGACGCAGACATTCGTGTAGTTGATGTTGCGGTCCACGATGAACGTCACGAGGCCCTCGGGATGGCGGGCGCGACGTACGCGATCGGCTTCGGCGCCGAGCTCGAGCAGCGGCGCGTTGGCGTAGAAGTCCAGGAGATCGTTCAGCATCGCACGTCGGGCGCGCTCATGCGGCCGGAAGAAAGGCAAGTGACCCGTTGGGGACCCGTCCCGCCAGGACGAGTCGCCGGAAGAATTCCGTGAGGCCAGCGAGGTGTGGATACGACAACCCATAGTCCAGGCCGGAGAGGTACTCGAGGCAGACGGCGCGGTCGACGCCCGTCGCCAGCGCGGCCTGTGCCGCCAGCACATCGAGGTGCTGCAGCCCCCAGTTGCGCGAGGCGATCAGCGTGGCGTGCACGGCCAGGGCCTCGTCCACGGGCATGGCGCGCTGTGCGACCCACACGGCGAAGACGAACGGCAGGTCCGTCCACCGCTTCCACTCCGCGCCGAGATCGTAGGCGTGGAGGTAGCCCGCAGGCCCCGCGTCGCGCGCGCGCAGCCGCGTCCAGAGCAGCAGCGCCGCGTCCCCGATCACCAACCGCGCGTCGTGCTCCTCGTCGGCGAAGCGCGCCACGTCGACGAGCTCCGCGTCCGCCGGCACGAACACCGGCCGCGCCTGCCACACGTGCTCGAAGAGCAGCTCGAGCAGGGCGACGCTCGTCATGGAGCTCCGGCTCACGAGCACGCGCCGGCCGTCCAGCTCGCGCGCGGGGCGCCGGGAGAAGAGCATCACGCTGCGCACCGGGCCGTCGCAGGAGATCGCGAGATCGGGCAGCAGCAGATAGCGCCGCGCGTCGCGCGCGTACTCCACCGCGGAGATGACGCTCACATCCAGACTGCCCGCCGCCATTTGTCGGTTGAGCGCCGTGGGCACGCCGTCCACGAGCGTCGCCCGCAGCTGCACGGCGCCGCGATCGATCCCGCCGTACACGGGATAGCAATTCACATATGGTATGCGGCCCACGCGCGCCTGCCGCGGCGGCTCGGCGCTCATCTCAGGCGGCGTGCGCCGCGCGCGAGGCGCCGCCGGCTGCCACCCCATCCGGCGGCGGCACGGGGTCGAAGGTGCGCAGCACGTGGTACAGCGAGTCGCGCTCCACCGGAATGCGCCGGGCGCCGCGGATGAGACGCAGCAGCGCGTCGAGCGACATCGCCTGCGCAGTGTGCGCGCCCGCCTCGTGATAGATCTTCTCGCGCACCATGGTCCCTTCCATGTCGTTGACGCCGAAGTCCAGCGACATCTGCGAGATGAACGGGGTGACCATCACCCAATGGGTCTTGATGTGGTCGACGGTGTCGAGATACAGGCGACCGACCGCGAGATTCTTGAGGTCGTCGAAGCCGCTGGTCGCGGTGCCCTGCCGCTGCAGCGTCTCGCCCAGCTCGTTGTGGTCGGGATGGTAGGCGAGCGGAATGTACGCGAGAAAGCCGCCGGTCTCGTCCTGCAGATCGCGGAGCATCGTGAGGTGGTCGATGCGGTCCTGGATGCTTTCCACGTGGCCGTAGAGCATCGTGCAATTCGTGCGGATCCCGAGCTGGTGCGCCTCGCGATGCACCCGGATCCACTCGTCGCCCGCGAGCTTCTTGTCGGCGATGGTCGCACGCACGCCGGGGCTGAACACCTCCGCGCCCCCGCCCGGCATCGTGTCCAGGCCCGCCTCCCGCAGGGCGAGCAGGACGTCGCGCACGGCCATCTTCTCGATCCGCGCGATGTGTGCGATCTCGACGGCCGTGAGGGCCTTGATATGCACCTGGGGATGACGCGCCTTCAGAGCGCGGAACATCGCCGCGTAATAGGCGAGCCCCGCCTTCATGTCCAGGCCCCCCACGATGTGGAACTCGCGCGTGAGAGTGCTGTTCGCGCTGTCGGACTCCTCCAGCACCTGCTCCAGCGTGTAGCGGTAGGCGCCGTCCTCCTTGGGCAGCCGCGCGTACGAGCAGAACACGCACGTCTTGCGCAGTGTGCAGATGTTCGTCGGATTGATGTGCTGGTTGGCGGCGAAGGTGACGCGGCCGTGGTGTTTCACCCGGTTCACGGCATCGGCCATCGCCCCGAGGCCCACGAGATCCGGTGTCCGGAAGAGCTGCACGCCCTCGGCCGGCGTGAGCCGGTCGCCGCGCTCCACTTTGTCGGCGATCGGCAGGAGCGCGGGATCATTCACCAGGCGCCGGTCGACGGCGGCCGGAATCGGCATGGCCTCAGGTCTCCATCAGTCCGCGAACCGGCGGATCGCCAGCGTGACGTTGTGG
Organism: Gemmatimonadaceae bacterium; assembly: GCA_035273185.1. Taxonomy (GTDB): domain Bacteria; phylum Gemmatimonadota; class Gemmatimonadetes; order Gemmatimonadales; family Gemmatimonadaceae; genus AG2. Next base: position 24,282 of record DATEPM010000193.1, read on the forward strand.
CCGCCGAAGCCGAAGCTGTTGCTCAGCGCCACCCGGGCGTCCCGCTGCACCGCCCGGTTCGGCGTGTAGTCGAGATCCAGATCCGGATCGGGATGCTCGTAGTTGATGGTCGGCGGCAGGATGCACTCGCGCACCGCGAGCGCGCTGATGATGAACTCCACCGCGCCCGCCGCGCCAAGCATGTGCCCGGTCATCGATTTGGTGGAGCTGACATTGATCGCGCGCGCGCGCTCACCAAAGACCGCCTTGATGGCCTTGGTCTCGTTGAGATCGTTCGCCGGCGTCGAGGTACCGTGGGCGTTGATGTAGTCGATGTCGGCGGGCGTGAGCCCGGCGTCCGCCATGGCGCGCTTCATGGCGCGCTGCGCGCCCTCGCCCTCCGGCGCCGGCGCCGTCAGGTGATACGCGTCGCCCGTCGCGCCATAGCCGACGATCTCCGCGTAGATCCTCGCGCCCCGCTGCATGGCGTGCTCCAGCGACTCGAGCACGACAACGCCGCCGCCCTCCCCCATCACGAAGCCGTCGCGGGTGGCGTCGAAGGGGCGCGATGCCGTCTCCGGCGAGTCGTTCCGCTCCGAGAGCGCCTTCATATTGGCGAAGCCGCCGATGGCCATCGGGGTGACCGTCGCCTCCGACCCGCCGGTGATGACCACGTCCGCATCGCCGTACTGGATGGTGCGGTAGGCGTCCCCGATGGCGTGCGCGCTCGTGGCGCAGGCCGACACCGTCGCGTAGTTCGGCCCCTTCGCATTGAAGCGCATCGACACGAGTCCCGCGGCAATGTCGGCGATGAACATGGGGATAAAGAACGGGCTGATCTTGCTCGCCCCTCGCTCCCGATAGACATCGTGCTGCTCCTCGAAGCTCCGAAGCCCACCGATGCCGCTGCCGAGGATGACCCCCACGCGGTCCGGATCGTAGTGCGCCGGATCGTTGAACCCCGCATCCGTCATCGCCTGCACCGCGCCGGCGATGGCGTACTGGGAATACGGATCCGCGCGCTTGGCTTCCTTCCGATCCATGTACTGCAGCGGATCGAATCCCTTCACCTCGCACGCGAAGCGCACTGGAAAATTCGAGGCGTCGAACTTGGTGATCGAGTTGGCGCCGGACTTCCCCTCCAACAGGGCGCGCCAGGTCGTCGCCACGTCGTTCCCGACAGGCGTGATCACCCCCATCCCGGTGACGACGACCCTACGCTTCATCAGACGCCGACCTTGTCATTGAGGTAGTTCACGGCATCACCGACCGTTCGCAGCTTCTCCGCATCCTCATCGGGGATGTCGATGTTGAACTCCTTCTCGAACTCCATGACCAGCTCGACGATATCGAGGCTGTCCGCGCCGAGATCCTCGATGAAGCTCGCCTCATCGGTGAGCTTCTCGCGCTCGACCCCGAGCTCCTTCTCGATGATGTCGCGGACCTTCTGTGCGTTGTCGGCCATGGGTGTGCGTCCTCTCGTGAACTGGTTGTGGGATTGCGACAAATCTAGTGCGATACGGCAGGGGTTGTCACATCACCATGCCGCCGTCGACGACGAAGACCTGACCGGTGATATAGGCGGCGAGATCCGACGCGAGAAACGCCACCGCGCCCGCCACATCCCGTGGCGTTCCCAGGCGCTCCAGCGGGATCTGCTGCGCCAGCGATGCGCGTGCCTCGGGCGTCATGGCCGCCGTCATGTCGGTCTCGATGAACCCGGGCGCGACGACGTTCGCGAGGATGTTGCGCGACGCGAACTCCTTGGCCACGGTCTTGGTGAGTCCGATGAGCCCGGCCTTGCTGGCGGCATAGTTCGCCTGGCCCTTGTTTCCCACGAGGCCCACCACGCTTGCGATGTTGATGATGCGGCCCCAGCGGCGCTTCATCATTCCGCGCGACGCCGCGCGAATGGCGACGAAGGCGCCGCGGAGGTTCGTGTCGAGCACGGCGTCCCAATCCTCGTCCTTGAGCCTCATGAGGATATTGTCACGCGTCAGGCCCGCGTTGTTCACGAGGATGTCCACGGTCCCGAAGCTCTTCTCCACCTCCTCCACCAGCGCCGTCACCGAGGGCGGGGACGCCACGTCGCAGGCGAATCCCCGCGCCGATTCGGTCGAGCCGATCCGCCCCGCCGCCTCCTCCGCACGGGCGAGCTCGCGGCCGACCACGGCGACGCGCGCGCCGCTCGCGGCCAGCAGCTCGGCGATCGCGCGGCCGATCCCGCGCGTGCTTCCCGTGACGAGGGCCACGCGACCGGAGAGATCGATCGTCACGACGCGACCAGCTCCAGGAGCTGCTCCACCTCGCCCGCGGTGCCGCAGGTGGCGGTCCGCAGCGACGGCGCGATCTTCTTCACGAGCCCGACGAGGACGCTGCCCGGCCCCAGCTCCACGTACAGCGCGTCCGGGTGATGTGCCGCCATGGCGCGTACCTCATCGGTCCAGCGAACGGGACTCGTGAGCTGCTCGAGCAGCAGCCGGGCGGCGCGCGTCGCGTCGGTGACTTCCTCGGTGGTGACATTGGCGTAGACGGGAAAGGCGGGATCCTCCATCCGCGCCGCGTCCAGCGCCCGCTGCAGGCCGGGAACGGCATAGTCCATGAGCGGCGAATGAAAGGCGCCACTCACATTCAGCCGCACGGCGCGCCTGGCGCCCGCCTCCCTTGCCAGCGCCATCGCGCGCTCGACGCCGGCCGTCTCGCCGCTGATCACGATCTGTCCGGGGCTGTTGTAGTTTGCCGGTACTGCGAGGCCGGCTTCGGCCGATGCTAGGGCACAGAGCTCGTCGACCGGCCGGTTGGTGTCGCCGAGGATGGCCGCCATCGCACCCGGCCGGCGCACGCCGCTCTCGTACATGAGCTCTCCGCGCCGACGCACCAGACGCACGGCATCGTCCAGGGAGAGCGCATCGGCTGCATGATACGCCGTAAATTCGCCGAGGGAGTGGCCCGCGGCCGCGCGCACGCAGGGTGCCAGGCGATCGCGGACCGCGGCCCATGCGGCCGCCCCGTGTACCAGCAGCGCTGGTTGCGCATTGTGCGTGAGCGTCAGCTCCTCGGCTGGTCCGTCGAAGCACAGGCGGCTGAGCGGAGTTCCGAGCACCTCGTCCGCGCGCTCGAACACCGCCCGTGCCTCGGGAAACGCGTCCGCGAGGTCCCGGCCCATCCCGGGCCGCTGCGATCCCTGTCCCGGAAAGAGCAGGACGATATCCATGGGCGCGATGCGCTCAGAAGCGGACGACCATCGACGCCCAGGTGAAGCCGGCGCCGAACGCGACGAGGAGCACGTTCATGCCCTCGCGAATGCGTCCACACTCGATGGCCTCGTCCATCGCGATCGGCACGGATGCGGAGGACGTGTTGCCGTACCGGTCCACGTTCACATAAACCTTGTCCATCGGGACGCTCGCGTGCTTCGCGGTCGCCTCGATGATGCGCATGTTCGCCTGGTGCGGGATCAGCAGATCGATATCCTTACCGGTGAGCTTCGCCAGATCCATGGCGCGGTCGCAGGCATCCGCCATGGACCGCACGGCGTGCTTGAAGACCTCGCGGCCGGCCATCTTGACGAAGTGGCTGCGCTCCTGCAGCACCTGGTCCGAAAACGGGATGCACGCGCCGCCGGCTGGCCGGTAGAGCAGGTCGGCCAGGGTGCCGTCGCTGCGCATGTACGCGCTCAACACGCCGCGATGCTGTCGGGCACGGCGCAGCACCGCCGCCCCGGCACCGTCGCCGAACAGCACGCACGTGGACCGATCCTTCCAGTCGATGATGGAGCTCATCTTCTCGGCCCCGACGACGAGCACCGTCTCCGCCACCCCGGTGGCGATCATTCCCTCCCCCACGGACGCGGCGAAAATGAAGCCCGCGCATGCCGCGCCGATGTCGAAGGCCGCGGCACGCGTGGCGCCGAGCTCCGCCTGGAGGTCGACGGCGGTGGCGGGGAGCAGGCGATCGGTCGTGGCCGTGCTCAGCACGATGGCATCGATCTCGCCGGCGGCCACGCCGGCGCGCGCCATGGCCTGGCGCGAGGCCGTTGCCGCCATGGAGCAGGTGGTCTCCCCCGCCTGCGCGATGTGGCGCGACTTGATCCCCGTGCGCTCCGTGATCCACTCGTCGGTGGTCTCGATGCCGATCTTCGCGAAATCGAAGTTCGTCATCACCGTGGCCGGAATGCCGCGCCCGGTGCCGGCGATCGCCGCGATCGGCCGCTTCATGCTGCCTCTCCCGCGTTCTGTTCCAACCGGCGTCCGATGTGATCGTTCATGCGAGACTCCACCGCCTGCACCGCCACCTTCAGGGCGTTCTTGATCGCCCGGGGTGACGACTTGCCGTGAGAGATGATGCTCACGCCGCGCACGCCCAGGAGCGGCGCGCCGCCGTGCTCGGAATAGTCGAGGTTCCGCAACGCGGTCTTGAGCTTCTGCTCATCCACGCCCGCCTGGTGCAGGAGCGCGAGTACCATGGGCGCGATGCCCTCGTAGAACTTCAGGACGACGTTGCCGATGAAGCCATCGCACACCACGACGTCGATCGGCCCCCGGTCACAGGCTCCGGCCGGGAGATCGCGCCCCTCGACGTTGCCGATGAAGTTGAGCCCTCCTCCACCCGACGCGCCTGCCTCCGCTCGCCCCAGGGTGCCACCGGCCGCGCGCAGCAGCTCGTGCGCTTCCTTCACGACGCCATTGCCCTTTTCCGGCTCCTCGCCGATGCTGAGCAGCCCTACCGCCGGATCATCGCGGCCGAGGACATCCTGCACGTACACGGTTCCCAGGCGAGCGAACTGCACCAGCTCGTCCGCGGAGCAATCGACGTTAGCGCCGGAATCGAGCACGACCACCGGTTTTCGTGCCGTCGGAAAGATCGTGGCGATGGCCGGCCGCTTGAGGCCTGCATGCAGCTTGAGGATGATCATGGATGCCGCCATCTGCGCGCCGGTGTTTCCCGCGGAGACGAACGCATCCGACCGGCCTTCCGCCTGCAGCCGGAGTCCGACGATCATCGAGCTGTTCGGCTTGGAGCGGACCGCCGCGCCCGGCTTCTCGGACATCTCGATCACGTCCGGCGCCTCGACAATCTCGAGTCGCTCGCGACGGACACCGCGCACCTCCTGTCCGACGAACTCGCCGGAGAGCAGGCGCTCGAGTTGAGCGCGGATCACCTGAGTCTGGCCGACCAGCTGGATACTGTGTGCGGGATCGAGCTCGGCGAGCGCTTGGAGCGCGCCGGCCACGGGCGCCTGCGGGGCGAAATCACCCCCCATCGCGTCCAACGCGATGCGAGCCAAGGTTAGGCTTCCCGCGCCGCGACCCGCTGCTCGCCCGCGTAATACCCGCACTCGGGACACACGTGGTGCGGGCGCTTCATGGCCTGGCAGCGCGGACACTTCTGGAGCGCGATTGCCGGAGCCTTCTTGTGCGTGTTGCGTGCACGCTTCTTTCGCTTGGAAGTACGTCGCTTGGGGACGGCCATGGTCGGGATGGAGGGAAGGGACGGTCAGTGATCAGTCGGTCTTCTTGCGGCCCGGCGAGTTTCGGTTTCGGCCGGTCATGCGCGTGTTCCGGCGAGCCCCTCGTTCCGGGACGCCAGTGCCCGCCAGCTCCCGCAGGGCATTCCAGCGGGTGTCGGTCGCGTCCGCCGGCGCACGCGGGCAGTCGCACTGCCCTACGTTGAGGTCCGCGCCGCAGGTGGGACACAATCCTCGACAGTCTGGGCGGCACTCGGTGAAGCTGGGTGCGCTGAGCAGCCACTGCTCGCGGATGGCAGGCCGCAGATCCAGCTCGCGCTCCCGCGGATCGAGCGGAAACACGTCCGGATCGTCGGTCTCCGCGTCGCCCGCCTCGGCGAAGATGATGTGCTCCTCCGAGGAGACGTGCACGGTGGTATCCGCGAGACAGCGCCGGCAAGGCAGCGTCGCGTCGCCTTCGATCCGGCCGTGCCAGTAGAACCGCCCGGCCCCAGCCGACGAGAGTCGTCCCGTCACCTGGAGCGGGCGCGACGGCACCGGATCGCCCTCCTGCCACACCCGATCGTCGGGCGGCAGTTGGTCGTCCACGCTGGCGGCGTGCTGCTCGAGGGATCGAATGTCGAAGGACAGCATAGCCTGGGAACTTATCCCCGCGGCATCACGATTACAAGTCGGTGGCCGGTATGAAGATACGGTAAGTGGCACGATCCCGCCGACGCCGCCTCACCGCGCGCGCAACATCTCCGTTTCGCTGAAGAAGAAGCGTGCCTCGCGCGCCGCGTTCTCGTCACTATCCGAGGCGTGGATGGCGTTTCGCTCCTTCGATTCCGCGAAGAGCTTCCGCACCGTGCCCGGTTCGGCCTCCGCCGGGTCGGTCGCCCCGATCGTCCTGCGCAGCGCGGCGACCGCCTCCGGCTTCTCGAGGATGATCGGCATGCACGGGCCCGACGTCATGAACCTCACCAGCGATCCGTAGAAGGGTCGGTCGCGGTGCACCGCGTAGAACTCCTCCGCCTCCGCCTCGCTGAGGTGGAGGATGCGCGCCGCGCGGGCGCGGAAGCCCTGCCGCTCGAGGTGCGCGAGGATCTGCCCCGCTTTCCCGCCGCCGAACGCGTCGGGTTTGATGATCGAGAGCGTGTAGTGGCCAGCCATGCGAGTTCGTGAATGGTTCAGGGTCCGATGAGCTTACGAACGATGTCGCCGCGCGTGAGAAATCCGACGAGCCGTCCCTCGCGCACGACCGGAAGCCGCTCGACATCCTTGTTGGTCATCAGCGCCGCCACCTCCGCCACCGACTGCTCGGGGGCGACGCAGAGCACCTGGCGCGTCATTACATCGCGTACCGTGCGGCGTGCCTGCGCCGCGGGGCCCGCGTGCCGACCGGACGGGCCGGCGAGGATCTCGGTGGAGAGAAGGTGCCGCATCAGCTCACGCTCGCTGAGCAGCCCGAGCAGCCTGCCGTCCTCGTCCACCACGGGAAGCGCGGCGAGACCAGCGTCCAGTAGCTCCCGGGCCGCCTCGCGCAGCGGGAGGTCCGGCCCTGTGGTGCGCGGGCGTTCGGTCATGAGATCGCGCACGGTGAGCTGCTCGGGAAGCGTGTATTCCGCGAACAGCGGCAGCGCCGCCAGGCTGGCGGCATCGCCCGCCTGCAGTACCGCCGCCACCGACTCGTCGCGCGAGAACAGCCTCGCGAAGCCGCGTACCACCTGGAGGTGCCGGGCGGCCTGCCGCAGCGGCGCGACGCTCATCAGCACCACGCGCGCGCGCGGACCGTCATCTTCCCGCGGCCGGGCGAGCGGCTCGGGCGCGACGCCCAGCGCCACCCGCAGCTCGGAGACCGCGTCCGTGCGATAGTGCAGGATGAACGCGCGATCTCCCAGAGCCACGAGGTCCTCGGCGCGATCCTCCGACAGTCGCCGCCGGAGCTTGTCCGCGTCGCGGACGCACCCCGACTGCACCAGACAGTCGAGCAGGGCGCCGCTCGCCTCGACGAGCGAGCCTCCCGGCAGTGGCAGCACGATCTGCGCGGGCCGAATGACGTCGTGCAGGTTCATGCTGGTTCCAGCGGGCGAGGACATCGGGACCGGTGTTCGTCAGCGGCGGAGCCGGGCGCGCAGCAGCTCGACGAAGTCCATCGGTCGGCGTGCCACGCCCATCCCGGCTTCTTCGAAGGCAGCGATCTTCTCCGCGGCGGTGCCCGCGGACCCGGAGATGATGGCGCCCGCGTGTCCCATCCGGCGCCCGGGCGGCGCCGTCTGGCCGGCAATGAAGCCGACCACCGGCTTGGACATCTGCTCGCGCACGAACCGCGCGGCCTCCTGCTCGTCCGTGCCGCCGATCTCGCCCATCAGTGCCACGGCCCGGGTCGCCGGATCCTGCTCGAAGGCGGCCAGGCAGTCGATGAAGTTGGTGCCGTTGATGGGATCCCCGCCGATGCCGACGCACGTGGACTGGCCGAGCCCTGCGCGCGTGAGCTGATACACAACTTCATATGTCAACGTTCCGGACCGGCTGACGACGCCGACGTGGCCCGGCGTGCAGATGCGTCCGGGAATGATCCCGACCTTCGCCTGGCCCGGCGTGATCAGCCCGGGGCAGTTCGGGCCGATGAGCCGCGCGCCCTTCTCGCGCACGAACGGATACACCCGCGTCATGTCCAGCACCGGAACGCCTTCGGTGATGGCGACGACGAGCGCGATGCCGGCATCGGCTGCCTCCATGATCGCATCGGCGGCGTACATCGGCGGCACGTAGATGACCGAGGTGTTCGCGCCGGTGCCGCGCACCGCCTCCATCATCGTGTTGAAGATCGGGACGCTGCGCTCGAACGTCTGCCCGCCCTTGCCGGGAGTCACCCCACCAACGATCTTCGTGCCGTACTCCAGCATCTGCTTCGCGTGGAACGAGCCGTCCCGGCCCGTGATCCCCTGGACGATCACCGTCGTGCCAGCGTCGATGAAGATGCTCACGCGGCCTTCCCTCCCCGCGCGAGCTCCACCGCGCGCTTGACCGCCGTATCCATGTCGGTCATGGCGGAGAAGCCGTGCTGCTCGAGAATCTTCACCGCGATCTCCTCGTTGGTGCCGGTGAGCCGGATCACGATCGGCACCTGCAGGGGGTTCTGCTCAGTCGCCGACACGATGCCGTTCGCCACGTCGTCGGTGCGCGTGATGCCTCCAAAGATGTTGAAGAGAATCGCCTTCACGTTGGGGTCCGCCGTGATGATCCGGAGTGCATTCACCACCTTCTCGGGATTGGACGACCCGCCGATATCGAGAAAGTTGGCGGGCGCTCCGCCGTAGTACTTGACCAGGTCCATGGTCGCCATCGCGAGACCAGCCCCGTTCACCACGCATCCAACGTTGCCGTCCAACTTGATGAAGGTGAGGCTGGCGTTCCGCGCCTGCACCTCGCTCGGCGCCTCGGCGGTGGGATCGCGCAGCGCCTCGAGCTCCGGATGACGCTCCAGCTCGTTGTCGTCGAGCACCATCTTCGCGTCGAGCGCCAGCACGTCGCCGTTCGGTGTGGTCACCAGCGGGTTGATCTCCGCCAGCGAGCAGCCGTTCCGCATGAAGGAGGCGTAGAGCTGCTGCATGATGCGCGCGACGGCCCGGACCTTCTTCACGTCGCCGTAGAGAAAGAAGCCGAGCTGCATCGCCTGGTACGGCTGCAATCCGTAGCGGGTGTCCACGGGCAGCTTGAGGATCTTCTCCGGCGTGGTCGCGGCCACCTCCTCGATGTCGATGCCGCCCGCCGGGCTCACCATGAAGACGGGCCTCTTCGCCGCACGATCCACGATGATGCCGACGTAGGCTTCGCTCGCGATGTCGGCAGCCGGCGTCACGAGCGCCTGGTGCACCGTGAGACCCTTGATCTGCATGCCGAGGATGCGGCTCGCGACGGCGCGTGCCTCTTCCGGACTCTTGGCGAGCTTCACACCGCCCGCCTTGCCTCGCCCCCCCGCGTGCACCTGTGCCTTAACGACGACGGTGCCGCCGTATTCCCGCGCGATCTCCGCCGCCTCGTCCGGCGTGGTCGCCACGCGTCCCGGCGGGATGGGCACGCCCTCCGCCCGCAGCAGCTCCTTGGCCTGATATTCGTGAATGTTCACGTGCGCTCCACTTGCTCCGGTGTGGCGGTAATGGTCGTGCCGGCGTCCCCGCGGACTGCCGCGCGGCCCCGGTCCAGTGCGGTGATGATCGCGCGCCCGCCGGTGCGACGCACGAACTCCACGGCGGCGCGGATCTTCGGTGCCATGCTGCCCTCGCCGAAGGCGCCGCCGCGATCCATCCGCTCCGCCTCGTCCGCGCTCAGCGAGGCGATGCGCCGCTGCTCCGGCGTTCCCCAGCCCGCGTAGACCGCGTCCACATCGGTGAGGATGAGCAGCAGGTCCGCGGCGAGGTCGCGCGCCAGCACCGCGGAGGCGAGATCCTTGTCCACGACGGCGTCGACCCCCTCCCAACCTAAACGGGGATCGTCGTAAATGGGTGCGCCCCCGCCGCCGCACGCGATGACGACGGTTCCCGCGTCGAGCAGCTGGCGGATGGCGAAGAGCTCGTGGATGGCGACGGGGCGCGGGCTCCCCACCACGCGGCGCAGACGACCATGTCCGTCGGCTCTGACGACGTGGCCCTCGCGTCGCAGCTCCGCCGCGCGCTCCGGTGAGAGCTCGCGTCCGATGAACTTCGTGGGATCTCGGAGCGCCGGGTCGTTCGGGTCCACGACCACCTGCGTGATCACGGTCGCGACGTCTCGCGGCGCGTCGGCCCGGCGCAGCGCGTTGTCGATCGACTGCTGGATCATATATCCGATCCAGCCCGCGGTCGCGGCCACGAGGACGCCGAGCGGGAGCGGGGCCGCATCGTACCGCGCGATCTCGTTGCGAACGAGCTCGTCCCCCACCTGCGGCCCGTTGCCGTGGACGATGCACACGTTCCAGCCGGAGAGCACGAGATCCACCAGGGGGCCGAGGCTCTCCCGCGCATGCCGGAACTGGTCGTGAATGGTCGAGCGCTCGCCACCGGGTGCGAGCGCGTTGCCGCCGAGGGCGATGACGGCCACCGGACTGGATTCGCTAGGCATCGGCGGGGTGCGGCGCAATCCGCGTGCTATCCGCGCCCGTCATCGCGGCCTCCGGGACAACAAGGTGCCGAGGGAATCGAAGGCGTCGCCGAACGCCGTCCAGTCGCCGCGCCGCAACGCGTCGCGCATGCGGTCGTAGAGGACGGCCGCGCGCGCGCGAAGATCGCCGGCGAGGGGCGCGGCCTCGTGTGGCGGCGTGAGCGGGACCCCCGCAATCGTCTCCAGGGTGGGACCGGTGCGCGTGCTATCCAGGTAGAAGAGGCTCACGTGCGCCAGTAGGGGCGAGGCCTGCGCGTGCCACAAGTAGGCCGATTGCACGAACGCGAGCGTTCCGGCGATGGGCACCACCTGGACCACACCGTGGGCGAACGCGGTGACTGGCGCCGGCGTCGTGGCGCTGTCGCCGGTGGCGAGGCTGTCCAGCACGGCGGACCAGGTCGGCGCGTGATCCGGGGCGGCAAACCAGCGCGTGCCGCGGCGCGGTCCCCCGCTGCCGATCACGATGCCGCCCACGCGATCCAGTGAATCCACGAGTACGACGCTCGTCGCAATCGAGGACGATCCCGGCAGCACAAAGCGCGGCTCGGCGGCCGCGAGGGCGCTGTCGGACCCATCGCGCGCGGGGGGCCGGCGCTCGACGTCCGTGCCGGTCGTGCCGCCATACTGCCCGAAGGCGAGCGCCTGTGCGCGGAGCCCGTCGGTGGCCGGCGGCAGTGCATCGAGAAGTGCCCCTGGCAGTGTGGATGCCGGTCCAAAGAGCGATGGGAAGCGGTGCATCCAGCTGCGCGCGATCGGATCGAGCGTCGAGTCGGGATCGGCCACCAGCAACACCTCGCCGGTGGCGGCACGGACCAGGGCTGTCGCCGCGTGCTGGTAATAGCTGCGCTCCTCGCCCGACAGCTGCAGGCGTCGGCTGAGCGGATAGAAGCTCGAGGCTGCGTACAGATCCACCGCCCAGAAGAGTGAGTCGCCGGCGACGAGGGGCGCGATGGTCGAGCCTTGCGCGAAAAAAGGCACGAGCATCTGCAGACGCTCGCGGACATCGCGGTGATCCATCAGGGTCGGCCGCGGTCGCGGTAGTTCGCCGGAGAGCCACGCGAGATGCTGCAGGCTCAGTGCGTGCGCGATGCGCGCGATGGCGGTGCCGAGCGGCGAGCCGGCCAGACGGTTCAGGGTGTCCGCCAACACGAGATAGCCGCGCGCCCCCGGAAACACGACCGCGGGCGGCAGCGGTGACTCCTCCCCCTCTCCCCGAGTGGACGCCAGGCGCGCGAGCCCACCACGCGCGTCCGCCGTGGAGGCCAGCACGTGCGAGACGAGAAAGATTGCGCGGGCGGTGTCGCCGCCGGCGGTCGCGGGCCGCGCGACCACGTCGGCGGTCACCCCCGCCGGTGTGGCGCGCCAGGCGATGCTCGTGCCCAGCACGTCGGCGCTCCGCAAGGTCTCCACCGAGCGCGCCACGGCAGGCCCGTCCCAGATCGCCATCCCCCGCGCGGCATCGCTGGGCGACGCGTAGCCCGAGCTCGCGTCCGCGGGTATAACGCGATCCGCGGCGTAGGCCCGGCGCGTGTACGCGCCCCGGGTCGCCAGGTACGGTTGCTCCCGGATCCGCGCCCGGGTCTCGTCCGCCATGCGCTCCACCGCGAACGGCACGAGCACCCGCACCACGACCGCCATCACGATCATGCCCAGGATCGCCCACGCCGCGAGCCGGCCCTGGCCGCTCGCGCCGGCCCATGCCACGATCAGCGCGGCGCCGAGCGCGGTGATCGCGAGCACGAGATTCCCCGGAATCAGCACCTTGTGATCGACATACGCGAACGCCCCGCCGGCCCCGCTCCCGGCGGTGAGCGCCTCGTACATGTCGAGCCGGAAGCTCCAGGCCAGCAGCAGCAGCACCACGGCCGCGAGCACCGTCAGGTGGCGGCGCACGTACCCGGACACGTACAGCCGCCCGCGATCCCACCGGAGACTCGGGGTGAGCGCGTACAGGAACACCACCATGGCCGTCACGATGAAGATGCAGATGAGCGACCAGTAATACAGCTCCTGCTCCAGCGGCAGCCAGTACACGAAAAAGCCGAGATCGGCGCCGAAGTACGGGTCGCTCTCGCCGAACGGCTCGCCGATCCGCGCGAGGAGCAGCGTGCTCCAGTCATCCTGCGGGAGGCTGAGCAGCGCACCCAGCACCACCGCGACGGCCAGCGCGATGAAGGTGAGATAGCGCGTGGGCACCTCCTCCCCGATTTCGAGGTTTGCCACGCGGCGCGGCAGCACCAGCGACACGACGGAGTGGCGTACGGCATAGAGGTTCGCGAAGATGAAGGCGCCCGAGGCGAGCCCGGAGCAGATCCGCAGGGAGAACACGGCCGCCACCCGCGCGCGCCACACCTCGGCCGCGCCGGCGGCCAGATACCACTGGTAGTCCACGTACACCTGGGCGACGGCCCGCGCCGCCAGCAGCAGCAGCGCCGTGGCGGCCAGCGCCAGGAGCATCCAGCGCCGGAAGCTCATCTCCCGCGGATCAGACGTGCACGCCCTGGGAGGCGAGCCACGCGTCCATCTCGCCGCGAATGGCCGCCAGGCGCTCCGGCGTGCGCGCCTCGTACCGGGCGACGAGCACCGGCTGGGTATTGGAGGCGCGGATCAGTCCCCAGCCGTCGGCGTAGAGCACCCGCACGCCATCGACATCGATGACCTCGTGGAGAGAGCGGAAGTGCCGCGCCGCCCGTTCGACGAGCCCGAACTTCTCCTCGTCCGCGACCTCGATACGAATCTCGGGCGTGCTGACCAGCGCGGGCACGTCGGCGAGCAGCTGCCGTACCGTGCGCCCGGCATCCGCCAGGATACGCAGCAGCCGCGCGGCGCCGTAGAGCGCGTCGTCGTGCCCGTAGAATCCCTCGCTGAAGAACATGTGTCCCGACATCTCGCCGGCGAGCGGGGCGTGGCTCTCTTTCATCTTGTCCTTGATCAGCGAGTGCCCCGTCTTCCACATCACGGGCCGCCCCCCCGCGCGCGTGATCTCGTCCGGCAGCGCCTGCGAGCACTTCACGTCGAAGATGATGGGCTGCCCCGGCCCGGTGCGCGAGAGCACGTCGCGCGCGTAGAGGATGAGGATGCGATCGCCCCAGACGATCTCGCCGCTCTCGTCCACCACGCCGATACGATCGCCATCGCCGTCGAATGCGACGCCGATCTCCGCGCCATCGGCCCGCACCGCGCCCGCGAGGTCCTCGAGATTCTCCGGGACCGTCGGATCGGGGTGATGATTCGGGAACGTGCCATCGCTCTCACAGAACAGACCACGTCCCTGCAAGCCCAGGCGCTCGAAGAGGAGCGGCGCCACCAGCGCGCCTGCCCCATTGCCGCAATCGAACACGGCACGGATGGGACGCGTGAGCCGCCCGACGCGCTGCACGACATCATCGATGTAGGCATCGATCACGGCCTCCTGGCGCACGCGGCCCCGCGGTGTCGGCGTCGCCTCCGGGCCCCTCCGAACGAGCGCGAGAAGGCGCTGGATGGCCTCCCCGTGCATCGTGCTCGTGCCAAGCGACAGCTTGAATCCGTTGTACTCGGGTGGATTGTGCGAGCCGGTGATCTGGATGCCGCCGGCGACCGGCAGATGGTGCAGGCTCCAATAGTTGAGCGGGGTTGGGACGATGCCGATGTCGACCACGTCGAGGCCGGCACCGGTGAGCCCCTCCACGAGCGCGTCACGGAGTGCCTTGCCGCTCGGGCGATTGTCGCGCCCGACGACGATGGCGTGGTGCGCGGCGGCGGCGACGGACGCCATCCCTGCCCGTTCGGCGAGCAGTGCCGCGTACGCCGCGCCGATGGCGCGCGCCGCTTCGGCGGTGAGATCCCGGCCGACGATGCCGCGAATGTCGTACTGCCGGAAGATGCCCGGGGCGATGGTCATGGCGGAATGCGCGCGAGGGGCGAACCGGATGGGGCGGTCCGGGACGATGAGCCCGCTGGCTCAGTGCCCCGGCCGCCCCGGCCGCGCGTCGGACGCAAGGACGTCGCTGCGTGCCGGCGTCGCGGCCGCGGCGAGCCCTGGGACCGGCCGCGCTCCTGCCATGCGTCCGGCTGCGGTGAGGCGCACCACGACATCCGGCACCACTCCCAGCACCAGCAGCAGCACGACCGTGATCACGAGCACGAATCGCGTGAGGCCGCCGCTGGGCGGCGGCGCCGGCACCGCCGCGAGCCGCGGGCGCATGAACATCACCATGATCACGTACAGATAATATCCCGCGGAGACCACGCTGGCGAGCACGAGCACCACCGCCAGCATCGTCTGCGGCACCGGCGCCTGCAACGCCGCCTGCAGGATGTACCACTTGGCGAAGAACCCCGCGCCGCCGAAGATCGGAAATCCCAGCAGGGCCAGCATCAGCACGCCCATCCCGAGCGCCATCCACGGCCGCACGCTCCAGAGGCCGGTGAGCTCGTCCATCATGACGGTGCCGGCGCCGCGCGGCGTGAGCGCGACCACCACCGCGAACGCGCCAAAGGTCGCGAGAGTGTATATGAGAACGTAGAACACCAGTGCCGAGGCGCCCTGCGCGGTTCCCGCGGCGAGCGCCACCAGGATGTAGCCCGCGTGCCCGATGCTCGAGTACGCGAGCAGCCGCTTCAAGTTTCGCTGCCAGAGGCCGATGGCGTTTCCGAACACCATGGTTGCCACGGCGAGCCCCGCCACGGCCGGATGCCAGACGTGGAACGCGCCCGGGAAGGCCTCGAGCCACACGCGCAGAAACGCCGCGAACGCGGCCGTCTTGACGGACGCCGCCATGTACGCCGTGACCGCCGACGGCGCGCCGTCGTAGACGTCCGGCGCCCACATGTGAAACGGGACGGTCGCCACCTTGAATCCGAAGCCCACCAGGAGCATCGCGATTCCAATCAGCAGCAGCGCGCTGGACGTGAGGCCGCTCGCCGGGTCCAGTACGCGGGCGCCGATGCCCTGCAGGTTCGTGGTCCCCGTCGCGCCGTAGACGAGGGCGACGCCGTACAGCAGGAACGCCGTCGAAAACGCGCCGAGCAGGAAGTACTTCAACGCGCCCTCGGCGGACCGCGCGCTGCGCCGGTTCATGCCGGCAAGCGCGTACACGGCAATCGACATCAGCTCGATGCCGAGGAACACGATGATGAGGTCGCGCGCGGCCGCCAGCAGCATCATGCCCGATGACGCGAGCAGCACCAGCACGTGCGACTCGGGCGCGGCAATCCCCTCGCGATCGTTGTCGTCCATCCCCAGGGCTATCGTGAGCATGGTGCCCAACAGGAGCACGACGTCGACCATCCAGCGAAATGGATCCACCGCCACCGGGCCCGGTCCCGCCGCGTAGCCCGCGAGCAGGAACCCGATCACTGCCACGAGGGACAGCGCCGCGACGACGATGCTCGCCCAGCCGAGCGTGCGCTGGTGCGCCCGGCTCTCGGGCCGCCAGGCGGCCCAGACGGTGAGGATCATCGCTCCGGCCATCAGCACCAGGTCGGGGAGCAGGGCGAACGAGAGCTGCGCCGGGCGCGCCAGATCCAGCGTCGAGGGCATCGCGAGGCTCACCGGGCCACCTCCGGTCGGCTCGCCATCGTCGCGGCCGTACGCGCCTGCACCACGCTCACGAAACGCTCGGCCGAGGTCTCCATGCGCCGCAGCACCGGCGCGGGATACACCCCCAGCCAGATGATCGCGGCCACGAGTGGGACCATGAGGGCCAGTTCCCGGCGGTTCAGGTCGGGCATGTGCTCGTTCTCGGCCTTGTCGAGCGGATTGAAGAGGATCCGCTGGATGGCCCAGAGCAGATACGCGGCGGCGAAGATCACGACCGTCGTAGCCACGAGGGTGAAGATCGGTGCCGTGCGAAAGGACCCGAGCAGCACCAGGAACTCCCCCACGAAGCCGTTCGTTCCTGGCAGCCCGATGCTGCTGAATGTCACCAGCGTGAGGAGCGCCGCAAACATCGGGACCACCCGGGCGATACCGCCGTACGCGTCGATGAGGCGCGTGTGGCGGCGCTCATACATCATCCCGATGAGCAGGAACAGCGCGCCGGTGGAGATCCCGTGGTTGATCATCACCATCAGGGCGCCCTGCACGCTCTGGACGGTGAGCGCGAAGATGCCGAGCATCACGAAACCGAGATGGCTCACCGACGAGTAGGCAACGAGCTTCTTGAAATCAGGCTGCACCATCGAGACCAGGGCGCCATACACGATTCCGATGACCGCGAGCGTCAGGATGATCCCGCGCACCGTATCGTTCATCGCCGCCGTCGGAAAGAGCGGGACGGCCAGCCGCAGGAACCCGAATGTCCCCAGCTTGAGCATGATGCTCGCCAGCACCACCGAGCCGGCGGTCGGCGCCTCCACGTGGGCATCGGGGAGCCACGTGTGGAAGGGAAACATCGGCACCTTCACGGCGAAGGCCAGGAAAAACGCGCCGAACAGCCACAGGGCGGCCCTCGGCGTCACCGATACGTTCTGCAGGATGAAATCGTAGCCGAAGTTCGGAATGCCCGTCACGGGGCTCCGCGCCTGGAGCCCGAGATAGATGATGCCGACGAGCATCAGGAACGATCCGATCATCGTGTAGATGAAGAACTTGAGCGTGGCGTACAGCCGCCGCTCGCCGCCCCAGATGCCGATGATGAAGTACATCGGTACGAGCATGACCTCCCACATCACGTAGAACAGGAAGAGGTCGAGGCTCATGAACACGCCAAGCATGCCCGTCGTGAGCACGAGCATCAACGCATAGAAGCTGTGCGTGCGGACGCGGATGTAGGTCCAGCTCCCCAGCGACGCCACCGCCATGATGAACGTGGTGAGCAGGACCATCATCAGGGACATGCCGTCCAGGCCGATGATGAAGCGCACGCCCCACGAGGGAATCCAGGGGAGATTGATCAGGAACTGCCAGCGCGCGTCGGCGGAATCGAAGGCCCACCAGAGGCCGAGCGACACCACGAACTCGACCAGGAAGGTGATCAGCGCGATCGAGCGGGGCGCCGCGGCCACGCCGCGCGCCACCTCGTCGGCTCCCATCCTCGTCCCGGCGTCCTCGGCATCGGCGACAACGGCCGTCCGGCGGGCGGCCGCGGACCCCTGGATCCAGATGATCAGGGCGCCCAGCAGGGGGATCCCGAGCAGGGCCGGAAGGATCCAGCTCTGATACCCGATGGAGCTCAGATAAGAGTTCATGAATCAGCGGAACGTGAAGGCGCCGAGGACGACCAGCACGCCGACCACCAGCACCCAGGCGTACGTGCCGAGCTGGCCCGATTGCGCCTGTGACCCCACCCAGCCGACGAAGCGCGGCACGCGCCCGCCAAAGAAGTTCACCAGCACCCCGTCGATCAGCCCCACGTCGATCCCCCGCCAGAGCAGTCCGCGCGAGGTCGCCACCGTGGGCTGCACGATCGCGTCGTCGTAGATCTCGTCCACGTAGTACTTGTTGGCGAGCACGCGCGCGAAGCCCTCCTCGGGTCGCGCGTCGCGCTTCGGCACCAGCCGCCCCGGGTTCAGCCGCCAGGCCGCCAACGCGATTCCCGCGATGGCGATGATGATGGCGACGCCGATGAGCGCGGCCTCTGTGGACGTGGACACCTCGGCGGCCGTTCCATGCGTCACGCGCAGCTGCGACGCCCCCACCACCGGGTCGAGCCAGTGCTCCAGGCCCCCGGTGGTGCCCAGCGGCAGAAGCGCCGGCAGGTTCAGCCAGCCGCCGGCCGCGCTCAGGACGCCCAGGATCAGCAGGGGTCCCGTCATCACCCACGGGGCCTCGCGGAAGTGGGTCCGCTCGTCCGCCCCCGTGCGGTTCGGGCCGTGGAAGGTGTACAGCATCATGCGCGTCATGTACACGGCTGTCAGGAACGCAGCCACGAGCCCGAGCACGTAACACGCGTACAGGACGACGCGGCCCGGGAGGCCGAGCCAGTGCGCATCAGCGAGGGTGGATGCCTGCGCCCGGGCGAACACCGTGCCCAGGATCTCGTCCTTGGAGAAGAATCCCGAGAACGGCGGGATTCCCGCGATCGCGAGCGTCGCGATCCACATCAGCACCCACGTCCAGGGCAGGAACCGCCGCAGTCCGCCCATGTTGCGCATGTCCTGCGCGTCCTCATGGCTGTGCGTCGCGTGATACGCCTCGTGCATCGCGAAGATCACGGAGCCCGACCCCAGAAACAGCAGGGCCTTGAAGAAGGCGTGCGTCACGAGATGGAAGATGCCGGCCACGTACGCCCCCGCGCCCACCGCCACGAACATGTACCCCAGCTGCGACACCGTGGAGTACGCGAGCACTTTCTTGATGTCCCACTGCTTGAGGCCGATCGATGCGGCGAAGAGGGCCGTCAACGCGCCGATCACCACCACGGTGAGGCTGGCGACCGGCGAGAGCGAGAACAGGAAGTTGCTCCGCGCCACCAGGTACACGCCGGCGGTCACCATCGTCGCGGCGTGGATCAGGGCGGACACTGGGGTGGGGCCCGCCATCGCGTCGGGAAGCCAGACGTACAGCGGGATCTGCGCGCTCTTGCCGATGCAGCCCAGGAACATGAACAGGCAGGCCCACGTGACCACGACGGGCGGCAGGCCCGAC
The DNA here is from genome assembly GCA_035273185.1 of Gemmatimonadaceae bacterium. Lineage (GTDB taxonomy): Bacteria > Gemmatimonadota > Gemmatimonadetes > Gemmatimonadales > Gemmatimonadaceae > AG2. The sequence continues at coordinate 43,421 of DATEPM010000193.1, forward strand.
GCGGCCTCGCTCACGCCCGCATAGTCCAACGTGCCGGCGTTCGCGAACAGCATGAACATCCCGATCAGGAAGCCGAAATCGCCGATGCGATTCACGATGAACGCCTTCTTCCCGGCGTCGCTGTTCGCCTTGTCGCTGAACCAGAAGCCGATCAGCAGATAGGAGCAGAATCCCACCCCTTCCCAGCCGACGAACAGCAGCGGATAGTTCGCGCCCATGACCAGCACGAGCATGAAGCAGACGAACAGGTTGAGATACGCGAAGTAGCGCGGATAGCCCGGGTCGTCCTGCATGTACCCGATGCTGAAGATGTGAATGAGCGCCCCCACGCCCGTGATGACGAGGATCATCACCATCGACAGCGGATCGAGCTGGAAGGCGGCATCGGCGTGGAAGTCGCCCGCCGTCAGCCACGTGAAGTAGTGCTGGACGAACGGCGCGCGACCGGCGTCCGGGGTGCGCAGCATGGCGGCGAAGATGGCCGCGGCCAGTCCGAAGGCGAGGATCAACACCCCCGCGCCGACGAGGCTCGTGAGCGTGGCGAAGCGGTGGCGTGCCGGCGAGTGATGGTCGTCCCCGTGCGCGCCACCGCCCGATTCCGCCGCGTCGGACCCTGGGGCGGCCGGGGCGGCCGTGCCCGCGTGGCCGACGCCGCCCGCCCCGTGCGGCG
>DATEPM010000194.1:0-6911 GCA_035273185.1 Gemmatimonadaceae bacterium
ACTGCGAAACGAGCGGGAACTGCGAAAACGACGGTACGGAAATGGAGCGCGCGGGGCGGCGAAGCCGCCCCGCGCATTCTTTTTCCCCGCGGTGCTGGTCCGATCTGCCGGACCCACGCTGCTCCCGCCTGTTCGAACCCCTTCCCCCCCGTCGCATGCAGCCCCATAATAACCCGTAAGTCACCCCTTCGACCGCAGGCCCCGCTCTCTTCGCCCTCCTCGCTCGTTTCGCAGTTCCCGCTCCTTTCGCAGCTCCCGCTCTCTTCGCAGGTCCCGCTCCTTTCGCAGGTCCCGCTCCTTTCGCAGTTCCCGCCCCTTTCGCAGTTCCCGCCCTTTTCGCACCTCCCGCTCTCTTCTTAAAGATGCCCGACCGTCGCTCCTTTCTCTCGCAGCTGGGCACCGCTGCCCTCGCCCTCGCGGCGTCTCCGCTCACGGCCTGCCGCACGGCGCAGGCGGGCACGCTCGGTGGCGGCTCCATCTACCGCAACCGCAAGCTGCGCCACATCGGGCTGCAGCTCTACACCGTGCGCGATGCCATGCAGCGCGACCTGCCGGGGACGCTCTCGCGCGTCGCGATGACCGGGTATCAGGAGGTGGAGTTCGCGGGCTACTTCGGCCGCAAGCCCGCGGAGCTCCGCGCCCTGCTCGCGCAGAGCGGACTGCTGGCCCCCTCCAGCCACGTCGGCTATCCCGAGCTGGGGGACTCCTGGGCACGCACCGTCAACGACGCCAAGGTCATCGGCTGCCAGTACGTCACCGTGCCCTGGATCGATGAGAAGAACCGCACCACGGCGGACGGGCTGCGCCGGGTGGCGGACACCTTCAACCAGGCGGCCGCTCAGGCGAAGGCGCAGGGGCTCGCGTTCGCGTATCACAACCACGACTTCGAGTTCAAGCCGGTCGAGGGCGTGCTCCCCTTCGACCTGCTGCTTGAGCGCACCGATCCCACGCTCGTGAAGTTCGAGATGGACATCTACTGGGTGACCAAGGGCGGCGCCGATCCGCTGGCGTATCTCGCGAAGTATCCCACCCGCTTCACCATGGTGCACGCGAAGGACGCGACCGCGGCCCCCGAGCGCGCGATGGTGGACGTGGGTAGCGGAACGATCAACTTCCGCCGCATCTTCGCCGAGGATGCCAATCGCGGCGGCTACATCCAGCACGTGTTCGTCGAGCACGACCAGCCGGCTGACCCGATGGCCTCCATCCGGAACAGCTACGAGTACCTGAGCAAGCTGACGTTCTGAGGCCGCGCGGCGCGGCACGCGGCGTCCGACGTCCGCGTCCCGTGCCGCTGCTTCCCGCGGCTGTCCGCTGCGTCCTCCGGCGGCCGTGCGCGACTCGATTCCCTCCAGTGACATGAACATTTCTCGAAAGCAGGCCGATTACGACGTGTGCATTGTCGGCTCCGGCGCCGGCGGCGGGATGGCGGCCTACGTGCTGGCGCGCGCCGGCGCCCGCGTCGCGCTGCTCGAGGCGGGCCCCGAGTGGTATGCCTCACGCGACACGAAGATGTTCGTTCCCTCGTACGCCTCACCGCGGCGCGGTGCGGCCACCAAGACGCGTCCCTTCGGCGAGTTCGACGCCTGCGATGGCGGCTGGGAGATCGAGGGCGAGCCGTACACGGTGGCGCAGGGGTCCAAGTTCCTCTGGTGGCGTGCCCGCATGCTCGGCGGCCGCACCAACCACTGGGGGCGCATCTCCCTCCGCTTCGGCCCCGACGACTTCAAGGGCAAGACGAAGGACGGCCTCGGCGACGACTGGCCCATCGGCTATGACGACGTGGCGCCCTACTACGACCGCGTGGACCGGCTGATCGGCCTCTTCGGCAGCAAGGAGGGGCTGCGCAACCATCCGGACGGCATCTTCATGCCGCCGCCCAAGCCGCGCTGCTACGAGCTGCTCGTGAAGCAGGCGTGCGACAAGCTCGGCGTCACGTGCATCCCCGCGCGGCTCTCCATCATCACCCAGCCGCTCAACGGGCGCCCGGCCTGCCACTACTGCGGCCAGTGCAACCGGGGCTGCGGGACGAAGTCGAACTTCTCCAGCCCCGACGTGCTCATCGCGCCCGCGATCGCGACGGGGAAGGTCACGCTGCTCACCAACGCCATGGCGCGCGAGGTCACCGTCGGCAAGGACGGCCTGGCCACCGGCGTGGCGTACGTCGACAAGACCTCCGGCGAGGACCGCCACGTGGCGGCGCGGATCGTGGTGCTCGCCGCCAGCGCGTGCGAGACGGGGCGCATCCTGCTCAACTCCCGCTCGTCCCGCTTCCCCCAGGGCATCGGCAACTCCAGCGGCTGGGTGGGCAAGGGACTCACCGACACCACGGGCACCGACGTGGCCGGCTTCATCCCCGCCATGGTGGACCACGTGGTGCATAACGAGGACGGCGTGGGCGGCATGCACGTGTACATGCCCTGGTGGCTGGACAACACGAAGCTCGACTTCCCGCGCGGCTACCACATCGAGGTGTGGGGTGGGCTGTATCCCCCCGGCGCGGGGTTCATGGGCGGCATCGAGCGCTACCCGCCGGGCGGCGGCTACGGCCAGCAGCTCAAGGAGGACTACCGCAAGTATTACGGGGCGACGATCGGCTTCTCCGGACGCGGCGAGATGATCCCGAACGAGAAGTCGTACTGCGAGATCGATCCGAACGTCGTGGACCGCTGGGGCATCCCGGTGCTGCGCTTCCACTGGGACTGGACGGACCACGAGTTCAACCAGGTGAAGCACATGCACGAGACCTTCCGCGCGCTGGTGCACGAGATGGGCGGCGAGGTGTTCTCGCCGATGCCCACGAAGGAGCAGGGCTACAACATCTCCACCGGCGGGCAGATCATTCACGAGCTGGGATGCGCGCGCATGGGCAGCGATCCGGCCACGTCGGTGGTGACCTCCAACTGCCAGGCGCACGACTGCCGGAATCTCTTCGTCGCCGACGGCAGCCCGTTCATCTCCCAGGCGGACAAGAACCCGACGTGGACGATCCTCGCGCTCGCGTGGCGCACCGCCGACTACATCACCCAGCAACGCAATCAGGGGGCGCTATGATGGGGCGTGCGGCATGGGGCGGAGGGCGTGGGGACCTGCCCGAGGCGCAGGCGGACGAGGGGCAGCGGGTGGACTCGCTGCCTGACGAGCCGCGGCCGGACGAGCAGGTGCCGGCCGAGCCGCCCTCGAACGAGGCGCGCGCGGCGGAGGACAGTCGCTCCGTCGCCGGCGTGAGCAGTGACGGAGACGCGACCGTCACGCGGCGCGACGCGCTCAAGGCGTTCGGCGCGGCGCCGCTGCTGGCGACGCTCGGCGTCTCGGTGGGCCAGCTGGAGCGCGCGCTCCGCGGCATGGAGCGGGCGGCCGCCCCGTCCCCCGCGCACGAGGCCGCACCCGCCGCGCCCAAATTCTTCAATGCGCACGAGTGGCGCACCCTCGGGCTGCTGGTGGACTACATCATCCCGCGGGACGCGCGCTCCGGGAGCGCCACGGACGCGAAGGTGCCGGAGTTCATCGATTTCCTCATGTCCGATCCGGACGCCTCGGCGGCGAGCAAGACCGCGATGCGCGGCGGCCTCGCGTGGATCGACGCCGAGTGCCGCAGCCGCTTCGGCAGCAACTTCGCCGACTCCAAGGACACCCAGCGCCGGCAGGTGCTGGACGACATCGCCTGGCCCAAGAAGGCGCGGCCGGAGATGAGCCAGGGCGCCGCCTTCTTCCGGCGCCTGCGCGACCTCACCGCGTCCGGCTTCTTCTCCAGTGCCATGGGATGGAAGGACGTGCAGTACGAGGGCAACGTCTTCAACCCGCACTGGAACGGCTGCCCGCCCGCCGCGGTGAAGAAGCTCGGGGTGAGCTACTGACCATCTCGTCCACAATTCATGCCTTCTGATAGACTCGGCGTCGGCTTCGTCGGCAGCGGGTTCAACGCGAAGTTCCATCTGCAGGGCTGGCAGACCGTGCGGGACGCCGACGTGCTGGGCGTCTGGAGCCCCAACCGGAAGAACGCCGCCGCGTTCGCGGCGCTCGCGCACCAGCTGGACGTCGGCGGCGCGAAGCCCTACCGCACCATCGCCGACATGGTCGCCGACCCCGCGATCGACTCCATCTGGCTCACCGGGCCGAATCAGGCGCGCATCGAGAACGTGGAGGAGATCGTCCAGGCGATCGAGAGCGGCAGGGGCACGCTCGCGGGCCTCGCGTGCGAGAAGCCGCTGGCGCGGAACGTCGCCGAGGCGAAGCGCGTGCACGAGCTGGCGCAGCGGGTGGGCCTCACGACGGGCTACCTGGAGAACCAGCTCTTCGCCCCGCAGGTGGAGACCGGGCGCGCGCTGCTCTGGGGCCGCGGCGCGGCGAGCACCGGCCGCCCGTACCTCGCGCGCGCCGCCGAGGAGCACAGCGGGCCGCACATGCCCTGGTTCTGGCGCGGCGCGCTGCAGGGCGGTGGTGTGCTCAACGACATGATGTGCCACTCCGCGCTCGTCGTCAGGCACCTGCTCACCCGGCCCGGCGACCCGCTGAGCACCGTCAGGCCGGTGAGCGTCACTGGCCACATCGCGAGCCTCAAGTGGAGTCGTCCGGAGTATGCGGCGCGCCTACGGAAGCAGATGGGTCCCGAGGTGGACTACGCGAAGGCACCCTCCGAGGACTTCGCCACCGTGACCATCGACTTCGAGACCGACGACGGCACCATCGCCGTCGGCGAGGCCACCACCTCCTGGAGCTTCGTCGGCGCCGGCCTGCGGCTCTCCGCCGAGCTGCTGGGCCCCGAGTACTCGATGAGCTGGAACTCGCTCGACGCGGGGCTCAAGCTGTTCTTCAGCCGCGAGGTGCGCGGCAAGGCGGGAGAGGACCTGGTGGAGAAGCAGAACGCCGAGGTGGGTCAGATGCCGGTGGTGGCCAACGAGGCGGCCGCGTACGGCTACGAGGCCGAGGACCGCCACTTCGTGCGGGCCTTCCTGGGGAAGGAAACGCCGCGGCTCACCTTCGACGACGGCCTGGAGGTTGTGAAGGTGCTCATGACGGCGTACCAGAGCGCCGAGCAGGGAAAGACCCTGGCGTTCCCGCCGCGGGGGATCGAGAAGTTCGTGCCGGCCGTGGCACGGGGGGAGTGGCGCGGACGGCCGGGACGCTGACCGCGCGGCTGGCGATCGCGCTCTGCCTTACGCCGCTGCGGCTCGGCGCCCAGGCGGCCGATCCGCGCGCGGTGCAGCCCGAGCGGCCTACCGTCGCCACCCACGCCGGCACCGTATCGCCGGGATATCTCGAGGTGGAGACCGGCGTGGAGATCGATCGCATCGGCGGCGGCAACGCTGCCGCGACACCGACCTTGTTCAAGCTCGGCCTCGGCAGGCGCACCCAGCTCGGCGTCGGCGTGACGACCGTCCGCGCGCCCGCCGGATCGCTCGGCCTGGGGGACGTCTCGCTCGGGCTCAAGTGGCGTCTGACCGAGGACGTGCCACTGCTCGGCGACTTCGCCGTGGAGCCGGCACTCAAGCTTCCCACCGGCTCGGTCCCCGCCGGGCGCGGCACGGGCACCACGGACGCATCGGTGCTGGCGATCTCCAGCCATCGGCTCGGACCCGTCGCGCTCGACGTCAACGCCGGCTACACCCGCCGGAACGGCGACGGCAGCGTGGCGCCGCGCACGGCCACGCTCTGGACCATCTCGTTTGGCGGACCGCTCGCGGGCCGTGCGGGTTGGGTGGCGGAGCTGTTCGGCTATCCAGGCACCAGCGGTCCCGCGGGCGCAGCACCGACCGCGGCCGTCCTCGCAGGGCCCACCCTGCTCGTCAGGCGCTGGCTGGCCGTCGACGCGGGATTCATCGCGCCCGTGCGCGGCGGACAGGCGCGCGCGGTGTACGCCGGCGGCGTAGTGAACGCGGGGCGGATCTGACGTGATCCTCTCCCGGCCGGCCGCGATGCCCCCCATCGCTGCGGCGCGGAGTCACACGACTCAGGCCGGAGGTTGGCTCCCGTCGCGTTTCTGCTGGTCCGCGCGCTTCGACTGCTTCGGCCGGCCCAGCGGCTTCGGCACTCGCATGATGTTCTTCCAGTAGTCGTCCTTCACGTGCATCCGCTCGATCCAGGCGATCATCTGCCCATCGATGATCCGGAGCAGCTCGTTGGCGGCGGCCAGCTCCTCGCGGAGCGCCTGGCTGGCGCGGCGGAAGCGCGCCTGGCGTTCGGAGCTGGTCGTCGTCAGGCGTCGCAGCGTCCGCGTGTGGTCGCGCAGCTCCGCGAGGAACGCCGGCTCGATGCCGGCATCGAGGACAAGCCTCCGGTAGGGCTTTATGAACTTGATCATGGCCTCCGCGGCCGCGACGACGGTGGCGTGCGATGCCGTCGCGTGGGGCACGCGGAAGATGCGCCTCGCCTCCGGCGCCTGCACGAACAGCCGGCGGCACTCGCGCGAGAGGTCGATCAGATATTCGCGGCGCACCTTCCGGCGCAGGTGGGCCACGTCGCTGCCCTCCGTGGAGTTGCCGGGGCTCGCGATGAGCTGCTCCTCGTTCAGCATCACCAGGCGCTCCACGGATGCGCGCAGCTGCGCGATGCACCTCTTCAGGCGGGGCGGTACCGGCCGGTACGGCATCTCCTCGAGCCGGATCACGGCACGCTGGAGGCGCGCGAGGGACTGGGTCTGGCGTTTCGTCATCGGCGTACTCGCTAGGCAGGAGGTGAGCACGACGCGCTGCAACGCCGCAGAATATGCCGGCTCCCTGCGGATGGCGAAAGAGCCCGGCGCGGCGGGTGGCGCCGCGTGAAGGCAGGTGCACGGCGTGGGGGTGGACGTGCATGGCGTGGGACGGGGTGACGCGAGGCGTGGTACTCCCGCCCGCCCGGGGTGGGCCCGCCGCCCGCGGCGCGTGGTCCTCCGCAGGGCGGCACGTGAGCCTGCGGGCTCCCTGCCGTGG
>DATEPM010000195.1:0-8331 GCA_035273185.1 Gemmatimonadaceae bacterium
GGAGCCGCGCCGGCCAGCAGCGCGAGGGCGGCGCCAGTCAGCCGATGCATATGCATACGCAACCCGCGCCGGCCCTAACGCGTCACCAGCGCCGTGGCCACGTCGCCGACGATCTGCAGGCTCTTCGCCGAGACCTTGTCCATGGTGTCCTGCAGGGTGTGGTGGAGATTGCGCGGATCCGGGGGCGTGCACGCCGTTCCGGTGGTGCAGTAGTCGATGTCGATCACGTCGATGACGCGCAACCCCTTCCGGATGAGCGGCACGTGGTCGTCGGTGATGGCGCCGTGGTCCTCGTCGATGAAGTACTTCCCGTAGCCCAGGTCCTTCGCCACGCCCCATACCCGCGTCACCACCTCGGGGGCATTGTTGGCGGAGATGGATTCCTGGAAGATCTGCAGGTGCGCATCGCCGATCATGTCCCAGAGCACCCCGAACAGCGGCTTGTAGTCGGGGGATGGCAGATGGCTGGCGAAGTACGTCGAGCCGATCAGCACGTCCGGGTTCGACGCGGTGTCGCTGTAGGTGTTGAAGTCGCCGTAGTCCTCTCCATCCACGAAGAGCAGATCCACCCCCACGTTCGGCGGTGTCTTCTTGAGAGCGTCGGCCAGGGCCATGAGCAGGCCCACTCCCGAGGCGCCGTCGTTCGCGCCGGGGATGGGGAGCCGGCGGTTGCCGAGCGTCGGGTCCTCATCCGCGGTGGGCCGGGTGTCCCAGTGCGTGAGGTACAGCACCCGATCCGTCGCCTTGGCGTTCACGCGCGCGAGGAAGTTTCGCAGCGGAAGGCTGTCACCCTGGGCGGTCACGTGCGTCCAACTCTGGACGATTACCGTGTCGGCGCGCGTGCGCATCTGGTCGAGAATCCAGTCGCCCGCGCGGCGGTGCGCCGGGGTGCCGGGCACCCGCGGACCGAACGCAACCTGGGCTTTAGTGTATCCATACGCGGCATCGCCGCTGAACGAGGTGCGCGGCCCCCGGAAGCGCTCGCAGCCGGCCAGGAGCAGGAGCGCTCCGGCGGCGGCGAGCCGGAGTGAAGCGGACGTTCTCACGAAGTTCGGGGTCGGCGCGGAGCGAGGAAGAACGCGAGGAGCAGGAAGACCAACGGTCGGACAGGCGAACGATCGGGCCCACGATCGAGCGCCCGGGACAGGCCACAAGATAAGGCCGTGGGGCCTGCCCGGCACGGAATGCGCCCGTCGGAGCTCGGGCACTTGCCCCATCCTATCGTGCAAGTGGAAGTTACCGCGTGAAGATCATCAGCAAGTACGTCCTCGAGGAGCACGCCGGGCCGTTCGCGTTCGCGCTGACGGCGCTCACGTCGCTCCTGCTGCTGCAATACATCGCGCGCCGGTTCGGCGACCTCGTCGGGAAGGGGCTGCCCTGGCGGGTGATCGCGGAGTTCTTCTTCCTCTCGATCCCCTTCACCGTCGCGATGACGCTCCCGATGGCGGTGCTCGTCGCCGTGCTCTACGCGTTCAGCCGGCTGGCGTCGGAGAACGAGATCACGGCGCTCAAGGCGGGGGGCGTCTCGATGCGGCAGCTCATGGTGCCGGTGCTGGGCGGCGCGTTCGTGCTCGCCATCGCGATGCTGGGCTTCAACGACCAGATCCTGCCCCGCGCCAACCACCGGCTGGCCGTGCTGCAGATGGACATCTTTCGCACCAAGCCCACCTTCGCGCTCAAGGAGCAGGTGATCAACGCGGTGAAGGAGGGGCAGCTGTATCTCCGCGCCGGCCGGCTGGACGAGGGATCGTCGCGCATGCGCGACGTGGTCATCTACGACCTCGCGGACCCGGTGCGGCGGCGCACCATCTACGCCGACAGCGGCGCGATCGGGATGGCGCGGAATCACAGCGATCTCACGATGACGCTGTATCACGGCGTCATCCAGACGGTGCCGACGGACAAGCCGGGTGAGCTGACGCGCATCTTCTACGAGAAGAGCCGGCGCACCATCCCGGGGGTGGCATCGCAGTTCCAGGCGACGGAGAGCGCCGACACCGTGAGCAAGGGCGACCGGGAGATGTCGGTGTGCGAGATGCAGACGGCGCTCGCGCAGGCGGACAGCGCACTGCAGCGCGCCGACTGGACCGCGCGCGAGGCGGAGTGGGAGGAGACGCTCGCCTCCAAGCGGGGCCCGAAGCCGGCGCCGCTGCACATCGAGCGGACCGTCGGCATCGGGGGGCTGTACTGCGGCATGTTGGCCGGGGCGGGCCGGTTGCTGGGGATCGGCCGCTCCACGCCGACTGCCGCTGCCGCTGCTCCGCCCGCGCGTCCGATGCATTCCATGTCCGCCATGAGCGATCTGGCTCCCTCGGCCGGAGGGCTCAACGGACTGCCGGCGGGACAGCGGCTGAGCGTGGCGCGGATGAACGCCCAGGATGCGCAGCTCAAACGCAACCGCTACGACGTGGAGATCCAGAAGAAGTTCTCGCTCGCCGCGGCCTGCGTGATCTTCGTGCTCGTCGGCGCGCCGGTGGCGCTGCGCTTCCCCCGCGGCGGCGTCGGCCTGGTCATCGGCGTGAGCTTCTTCATCTTCGCGCTGTATTACGTGGGACTCATCGGCGGCGAGGCGCTCTCGGACCGCAACCTGCTCTCCCCCTTCTGGGCCATGTGGGCGACGAACGTGGCGATGGGCGTGGTGGGGCTGGCCCTCACGTCGCGGATGGGCACCGAGGCGAGCACCGCGCGCGGCGGCGACCTGCACGAGCTGCTCGCGTCGCTGCGGCTGCGCATCGCGCGCATCGCCCGTCGGCTCGGCATCCCCATGGAGCGCCGGCGGCTGGCATGAGCCTCGTCCGGCCGCTGGACCGGTACGTCTTCGGCGAGTTCTGGCGGATCTTCGTCACCACGGCGCTGGGCTTCCCCCTGCTCGTGGTGATCATCGATCTCACCGACAACCTCGCGCACTACCTGCAGCGCAATCTGCCGCCGCAGAACATCTTTCTGAGCTACATCTACTGGCTGCCGGACTCGATGTTCATGGTCCTGCCGGCGGCGGTGCTGTTCGCCACGGTGTTCTCCATCGGCGCCTTCACGCGGCACTCGGAGATCACGGCCGCCAAGGCATCGGGGATCAGCTTCTACCGGCTGGTCGCGCCGATCCTCCTCGGCGCCATTCTGGCCTGCGGTCTGGATCTCGCACTCGGCGAGGTGGTGCCGATCACCAACGCGAAACGCGCCGACCTGCTCGAGGAGCAGGGCAGCACGAGCCCCGGGTCCACACGCTACAACTTCGCCTTCGCGGGCGAGTACGGCCGTGTGTACAAGGTGGGCACGCTCAATACCGACCGCGGGTCGATGGATCTGCTGCAGATCGAGCGCCGGGGCAACGGCCCCGACTATCCGAGTTACGTGATCACGGCGCGCAGCGCCATCTTCCAGCCGAACCGGTCGGGGGGAGGCGCTGCGGGCTCGGCGGCAGGCCGCTGGACGCTCGAGAACGGAGAGATGGAGATCGTCCCCGACACCACGAAGATCTTCGCGCTCACCTTCCGGCGCATGCGCGACGCGCATCTCACGGAACGGCCCGCGGAGATGATGGCCAAGCCGCGCAGCCCGCAGGAGATGCGCTACGAGGAGCTGACGCGCTTCATCCGCGCGCTGGAGCGTTCGGGAGGCGACGCGAACGTCCTCCGGGTGGAGCGCGCGCTCAAGATCGCCATTCCCGTCACCTGCATCATCATCGCGCTCTTCGGCGCGCCGCTGGCCACCAGCACGCAGCGGGGGGGCGCGGCGTACGGCATCGGGATCAGCCTTGCGACGACGATGATCTTTCTAATGATGATCCAGCTCACGAAGGCGATCGGCGGGAAGGGGCTGATCCCTCCCGATCTCGCGGCCTGGGTGCCCAGCGCGATCTTCGGCACCATCGGTCTGGTGTTGATGGCGCGCGTGCGCACGTGACCAGCACGCTCCTCCCGCCCCGCTCGGGCGGCGGCACCGGGGGCGGCGGCGGCCGGCCCACCGAGACCTATCCGGTGGTGCCCCGGTCGGGGATCCGGTTCTTCCGCCGCGTGACGCGCGGGGTGGGAGGCACCTTTGCGAACATCGGGCAGCGCGGGCTCTTCGCGCGCGACATCGGCCGCGCGTTCGGTGATCCGGCGACGTATGTGTCGGAGACCATCCGGCAGATGCGCAACATCGGCGTCGACTCGGTGCCGCTCACCGCGATCGTCGCGGCGTTCATCGGCGGCGTCATCGCGCTGCAGACGCGCTACCAGCTGTTCGCCGGCGTGCAACTCTCGCTCGTGGGGCTCGCGACGCGCCAGACGATCATCCTCGAGCTGGGCCCACTGCTCACGGCCCTCGTGCTCACCGGGCGTGTGGGCGCGCGCATGACGGCGGAGATCGGCACGATGCGCGTCACCGAGCAGATCGACGCGCTGGAGACACTGGCCTATGACCCGATCGCCTTTCTCATCGTGCCGCGGCTGCTCGCGGCGACCGTGATGCTGCCGGTGCTGACGATTCTCGCCGACGCGATTGGAGTCGGGAGCGGGTATCTCATCTCCATAACGGCGGCGGGCATCTCGCCCAAGGACTTCAAGGAAGGGGTACGGCTGGCGTTCGGCGTCTTCCAGGTGGTGTACTCCATCATCAAGGGGACGATGTTCGGCGCGGCGATTGCCTTCGTGTGCTCGTACGAGGGCTATATCACCGAGGCGGGCGCGGAGGGGGTGGGCCGGTCGACCGCGCGCGCGGTGGTCATCACGTCCGTGACCATCCTCGTGCTCGACGCGTTGACGGCCGTGGCCCTCGCGCCCAAACTGCAGGCATGAAGAGACGCGACGAAGTGGCGGTGGGGATCCTGCTGACGGTGACGACGATCGTGCTCGTCATCGGGACCATCTGGCTGCTGCGCGGCGGGCTGCAGTCGGGCTATCCGCTGTACACGCGCTTTCCGTGGGGGCAGAACCTCAAGCAGGGGCAACCGGTGCTGCTCGCCGGCGTGACGGTGGGCTACGTGAGCGACGTGGAGCTGCGTCCGGAGGGGTTCCTGGACGTGACGATGCGCATCAACGAGGATTATCAGGTGCCGCGCAACTCCACGGCGAGCGTGAAGCCGGTGGGGATCTTCGGCGACGTGGCGGTGGCGCTCACCCCGAAGGCGCCGAGCGCGCAGTCCTTCGCGCCTGGCGACAGCGTGCCCGCCACCACCGGGCCTGCGGGGATCGAGGCGCTCACCGCCGAGGCGGACTCCATCTCCACGTCGGTGCACCGCATCACGAGCGCCCTGGAGCAGGAGCTGATCCAGGCCGGGGCGCTGCGCGACCTGCGGCGCACCATCGCGTCCGCCGCAGCCCTCTCGGTGCAGCTGCAGACCGTGGCGGTGGAGCAGAACCGCAATCTCACGGCGACCCTGGCCGCCTATCGACGCGCCGCCACCGCGATCGACTCGGCGACGATCGACTCGACGATGAAGAACCTGCGCTCGACGAGCGCGAGCTTCTCGGCACTCGCGGCCTCGCTGGACACCACGTCTTCGCGGCTGAATGGAGTGCTGGCCGGCCTGCAGGAGGGCCGCGGCTCCGCCGGCAAGCTGCTGACCGATACGCTGCTGTACCGCGACGTGCGCGGGCTGGTGGGCAGCCTGGATTCGCTGGTGAAGGATCTCAAGAAGAATCCCAAGCGGTATATCAATGTCAGGGTGTTCTAGGAGGGCGGGAACTGCGAATAGAGCGGGGGCTGCGAATGGAGCGGGGCCTGCGAATGGAGCGGGAACTGCGAAGAGAGCGGGAACTGCGAAGAGAGCGGAAACTGCGAAAGGAGCGGAAACTGCGAGAACTACGGTACTGAAGTTGAGCGCGCGGGGAGGCGAAGCCGCCCCGCGCATTCCTTTTCCCCCGCAGTCGCCGTTCCGGATCCTATCGAAGTTCGCGCAAGTGCCGCCCTTTTCGCAGTTCCCGCCCCTTTCGCAGTCCCCGCTCTATTCGCAGTTCCCGCTCCATTCGCAGCCCCCGCCCTTTTCGCAGTTCGCAATCAGCTAGGCCGCCGGCCGGCTTCCTTCTCCTCTATCTTGCGATCGGCGTCGATGCGGTCCTTGCGGAGGTCGGCTTCGACTTTCCCGGTATCCGGGATGGCGTGCCTGGGAACGACGACCTCCTCGTTCAGCGCGGGCCGCTTTTCGGTGACTACCTCCTCGCGCTCCTCTCCTGGAGTGCGCGTGCCGTAGAAGCGGCTCTCGTCGAAGTGCTCGCTGGCGTAGAAATCGCCGCCGGGCACGGCGGCCGGGGCGCCGAAGTGCGGGCGCAGCGACTCCTCGTAGGCGCGCGAGAAACGGTTGCGGTCGTACGCCGGAATGTTGCCGAGCTGCGCGGCGGTGAGCTCGGGGACGATCACCTGGTCGTCCGGACCGAGCTGCGCGGTGCCGATCGGGATCAGCACCTGGCGGCCGTCAGCGCCGACGACGCGATCGTTCAGCTGCGCCACCAGATAGCGGGCCCTGGACGCGCTCGTGTCCACGATGAGGTCCTTCACCTTGCCGACTCTGGTGTTGTCTCTCGTCACCACCTCCCATCCGCGGGGGTCGGGGTCGCCGTCGGCGACCTTCCACTTGTCCGTCTCGCTCAGCGGGACCAGCCCGCGCACACTCTCGTCCGCCATGGCCCTTCCTCCGTCCACTCTGGTGAGTGATGCGTGCGCCGCAGTACACGGCAGACGCTGTGCCGAGAGCGTTCCGGTGAGGACCTGCCGGTGCGGCGGATTTCAATGTACGAATGGACAGGTGCGCTGGGGCGCGGTACGGCTCGGTTAAGTACGGCTCCGGTGCTCAGCCGGCGTCGTACTCGCGAGGGCTGGCCACAATGAACTGAATACGGATGCGGCGGATGACCTACCCGGATGCCGTTGATCTTTCCTCACGCAGGACGGCTCCGCTCACCACGAGCCGTGAATGAATTTTGACAACGGCACACGCGCGGAGCCCTCCTCGCGCGCACGCCTCTCCTGACACGCAGGGGCGTCCCGAGGCCGTCACCAAAGATTCATCCGGGCTCGTTGCGCTCGGCGCGCTCTCGCCACGAGGAGAGATCCGCAGCATCCGATGGCATCCGCCTCATGCGTCACCCCTTTGTCCTTGTGGCCAGCCGCGCGTTCGTCATTGGAGCCAGCCCGAGGCATCTGGACTCGCGAGCCCGGAGCCGTGCTTCAGTCCCCTGGCGCGCCTCGCTCGGCGAGCGGCGCCGGCACCCGGCCAGGGCGGCCGACGGTGAGGTAGTACACGGGGATGCCTGCCAGAATCACGGCCATGACGCCTAACGTCCCCCAGCGGCTGGACGGGTCCACGATCGCGTTCACGAGCAGGTAGATGGTCGCCAGCACGAACAGCGCGGGCACCACGGGATAGCCGGGCGTGCGGAAGGGAGGATCGTAGTTCGCGCGGCGGCGCAGCACATACACCGAGGCGACGCCCAGCGCATAGAAGGGGATGATCGCGGTGACGAAGGTGTCGGCCAGCTGCTCGAAGGTGCGCAGCAGCACGAAGCCGGCGCCGAGCACCGCGGCCAGCGAGATCGCGACGTACGGCGTCCGGAAGCGCGGGTGCACCGCAGCGACCTTCCGGAAGAACAGTCCGTCGTCCGCCATCGCGAACCAGATGCGCGGCGAGGTGAGGATGGAGCCGTTGAGCGTGCCGAAGGTGGAGAGCATGACGGTGCTCGAGACGAACACCACGCCGATGGGCCCCACCAGACGTGCGGCGACGTCCGCGGCCACCAGGCGCGAGGTGCGGATCTCGCCGACGGGGAGCACGGCGAGGTACGCGACGTTGGCCAGGAGATAGATGGCGATGATCGCGAGCGCGCCGAAGATGAGCGCGCGCGGCAGGTTGCGCCGCGGATCCTTCACCTCGCCAGACACGAACGTGAGATCAGCCCAGCCGTCGTACGCCCACAGGACGGACACCAGCGCGAGCCCGAACGGCGCCACCGAGAAGCTCCCCGCCGGGGCGACCGGCGTGAAATGGCCGCCGGTGCGTGGCAGGCCGATCGCGATCGCCAGCACGACGATGAAGACCAACCCGAGATACTTGGCGAGCGTCGTCACGTTCTGCACGAACGAGCCGGTGCGCATGCCCACGTAGTTGAACGTCGCCGTGATCACGATGGCGAGCGCGGCGATGTAGTGGACGTAGGTGTCGTTCGGCGCCACCGCGGGGTTGTAGCCGAGCACGCGCATGAAATACTCGGCGAACGTCGTCGAGACCGCGCCGAGCGACGCTGCGCGAATGATCGTGAGCTCGGACCAGCCGAAGAGAAAGGCCGCGAGCCGCCCATACGCCTTGTGAATGAAAACGAAGATGCCGCCGGTGTCGGGGAACGCACCGGCCACTTC
>DATEPM010000196.1:0-6006 GCA_035273185.1 Gemmatimonadaceae bacterium
TGCCATCGCGGAGGAGCTGGCGAGCGAGGGCGCCTCGGTGGTGATGTGCGCGCGGGGCGCCGAGGCGCTGGAGGCCGCGCGCGCCGCCATCGCGCAACGTGCCGGCGGTGACGTGCACGCGGTCGCCGCCGACGTGTCCACCGCCGAGGGGATCGATCGCGTGGCGGAGGCCGCGTTCCAGCGCCACGGCCGCGTGGACGTGCTCGTCACGAACGCCGGCGGCCCGCCGTCGGGGCCCTTCGGGGCGCACGACTGGGCGGTGTGGCAGCGCGCGGTGGACCTCACCCTGCGCAGCACCGTGGAGCTGACGCGCCGGGTGCTGCCGGGCATGCAGGAGCGCCGCTGGGGACGCGTCCTCAACGTCACGTCCATCGCCGTGAAGCAGCCGGTGGACGGCCTGATGCTCTCGAACAGCCTGCGGGCGGCGGTCACCGGCTTCGCGCGCACCCTGGCGAACGAGGTGGCCGCGTACGGGATCACCGTGAACAATCTGCTGCCGGGCTACACGCGCACCGAGCGCGTGGAGCAGCTCAACGCCGCCGCCGCCGCCCGCGAGGGTGTGCCGGTGGAGGAGGTGGCGCGGCGCATCGAGGCGCAGGTGCCGATGCGCCGCCTGGGCGAGCCGCGCGAGTTCGCGGCGCTGGCCGCGTTCCTCGCCTCCGAACGCGCGAGCTACATCACGGCGCAGTCGATCGCGGTGGACGGGGGGTGGATTCGAAGCCTGCTGTGACGGGCGCCTCACCCTCCCGCCGCACGCCGTTGCTCGTGACCTGGATGGACTGCGTCGGAAACGCGAACTGAATGCCGTCGGCGTTGCAGCGGCGCAGCAGCTCCAGGTTGATGGCCTGCTGAATGTCCATGTACTTGTTGTAATCCGGATCCAGCACGTAATACACGGTCTCCACGCTCAGGGCCCAGTCGGTGAGCGAGGTGAAGTGGCTGCGGTCGAAGCGCACGGGCTGCTGTGCGCTCACGATCTCGCGGATCATCTGCGGCAGGCGGGCCATCACGTCGGGCGCGGTATCGTAGGTGAAGTTGGTGCTGAACACCACGCGCCGCTCGTACATCCGCTTGTAGTTGCGGATGCGGCTGCGCAGCAGATCGGCATTCGACACGACCACCTGCTCGCCGGAGAGGCTCCGGATGCGCGTCGTCTTGAGGCCGATGTGCTCCACGCTGCCCATCACCGTGTCCACGATGATGAAGTCTCCCACCAGGAAGGGCTTGTCCAGCACGATGGCCAGCGCGGCGAACAGGTCGCCGAGGATGTTCTGCACCGCGAGCGCGACGGCCACGCCTCCGATGCCGAGCCCCGTCACCAGGCTCGTGACCTTGAAGTCGAAGACGCCCAGCGCCATCACGAACAGGATGAACCAGAGCACGGCGCTGGCGGCGAAGCCCAGCGCGGTCATCGTGGTCACGGCGCCGAGGTCCGCGGCAGTGCGCCGGCGCGCGACGTAGCGTTTGATGAAGCCCTGAATGGCGGTCGCGCCCCACACGCCCACCTGCACGAGCACGACGAGCTTGATCAGCCGCGAGGCGTAGGTGTCGTAGCGGTCGGAGATGCTCAGCCAGTGCAGCGCGGCGGCGATGGCGATGGCGAAGAGGAAGTACGCGCGCGTGCGCCGCACCACCTCCACGATCATGTCGTCGAGGTCCGCCGCGGTCCGCTTCGCGACGGCGCTCAGGCGTCCCACCACCAGCCGCCGGAGGATCAGCAGCAGGAGAAAGGTGCCGACGAAGATCGCCGCGGCGATGGCCCAGTTGCCGAGGGTGTTGCCGAACCAGGGTCGTTCCAGGAGTTGCCCCACGCGCATCCGTGCAAACTAGCACGCGGCGAGGGCGATTCTACACCGCGCCCGCAGCCGTCTCCTGCTTGTCGCGCCAGCGCGCCATCGCGTCGCACGCGTCGCAGTTGCCGCACTCCCAGTCGGGCTCCACGTCCTCGCCGAAGTAGTCGAGGATGTGGCGCGTGCGGCACTGCGCGGTCTGGCAGTAGTTGATCATCGCCTGCAGCTTCGCGCGGTCCTGGATGCGGCGCGCCTCGTAATCCGTGAGGTCGGCGCTGAGGTCCACCGACGTGAGGCGCTGCGCGGAGAGCCGCTCCCAGCTGCCGCCGCGGTACTCGCGCACCAGGCCGTGCCGCTTGAGCAGCACGAGCACGATGCGCGCCTTGCGGCGCGGCACGCCCGACTGGTCGGCCAGATCGTCGAGGACCACCTGCTCGCCGAGCGGCGCCTGCTCCAGCGCGATGGCCACGCGCGCGGCCTCCTCGACGTCAGGGTACTTGCCGCCGAGGAAGTACGACTGCACCCGCGAATCCTCCACGCGGTACAGCACCGTGCACGTGGCCGGCTCGCCGTCGCGCCCCGCGCGCCCCGCCTCCTGGTAGTAGGACTCCACGGAGCCGGGAAAGTGGTAGTGCAGGATGTAGCGGATGTCGGGCTTGTCGATGCCGAGGCCGAAGGCGTTCGTCGCGATGATGGCCTTGAACTCGTCGGCCATGAAGCGGTTCTGCATCTCCTTGCGGTCGGCGGCGGCCATCTTCCCGTGGTAGATCCCCAGCGGAACATCCGGCCGCAGCTTCTCGTACAGCCGCTCCGCTTCCTTCACCGTCGCCACGTAGACGATGCCGACGCCCGGACACTCGCGCAGCTGCTGCACGAGCGCGAGGTCCTTCTCGGCGGGATTCACGGTGCGCCGCACCTCGAAGCGCAGATTCGGGCGCGCGAAGCCGGTGATGGTCTCCACCGGACGGTGCATGCCGAGCTGGCGCGCGATGTCGTGGCGCACCTCCTCGGTGGCCGTGGCGGTGAGCGCGAGGATGGGCGGCCGCCCCAGCCGCTTGGCCACGGAGCCCAGCATCAGGTAGTCGGGGCGGAAGTCGTGCCCCCACTGGCTGACGCAGTGCGCCTCGTCCACCACGAACAGGCCCACGCGCCGCGAGAGCAGATGCTCGAAGAAATCACGATCCTTGAATCGCTCGGGCGTCAGATACAGGATCTCTCCCTCGCCCCCGGATACGCGCTGCTCCAGCGCGCGCGTCTCGCCATCGGAGAGATGCGAGTGCATCGCCATCGCGTCCACGCCGCACGCGGTGAGCTTGTCCTGCTGGTCCTTCATGAGGGCGATGAGCGGGCTGACGACCACGGTGAGCCCCGGGATCAGCAGTGCGGGGAGCTGGTAGATGATCGACTTGCCGCTCCCCGTCGGCATCACCACCAGCGCGTCGCGCCCGACGAGCACCGCGCTGATCGGCTCCCATTGCCCTTTCTGAAAGTCACGATGGCCGAAGCGCTCGACGAGTACGTCGCGAGCGTGGGCCCGAGAGATTCTCTGCGGCATGTGTTTAGGTTCAGGCAGGAAGCGTTCCGCATAACGTCACCCGCGGCGACTCGCGCCGCGCCAACTGGCGGACTCGGCCCCTGCCCTCACCCATGCGCACGCCGGCCGCCCGCAACAGCTCGGGCGGCCGGCGGCGTGACGAGCGCGTCCGTGCGATCAGGCCGAGAGTTCACGCGTGGTGGCCGCCACCGGCGCGATCTGGATCTTTCGCGGCTGCGCGGCCTGCACCTTCGGGATCGTGATCTGGAGCACTCCGTCGCGAAGCTCGGCGCGGATCGCCTCGCCATCCACGAACTCGGGAAGCCGGATGGCGCGCTGGAAGGCGCCCGCCAGACGCTCAGCGGCGTACAGGCGCACCTCGCCATCCTTGGACGCGTCCACGGTGGGGTGCTTCGTGCCACGAATCGTCAGCACGTTCTGTTCGAAGCTGAGCTCGATCTGGCTCTGCTCCACTCCCGGCAGCTCGGCGAACACCAGATAGGCATCGTGCTTCTCCACGACGTCCAGCGCCGGAACCCAGACGCGATTGGCATCGCCCGCCCACGCGCTGTCGAACGCCTCGTCCAGCGCGCGGTTCAGGGTCATCATCCGGTCCAGGGTCGAGGTGAGCGAACGGGTGGTCAACATGATCGTCTCCTCCGTCAGAGGTGTGAGTGATACCGCCCGATGGCGGAACGAGATGGACAACATCGCCGGCCGGCCCGGCCGTGCCGTCCGGTGCTCCGAAGCCGAGGCAGCGTACGTGCCTCCCGATTCGGCCAGAGTGACAAACCTCCAGCGTGCCGGCCGCGCAACTCTGACAGACGTGCCGCCGGCGCTCTGCCACTGTGGCCACGCACGTGGAACCAGGGGACGGCGACGGCGTATCTTTGAGCAGCCAAGCGTGCCGCATTCGAG
The DNA here is from genome assembly GCA_035273185.1 of Gemmatimonadaceae bacterium. Classification (GTDB taxonomy): domain Bacteria; phylum Gemmatimonadota; class Gemmatimonadetes; order Gemmatimonadales; family Gemmatimonadaceae; genus AG2. Next base: position 4,243 of record DATEPM010000196.1, read on the forward strand.
CCGGAGGAGCTCGCCATGCTCATCAAGCGTCCTGACGACATTCCCTCGTCCGAGATCACCAGCGAGACCGCGTACATGGCGCGGCGGCAGTTCCTCTCCGCGCTCGCCGGCGGCGTGGGCGCGGTGGCGGCATCGGGCTCGCTGCTCTCCGCGCTGGGATGCGGGCACGATGACGACGAGCGCCTCTGGGCCGCCGACCGCGGCGCCGGCCGCGGCACCCGGGTACCGCCGGACAAGCTCAACTCCTACGAGCAGATCACGTCGTACAACAACTTCTACGAGTTTGGCACGGACAAGGAAGACCCGAAGGACAACTCGGGGGGCTTCCATCCGTCGCCGTGGACGGTGCGAGTGGAGGGCCTCGTGAAGAAGCCCGCCGACTACCATCTGGAAGACCTGCTCCGGCCCTATCCCCTGCAGGACCGCGTGTACCGGCTGCGTTGCGTGGAGGCGTGGTCGATGGTGATCCCGTGGCGCGGCGTGCCGCTGGCGCAGATGATCCGGCGCTTCGAGCCGCTGCCGAGCGCGAAGTACGTGGCTTTCACCACGGTGTACCGGCCGGCCGAGATGCCGGGACAGCGCCGCCCGATCCTGCAGTGGCCGTACGTGGAGGGGCTGCGCATGGACGAGGCGATGAACGACCTCACCCTCATGGTGACGGGACTGTACGGCAAGCCGCTGCCGAACCAGGACGGCGCGCCGCTGCGTCTGGTGGTGCCGTGGAAGTACGGCTTCAAGGGGATCAAGTCCATCGTGCGCATCGCCTTCGTGGAGCAGCAGCCCCCCACCACGTGGAACATCGCCGCGCCCGACGAGTATGGGTTTTACGCAAACGTGAATCCCACGGTGGACCACCCGCGCTGGACGCAGGCCAGCGAGCGCCGGATCGGCGAGTTCCGCCGCCGCCCCACGCTCATGTTCAACGGCTACGGCGACCAGGTGGCGGGGATGTACGCGGGGATGGATCTCCGAAGGAACTTCTGAAGGAACGGACGACGGGCAGCGGGCGCGCGCGCCATCCGCCGCCGCCCCGTCACGCCGTTCTCCGCCCCCCGTGATGCCACAGCCCCGCGTTCTCAAGCCGGTCGCCTTTCTGCTCTGCCTCGTCCCGCTGGGCGTGCTCGCGTGGCGGGCGTGGGGCGTCGTCGCGGGCAGCCGGCCGGAGGCGCTCGGCGCCAACCCCATTCGCGAGGCGGAGATCTACACCGGTCTCTGGACGCTGCGCTTCCTCGCCATCACGCTGGCCGTGACGCCGGTGCGCCGGCTGCTGCGCCTGGGCGTGCTCGCAAAGTACCGGCGCATGCTCGGGCTCTTCACCTTCGCCTACGCGTGCGCGCACGTGAGCCTCTGGGTGGGGGTGGACTGGTACTTCGACTGGGCAGCGATGGGGAAGGAGATCGCGAAGCATAAGTACATCCTGGTTGGGATGACCACCTTCGTGCTGCTGCTCCCGCTGGCCCTCACCTCCACCAAGGGATGGGTGCGGCGGCTGGGCGGCGCCCGCTGGGCGCGCCTGCACCAGCTGGTGTACGTCTGCGCCATCACGGGAACGGTGCACTACCTGTGGGCGGTGAAGAAGGACACGCTCTTCCCGCTGGTGTACCTGCTCACCTTCGCGGCGCTCCTGGGGATCCGGGCGTGGGAGCGCTTCATCGGGCCGGTGCGCCTGCGCCCCGCTCGCGCGCGGCCGGCCCCGCGCCGCCGCGAGCTGCCCCTAGCCGGTGCCGCGTCGGGTGTCGAGCTCCCGCGGCCGGAATAGCCGCG
>DATEPM010000197.1:0-11907 GCA_035273185.1 Gemmatimonadaceae bacterium
GGCCGCGAGCTGGCCCGTCTCGAGGGGCGCCGACCGCGCGAAGTACGCACGCGTGACGGCGTTCGTCTGCATGGGAAACTCATATGCGCTGATGCGGCCGAGGGCGGCGGCCAGGCGGTAGATCGCATTGTCCTTTTCCGGCAGGGAGCTGTGGCCCCCGGGGTTTCGCACGGTGAGATAATAGGTCTGGAATACCTTCTCCGCGGCCTGCACGTCCATCGCGATCGGCCGGCCGTCGTGCAGCTCGCCGCCTCCCGCATCGGCGTTGAGCACGTAGGCGGGGCTGCCGAGCAGGTCACGGCGATGCGCCAGCAACCACTGGATGCCGTTGTAGCCGCCGCCCCCCTCCTCGCCCGCGGTGAGCGCCAGGACGTAATCGCCGGCGGGCACGACCCCCTCCTGCTTCATTCGCAACAGCGCCGCCACCCATGAGGCGTCGCCGTTCTTCATGTCCAGCGTGCCCCGCCCATAGAAGTAGCCGCCGCGTTCGGTCAGCGTGAATGGGTCCAGCACCCAGTCGGCTCGGCGTGCCTCGACCACGTCCAGGTGGCCGATGAGGAGCACGGGCGGGCGTGCTCCGCGCCCGCGACAGCGGACCACCAGGTTGCGATTCCTGGAGTCGCGGCCGGTGTCGGGGCCGACGATCTGCACGTCCGCTGCCGGAAAGCCCGCCGCGCGGAAGCGCGCCGCCAGGAGCTGCGCGGCTCTGGTGGTGCTGCCTGCAGAGTACGTGGTGTTCGTCTCCACGAGCTGGCGCAGCAGCTCGCGGCCCAGGGTCTGGTATGGCGTGAGCGGCGCCTGTGCGGGCAGGCTGGCGGGCATGGCGAGCAGGGCAAGCGTCGCGAGGAGCGCGCGCGAATGGGTGCGGTGGATCATGGTTCGGGGAAAGCGATGGATGTGCGGACAGGCCGCGCCGGCGCGCGGCATCCCCCGCAACGCTACCGCTCCGGAGGCGCGGCGGCCAGGGTGCCACTTGACAGGCGCGCGGCAGCACAGTGCGCCCTCACGAACTCGCGGGCATCGCCGGGTCGAGCCCCGCCCGGCACCGGGGAACTTTCTGCAACCGTAAGTGCCGCCAGCTGTTGTACGAGGGAGGCCAGGCCACACGGCCGCCGGCGCGCGCCGCCGCATGATGCGTGGCTTGCGCGGGAGCATTCTTTTTTTGATATACTATATGGAGCGAGGCCCTGCCCCCGCACTGCCCTGGTGCAGGCGATTGCCGCCGGCGCCTTCGGCATTGCGGCGGCGGCTCGCCGGAATGGCATTGCTCGTCCCGGAGAATTGCCGCCCCGGTTGGCCCGCACGACGCGGCCGTCACGGGGAATTGCCGCGGCGGAGCCGGCCCGTGCCCCGGGCGCTGGACACGATACCAGCATCGTGACGCCGCTCTTCCCGATCGGCTCCTGTGCACGCGCGCGACGCCCGCCGGGGAGCTGCCGGCGTGCACCCGCGCGTCCGCCTGGTGCTCGACGAGGAAATTTTGGTAAGCGACGATTGCGTGCGTGGTCTCCTACAATTCATCCACCGTCCCCGAGCTTGCAGCCGTGGCGCGGCACGATGCATCGATCGCACTGGATGAATTCAGGGACGGTACGGGTGGATCTCCCGAGCGGTGACTGTAGACTGTCCGTACCGTACCGGTAGACTACCCGTACCATTAGGGAGGATCGCATCGCACGCACCCTGGCATGCAGCCGAGGGATGGGACGTTGCACCGGGCGTCGCAAGGATGCAGCGCTGGTTCGCTCGCACGTCTGGGGCGCACACTTGCATGCACCCATCGTAACGCGACCGGCGACCCCGTGCCGGCACCTCGTCAGCCGTAGTCCGGCAGCAGTGCAGCGTCTGCTCCGGATAAGTACAGGAACCGTTCCTGTAGATTACGGGGAGCGTTCCTGAGGATTACCGGTACCGCACGGCATGTCTGCGGCACGGTATGGTCGCTCCGACCATTGGTATGGGACGAGAGCAGCGATGGCGCGTGACCCCGCACGAACGGACGTTCACCACTCGGGTCTGGTCCCCTCGCTCGGAATGACTTGTACGTGACTGGTCAGCCGTGAGCGCGGTCGGTGCACGCTGCTGCAGCCTGCTGTCATCGGCTGAGCCGCTCGAGGAACTCCGGCATCCCGTGTAGATGATCGATGTGATCCGGCGCGGTGTTCCCCGCGAAACCCCGCAGGTCGAACCCGCCCGCATGCACCTCACTCAGCTGCTGCATACCGCGCGGGCCCCAGCGCAGCACCGGCGTGCGATGCAAGCCCAGCGCGTGCAGCAGGTAGTCGGCCGTCTCGGTGGTGCTCGCGAAGGTGCCGGGGAAGATCTCCGAGTGGGTGACGAGAAAGCGCTTCTCGCCCCGTACGGCCGCCTCCGCGAAGTGGACGAACGCCTCCAGATTGCGCGGGTCGAGCGTGCCGCCCTTCGCGAGCACCGTTCCCTCGGGGACGTACGACGTGTGCATCCCATCCAGCAGCAGGACGGCATCGACGCGCGCGAAATGCCGCGGGTCGCGGAGGATCTCCCGGATGGCGCCATGGCCGACGCTGAACCCCACGAGGGTCACGCGGCGAATGCGCGGCGCGGCATTGCCCGACGCGCCGGAGATCTCGCGCGCGATGCCCGCCAGCAGCGAGTCGAAGGCTGCCGGATCCGCGAATGCGCGATCGTAGATGCCCGAGCCGGCGCCGAGGTTCACGACGGCCGCAACGGCGTTCCTCCCGAGCCGCGACACCGCGTACTCGGGCAGCCACGGAGCGCCGAGGAAGTGCACCACCAGGTGGACCTGGTCGGTGCGCACGCCATCGGGAATCCAGACCTCCACCGGCTTGCCCAGCGGCCCGGCGAACGACCGGTGCACCCCGCCCAGCTCGCGCGGCAGCAGTCGCTCGTGGACACGCGTCGTCTCCACCATCGGCGACGGATTCTGCGCCGCGGGCGGTGGTGTTGGTACCACCTGGGCAGCCGTGACGGCCGGCGCGGCAGCCGCCAGGGCGCACACTGCCAATCCAGTCAGCCGATGCATGTCGTGAAGATCAGTGCCGCGCAATGCGATCGGCAACCGGGGATCACCCGGATGCCAGCTCCGAGTCGAGACGCAAAGGCCGGAGTGGACGCGATCAGTGAGTGGCGACGCGCCTCGACGAGAGCCGCCAGACGAAGTAGCCCGCGAGCACCAGCGCGGCGTGGACGGCCGCGTGGATGGCCTCGCCGCGCGCGATGGCCATGCCAGCGCCGGCGAGATTGACGATGATGAAGAGCGCTGCCGCTATCCGCCAGACCGTGGAGCGTGGACGCATGGGAAACCTCCGGTGACTGCTACACCGCAAGCCGCGCCGCGCCGTGCCGGTTCGCGCGCGGCCACGGACTGTACGGGAGGCGCGGCCGGCGGTTTCAGCGCGCCCCCGCCCGCCGATGGGGAGCGCTGCGTGTGCGATCTCCAGGGGGACCTGGACGCCGCGCAGTCCCGCCTCTCCTTCCATCTGCGGGTGCTCAGGGAGGCGGGGCTCGTGACCGACCGGAAGGAGGGTCGCTGGTCGTACTACAGCATCATCCGCAGCGCACTGGCCGAGGTGCACGATCTCGCCATCACCATGCAGCCCAGGCGGGGTACGCTCCCCGTCCGGGCGGGATCGTGCTGCCGGTAAGGGCTCTTTCTGTCTCCGAAATATCACGCTTTCTTGATGTACCCACCCACACCATCCAGCTTCGGCTTCCGGCAGATCCAGCGCGACGAGGTGCCCGAAGAGGTCCAGGCAACCGCCGAGTTCCGGAGCGCGTGTCCCGCGTCCGCCACAGTGATGAAGCGCGACGTCACCGGGTGAGCTCACAACGCACGGAGCTGCATCCCGAAGCGCGCGAACACGGGCCCTAGTCTAACGCCGGCCCTACTTCACGGCATCACGCGCGGAGCGGGGATGGGTTTGGAATGGTCTTCGTACGGGCGGAGGTACCACTCCAGGAAGGCCCACGTGCGGTTCCAGGAGTCGATCTGGGCCGGCGAGTCCACGCGCTCCAGCGTCTTCGGATCCACGCGCCGGCTGAACGCGTGCCCCACCGACCGGCCCCACGGCGCAGGATTCACGTAGATCTTTGTCTCGGAAAGCTCCGGCTTGCGCGAGCGCAGGGCATCCACCAGCTGCTGGTCCTCGACGTAGTTCACGTCCTGGTCGTTGGTGGCGACGTGCACGAGGATCGGCGTGAACAGGCTGTCCACGTGATATAGCGGCGAGCGCTTGATGTACTCGTCAGGCTTCTCGAAAGGGAGTCCGCCAATGGTGGGCTGTGTCGCGTAGCTGCGCTGATAGCCGGGGCCCTTGTAGGAAAGGCGGAACACCAGGTTGGTCACGGGAACGATGGCCGCGCCGGCCTTGAAGGGCACGTTGTGGCCGCGCATCAGCAGGTGCGCCGTGATGAAGCCGCCGTGGCTCCAGCCCATGATTCCGATGCGGTCCGGATCCACGTACGGCAGCGACTTGAGGACGTCCACCGCCGACTCCACGTCATCCAGTTCCTTGCCGCCGTAATCGATGGCGTTGTACAGCGCCGCGCCGTGGCCGGTGCTCCCACGATAGTCGGGGGTGATGATCACGTACCCGCGCTCCACCGCTTCCTTCACGAAGGGAAACATCCCCGTGCCCCAGTCGCCGTGCACGCCGCCGTGTACCCACACCATGGCCGCGTGCCCGTGCGTGCCGCGCTTGTTGATGGGCGCGAAGATGTACGCTGGGATCTCCATCCCGTCGGCGCTGCTCTTGTAGGTGATCTTGCGGAACTCGTACGCACCAGGCGCGCGGGCCACATAGATGCTCTCGGCGCGCTGCTTGGCCGCGATCTGCCGGGCGAAGTCGGCCTGCGGGTGGTCGGAGGGCCGGTTGCTGACGTACAGCTCCGCCGCGCGGGCGGAGTCCATCTTCACCACCTGCCGCGGGCGGCTGGCGCCCTGCTGACCCTGGGCGCGCACGCCGGGTTGCTGCGCGGATGGCGACGCGAAGGGCAGCATGATGACCAGGGAAGCCAGAGCGACAGGCGAGGCGAGGCGGCGAGCGGGAACCGTGGAGCGAAGCGGATGATGAATCATCAGGCCCTCGGCGAGTGATGGTGAGGCGCCTAGCTTAGCTCGCGTGAGGCAGATCGACCAGTGGGAATTCGCTCGGCCGAGGTGCACTGGCTGGATGCGACCAATCGCGGCGTGCTGTGGTTTTCTCGAATTCAGTGCGATCGCGCGACGGGCGTCTGGTCGGTAGGACTCAGTCCGCCCTGAGCACCGCGGCGATGTCCACGCCACCGGCGCGCCACGCTGGGACGAGGCTCGCGAGCACGCTCGCCAGCACGAGCGAGAGCGCGGCAACAGCGATCACGATCAGATCCAGCGCCGGCGGCTGGAACAGCACATCGCGCACGAAATGTCCGAAGCCGGCGCCCAGGAGCGCGCCCATGACGGCGCCGGTGAGCGCGATGCGTACCGCGTCCCGGAGCACCAGCCGCGCAACGATGCGGCGCTGCGCGCCGAGAGCCAGGCGGATCCCCATCTCGCGCCGGCGCTGCGACACGCTGTACGCCACCACGCTGTAGAGGCCGAGCGCCGCGAGCGCCATCGCCAGCAGGCCGAAGGCGCTCAGCATGGTAGTGCCCAGGCGCCAGGGGCGCAGCTGTGGATCGAGCACGGACTCCAGCGGCTTGACGCTCACGAACGGCAGCGTGGGATCCAGCGACTGCACCGCTTGTCGCACGGTGAGCTCCATCGCCGAGGGATCTCCAACAGTGTGAACGAACAGGGTATGCGAGGGATGCTGACTTGTGGCCTGCGCCCACGGCACGTACAGCCAGAGTCGCGGCTTGTCGGTGATGCCGTACTGCCGGATATCCTGGGCGATCCCCACCACCCGCGTGCAATCAGCGCTGTCGTCCACCTTGACGCACGTACCCAGGGGGTCCGCGCCGGGCCAGTAGAGGTCCGCCATACCCTTGCTGACGACGACCACGCGCTCCGACCCGGCGACGTCCGCGGCGGTGAAGCCGCGGCCGCGGAGAATGCGCGTGCCGATCGCGGCGAAGTAGTCCGGCGTGACCGCGGAGCCGTACGGCCCTCCCGTCTCGGTACGCGGAAGCGAGTCGCGTCCTGGAATGCTCAAGGACATGCCGTAGCTCCACCCGCCAGGATCCGAATCGCTGATGCCGGCGTGCGTGACGCCGGGAATCGCGCTCACTCGTTGGAGCGCCCGCGCGTAGATCGCGTCGAGGTCGCGCGCGTGCTGCGCGTCGCGCGCCGGGAACTCCAGCTGCACCTCGAGCACGTGAGACCGGTCGTAGCCGAAGTCGAGCCCCTCGGCGCGCTGCACGCTGCGCAGAAAGAGCCCCGCGCCGACGAGCAGCGCGACCGTGAGCGCGCCCTGTCCCACGAGCAGCGCGGCATGGACACTGGAGCGGTGCCAGGCGACACCATGTCCCCCTGACCTGAGCTCCTCCGAGAGGGAGCGCCGACCGACGCTCAGGGCTGGAATGAGCGCGGTGACGAAGCCCGCGAGCAGCACTCCGAGCGTGGTGAGCCCGAGGACGCGCAGGTCGACCGTCGTCGCTCCCCAGGCCACATCCGGAAGCAGCAGCGCGCGCAGTGCCCCGCCCACCCAGCGCATGGCCACCAGCGCCGCGATGCCGCCGGCGGCCGCGAGCAGGAAGCTCTCGAGCATCAGGTGTCCCAACAGCCTGCCGGCGCTCATGCCGACGGCGCGCCGGATCGCCAGCTCGCGACGGCGGCGCATGGCGCGCAGCAGCAGCAGCGTGGCGACATTCGCGCAGGCAATGAGCAGCACGACACCGGCGATACCGCTCAGCCATGCCGAGACGCGCGCCTCCGGCGGTGGCTGCATGTTGTAGTTCCGTGCACCAACCACGGACTTGAGATGCACCAGCGCCGTGGAATCGTGCATCGGCACCGTGGCGGTTGCCGCGCGGAACCGGGCTGTGGCCTGTGCCTCGGCAGCCCTCGGCGGCACACCGGGTCGCAACCGCGCGAGGAGCGTCAGCCAGTAGGAGAACTTGTTGATGGCCCAGTCGCTCACGAAGAAGCCGTGGTCGGCGGCGCTCAGCGGTAGCCAGAGGTCCACCCGCTGCAACTCCACACCGCTGAACTCCGGCGGGGCGATGCCGACGACCGGGTATTTCCATCCGCTTATCTCGAGATGCCTGCCCAGGACGGCGGAGTCTCCGCCGAAATGGGACCGCCAGGCCTCGTAGCTGAGAACCACACCGGGCTGGGCGTAACCCGGCTGCTCCTCCTCGGGCAGGAACGCGCGTCCGAGGATGGGGCGTGTCCCCAGCAGCGGGAAGAAGCTGGAGGTCACGAGCGCCGCGTGCGCGTGCCATGCCGCGGCGCCGGTGCCCACGGAAGCAGCGAATGTCGCGTAGCCCGCCACCCGATCGAACGCGGGGAGGGTGGCGAGCTGCTGGAAAATCGGATAGTTGAGCGCGCTCCCCGTGTAGTGCTGACCGCTGACCAGATCCTTCACCTCGGCGTACATCCGCACGACGTGCTGTGCATCCCGCACGTGCGTCGGCGGCCGGAGGAGTAGCCGGTCGGCGATGTCGAACATCGCCGCGTTCGCGCCGATGCCGGCGCCCAGCGCGAACACGATCGCGACGGCGAGGAGCGGCTCGCGTCGCAGGCCCCGTAGGGAGAAGCGAAGTTCCTGGAGGATGATGCGCGTACGCTCCCCGAGACTCGCCCGGTGCAGCCGCCGGCGCGTACTCGCCACCAGCAGCGGCCGAAACGCGTTCATGTCGCCGAACCGGTCGGCTGCCGCGGCGCGTGCTTCGTCGGGCCGCAGCCCGCGCGCGCGCAGCTCCTCGATGCGTGCCTCCAGGTGAAAGCGCAGCTCGTCATCCACGTCCCGTTCGGCACTCGGGCGCCAGAAGCGCAGATATCGCCGCCAGCGTGGTTCGCGCATAGTTCCTCCGGTGCGGCGCCCTTCCTCAAGCAGGCTCCGTGCGCGCGTTGAGCACGCGCGCGAAGGCGGCCACGTACTCCTTCCAGCTCTCGCGCTGGGCGCGTAACTGCCGGCGGCCGAGCGTGGTGAGGCGGTAGAACTTCGCGCGGCGCCCGCGATCCGACACGCCCCATTCGGCGTCGATCCAGCCGCGCTCCTCCATCCGGTGTAGTGCGGCGTACAATGCCCCGTCCACCACCTGGAACGCGCCGGCCGACGTCTCCTCGATCCAGCGCGCCACGGCGTATCCGTGACGGGGTCCCCACGAGAGCCCCTGGAGCACGAGGACGTCCAGCGTGCCCTGGAGGAAATCGCGGTCCGAGGCGTTGTCCATGGCCTCGAATGTCGATACCTCGGATGTTGATGTCAAGGCCGCAAGGATGGCCACCTCCCGGCTCACCTCGAGTGGCGCGTCGCGGCGGAGGTGCCGCTGCGGTACCATGCGCCGGCGCGGGCCAGTGTGTCTCGCCCACACCGCGTCATGAACGGAATCGGGCACGCCCCGGGGCTCGGTGTGGGCGTGACGCTCTGGCGAGGGGGTACGACACCTTTCGCCGGCCGGGGCTTCGGCGCAATATCTCTACAGCACCGGCCGCTCGAGCGACCTGCTCCCGCTCGAGCACCAGCCGCCAGGAAGGGAGAGGGTTCACTTTCGCCAGTGAGGGTTCGACTGATGCATTCACGGTGGCGGTTTCGCGTTGTCGGCATTGTGATCCTCGCATCCGCCACATCGATGTGCGTGCACCACCCGCCGGCACCGGTGCCTCCGCCCGCGACGCAGGCGTCGCAGGGTGCCGGCACGAGCAGCACGACCAGCGGCCGAACGGCCGGCAATCCCGGCAATCCCGGCACCCCCGCCAACGTTGCCCGCGTCGGCCGGCCGCCCGATTATCCGGCGCGCCCGCCCGCGCCGCCCGAACAGCTGGCGCGCGGGCAGCAGCTTTTCCAGAGCAACTGCAGCTTCTGCCACGGCTCGGACGCCAGGGGCGGCGAGACGGGGCCGAACCTGGTCCGCGCGCAGGTGGTGCTGGATGATCAGCACGGGGAGCTCATCTCGCAGATCGTTCAGAACGGCATCCCCGGCAAGGGCATGCCCAAGTTCGCGCTCAGCACCGCTGAGATCGCCGACATCGCCGCGTGGCTGCACCACCAGCCGCTCAGCGATCGGGGCGAGCCGAGCCGGCTGGATATTCTGGTGGGCAGCTCCAGCGCGGGCGAGAGCTACTTCAACGGCGCCGGAGGCTGCACCCAGTGCCACTCGGTGACCGGCGACCTCGCGGGGATCGGAAGCAAGTACGATCCCAAGACCATCCAGAACCTGATCGTGTCGGGCGGCGCGGGGATGCGCTTCGGTCGCCGGGAGGCCGGCTCCGCACCGCCGCCCAGAGTGCCGCCGGTAACGGTGACCGTCACTCTGCCCTCGGGCGAGACGGTCAAGGGAGATCTCGATCACCTCTCGGCGTTCGCGGTCGCGCTGCGGGAGCCGGACGGGACGTACCGCAGCTTTGCCCGGCACGATTCCATCCCGAAGGTGGTGGTGACGAATCCGTTGCAATGGCACGTGGACATGCTCTCGAGGTGGAAGGATTCCGACATCCACAACCTGACGGCGTATCTCGCCACCCTCAAATGACCGGCGCTCACGGGTTGCCCGGGAACCATCACCATTTCTTTCATTCGCGCACTCTCATTCGTTGGCAGGGGCAATGATCAAGACAGCCAGCCTTCTCCTTGTGCTTTCGTTCTGTGTCCCACGCGCGCCGCTGCCGGCGCAGGGCCTGAACCCGGCCACGCTGCTCGAGCCGGCGACCGACTCCTGGCCGACCTACGCGGGCGACTACTCCCAGCGCCGCTACAGCACGTTGACGCAGATCGACACGACGAATGTCAGGCATCTCACCCTGGCCTGGGTGAGCCGGCTGACGGCGGGCCCCGGCGGCGGCGAGCGGGGATTTTTCGGTCCGGCCGGGCCGGCGACGATCACCGGGGGCGTGGCGGAGAACCCGGTGAACATTCCGGGCTCCACCAGCGGATCGCCGCGTCTGGCGGGATCGATCCTGCAGGTGAACGGGATCCTGTACGTCTCCTCCGCGGACAACGCCTGGGCGATGGACGCGTTGGACGGCCACGTGCTCTGGCACTTCTGGTGGAAGTCGCGCGGCGGCACGCACATCGGCAATCGCGGCATGGCGATGTACGGCGACTGGCTGTACGTCGAGACGCCTGACGATTACCTGGTGTCGCTGGACGCGAAGACGGGCCACGAGCGCTGGCACAAGGAGATCTCCGATTTCAGCCAGCAGTACTTCTCGACGATGGCGCCGCTGGTGGTGGGCAATCACGTGCTGGTGGGCACGGGTGACGATCTGGACTCGCCGGGATTCCTGCAGGCGTTCGACCCGGAGACGGGCGCGCTGCAGTGGAAGCACTACACGGTCCCGATGAAGCAGGGCGATCCGGGGCTGGAGACGTGGGCGAGCCTGGATGCGGCGCGGCACGGGGGCGCGCAGGTGTGGATGCCCGGCTCGTATGACCCCGAGACGCATCTGTACATCTTCGGGACGGGCAATCCCACGCCCGCCTACACGGCGCGGGTGCGCGGTCCGGGTGGCGAGACGAACCTGTATACCTGCTCGGTGGTGGCGGTGAACGTGGACACCGGAGAGATGGCCTGGTACTTCCAGACCTCCCCGGCCGACACGCACGACTGGGATGCCACCCAGCCGCCCGTGCTGGTGGACGGGATGTTCGCGGGGAAGCCGCGGAAGATGGTGCTGCAGGCGTCGCGCAACGGCTACTTCTACGTGCTGGATCGCACCAATGGCCAGCACCTGCTCACGATGAAGTACTCCGACGCGGCCAACTGGGCGGACAGCATCAATGCCAAAGGACAGCTCGTCCGGAATCCGGAGAAGGACAACACGGTGCCCGGGTCACTGGTGTCGCCGGACAACGGCGGCGCCACCAACTGGTATCCGCCCAGCTACGATCCCCAGTCGGGGCTCTTCTACGTCACGCTGCGCGAGGTCTACTCGATGTACTATCTGACGACGACGGACCCGCGCGCGATGGTGGGCCTGGGTGGGAGCGAGCAGGATGAGGTCGGATCGCTCGGCACCTACATCGCCGCGATCAACTACCAGACCGGAAAGCTCGCCTGGCGATACCGCTTCCAGGGAGCGGGCGGCGGTGCCACGGGGCTGCTCACGACGGCGGGCCGCCTGCTGTTCGCCAACGACGGGGCCGGGAATTTCGTGGCCTTTGGCCTGCGCGGAATGCAGCCCCCGGTGCCGCTCTGGCACGCGCACATCGGCTCGATCGACAACGCGGCGGAGACCTACACCGTGGGTGGGCATCAGTATGTGCTAGTGACGGCCGAGGGGTCGGTCTACGCGTTCGTCCTGCAGTGATTCATCGTGTACTCATCACCCGAAGGGGAATGGACATGGACGACGATCACAACGCGGCCGGCAGCAGCCGCCGGGACTTTCTCAGGGGCGTTGCGGCAGCGGTGGGCGGTCTGGCCCTGGCCGGGACCGCTGGCGACGTCTTCGCCTCCACGCTGCCGGCAATGGCGCGCGCCGGCCGCGCGGGTGCGACGTGGGCCGACCAGATCGGCCTGGAGCTCTACACCGTTCGCGACATGATCGCCAAGGACTATCTCGGCACTCTCGAAAAGGTGGCCCGGATCGGCTACAAGGAGATCGAGCCGGCCGGAGGCTATGCCAACCTGTCGCCGAAGCAGTTCCGCGCCGAGCTCGATCGCCTGGGAGTCAGGATGCCGAGCACCCATTCGGGGATCGACGATGGCCCCGCCGCCGAGGTGGAGAAGCAGCTCGCGGGATTCCAGATCATGGGCATCCAGTACACCAGTCTGAGCGACCCCCGGCCGGCCGGTGCTCCGCGTGGCGGCCAGCGCCGCGCT
>DATEPM010000198.1:0-3855 GCA_035273185.1 Gemmatimonadaceae bacterium
CGCTCCTGATGCTCGCCGGCCACGCGGCGGCCGCCCTCGCGCAGGAGGGCGCCGCGCCGGCCGGCGAGGCGCCGGCCGGCGGAGGACTGATGAGCCTCCAGATCAATCTCATGTTCTGGACGCTGTTCATCTTCGTCATCCTCTTCCTGCTGCTCACGAAGTTCGCCTATCCGGCCATCATCGGCGCGGTGGAGAAGCGCGAGAAATCGCTGCAGGAGGCGCTGGACCGCGCGCGCCAGGACCGCGAGGAGGCGGCGCGGGTGCTGGCGGAGCACCGCAAGCAGATCGAGTCCGCGCGCGGCGAGGCGCAGGCGCTCATCGCCGACGGCCGGGCAACGGCCGAGCGGATGCGGCAGGACCTGCTGGAGCAGGCGAGGCAGGAGCAGCAGGCGATGCTGGAGCGCGCGCGGCACGAGATCGAGACCGAGAAGGACCGGGCCATCGCGCAGCTGCGTCGTGAGGCGGTGGATCTCGCCATCGCGGGGGCGACGCGCGTGGTGGAGGAGAACCTCGACTCCGAGCGCAACCGCCAGCTGGTGGAGAACTACCTGGCGTCGCTGGGCACGCAGGGCGGGGCGGGGAGCGTCCGCTGATGCGCGATGTCACCATTGCGCGGAACTACGCGGAGGCGCTGCTGGAGCTGGCGCGCCGCGCGGGCGACCTTGGCGGCTGGGGGCAGCTGCTGGACGGTCTGGTGAGCGCCGTCCAGCGCGACCGCACGCTGTATCTCTTCCTGGAGTCGCCGCGCGTCTCGGCGGAGCAGAAGAACCACATTCTCGCGCGCGCGCTCGAGGGCCAGCTGCCGCACACGATGGTGCGCTTCCTCGAGGCGCTGGTGATGCACCGCCGGCAGATGCTGCTCCCGGACGTCGCGCGGGAGTACCACGACCTGGTGGATCAGGTGGAGGGGCGGATGCACGCGAGCGTGACGGTGGCGCGCGCCCCGGACGACGCCGGCCGCCAGGACATCGCGGCGCGGCTGTCGCAGGCGTTCGGGAAGGAGGTGGTGCCGCACTTCCTCGTGAACGAGAGCATCCTCGGCGGCGTGGTGGTGCGCGTCGGCGACACGGTGCTGGACGGCTCGGTGCGGCGGCGCCTGAGCAATCTGAGGACGCGAATGCTGGCCGGGCGTCGCGGCTGACGTCCTGGCGCCCGCCCGGACGCGACGACGTAACGCTTGCCGGTACGCGGCGACGTACCGACGTGGACGGCGTTCATCGTCTATCGATTGATCCAGTACGCCAGCTTCACGAGAAAGGTGTTGTCCGGGTGCAGCCGGAAGGTGTCCCGGTAGTCGCGCATCCAGGACTGGTCGGCGTACTGGTTGGTGTCGTCCTGCCGGCCCTCCGTCCACACCACGTACAGCGTCGAGCCCGGGCGGTACTCCCAGCGCACCACGGCGCTCCCGTGGAACTGGGTGGACTTGAAGGCGAGCGCCGAGCCGGCCGGAAGCGTGTAGGGCACGAAGCGATCGGCGTACCGCGCGGCGCCCGGCGTCGCGCTCACCTGCCGCACGTCGCGGTACCGGCCGGTGGACACGAAGGGCTGCGCGTACAGCTCGAAGGTGAGCTCCGGCGTGAGCGTGTAGTTCACGCGCGTGGTCATCGAGATGGTGCGCTGGCTCAGGTGCGCGAACGCGTAGTGCACCACCCCCGCGTCGTCGGTGAAGTTGCCGTACCACTGGCTGTCGTTCTCGCCGCGCGACACGTTCGTGCCCAGGTTCACCTGCAGCTGCTGTGAGATTATGAAGTTGACGTAGGGGCTCACGTCGGCGCCGTGGCTGTGCCCCTCGTCGGTGAACTGCAGGTTCACCCACATGCCGGCGGAGACGGGTTTGCGGCTGTCGGTGTTCACGCCGCCCCAGGGGAAGATGCCGCGGCTCTGGCGCAGCGCCGGCCCGCCGCGGGTGCAGCGGTCGCAGTAGCTCTCGGTGAGCGCGTTGAAGGTGCTGCCCATGTGCACGTCCCAGTTGTTGCGCAGCCCCATGTGGCCGTTGAAGTTCACGGCATTCTCCAGGCGCGTGCCCGAGGTGTTCCAGGTCTCCCAGTGGTTGCCGTTCACCTGCAGCCAGCGGTAGATGCCGCGCGCGTTGCGGAAGCTGAGTGCGGCCCAGGTGCTCCAGTCCACGATGTCCGCGCGGCGCAGGTAGCCGAGGTCGTTCACCTCGAAACCCGGGGACTGCCGCTCCAGGCTGGTCTCGAAGCGGGTGACGCCGCCGCCGTACTTGCCGAACTTGAGCTGCTCCGCGTGCCCGGTCAGCGACGTGCGCGACGGATCCAGCGTCAGGCGGTCGTCCGGCTGCTGGTAGTAGTGCACCGGGCTCTCCTGCGTGCTCAGGATGGCATCGGGCGTGCCGAGCACCTGCGAGGCCGCAAACAGGCCCGCGAGCTCGTATTGACTATCGTGAAAGCGATTCCGGAAGGTGGCGCCGCCGGTGTACGCCGCGCGGTGCAGGTAGGGCCGGCTGGACGCATCCAGCGACCGGTCCACCGCGGTGCCGATGACGCTGATCCCAGCCTCGCCCCCGCGGAGATCCTGCTGCGCGCGCAGCACCGCGTAGTTGGTGCCGGGTTCCACCGTGCGGTCCTGCACCCCCGCCACGCGCTCGGTGGCCGCGTCCAGCAGGCCGAAGGAGAGCCCGCCGCGCGTGCGGCCGGTGAGCTTGGCGGCCGCCGCGATGGGGGTGGCGGTGGCGGTCGTGGAATCGCCGTTCACCCAGCTCAGCGACGGCGAGCGGCCGATGCGCCGCGAATAGAAGAGTCCCTCGTTGGTGCTGCAGTCCACGACGATGTAGCAGTTGAGCTGAAACTGATACAGCCCCGTGCCCTCCACGAAGAAGGGGCGACGCTCGGCGAGGAAGGTCTCGAACGCGGTGAGGTTGAGCACCGCGGGATCCGCCTCCACCTGGCCGAAGTCGGGGTTCACCGTCGCGTCGAGCGTGACGTTGGGGGTGATGCCGAACTTGAGATCGCCCCCCGCGGTGAGCTGCTGGTCGCGGGTGAAGCGGTTGGCGCTGGTGCTCTGCACGTTGCGCGCGACGACGTACGGGGTCACCTCCAGCCGGCGTGTGCTGGGGATGCCGGTGAGCCCCGTGAGGCGCCCCAGTTGCGAGACGATGCCGTTGCGCGACGGCGACCAGAGCGGCCAGGCGTCGCGCTCGGCGTAGCGCTCGATGTCGCGCCAGATGCCGAACCCAAAGGTATGGCTCGCCGCGGTGGTGAAGCGCAGCTGCGAGAACGGCACGCGGAACTCGGCAGTCCAGCCCAGCGAGTCCACGCGCGTGGCCACGTCCCAGATGCCATTCCAGGATTCGTCCTCGTTGGCGTCGTTGCTGATGGAGTAGTCGCGCTTCACCCCGTCGGGGTTCACGGCGAGCTCGTACCCGGTACGGTTGTCGCCGTACGAGTCGATGAGCAGCTTGATCTGGTCGGAGGGCCCGCGCACGTCGCGCCGCGAGAGCGCGTGCATGATGCTGTCGGGGTGTGGGTCGAACATGCGCACGAAGACGTACAGATTGCGGTCGTCGAACGCCACCTGGAACTCCGTCTTCAGCGTGGGCGCCACGTCGACGTGCGGCTCGAACTGGCGAAAGTCGGAGTACTTCGGCGCGCTCTGCCACACGGCATCGTCGGCGCGGCCGTCGATCACCGGCGCCTGGGTGGCGCGGAGCGCAACCGAGGTGAGCGGCGCGCTGCGGGTACCCGGCGTCCCGGAGCGTGCCGTCGCTTCCGAGACCCGCGCGGGAGTGGCGGGCGCTGGGGCCGGGGCAACGGGCTGTTGGGGCATCGCCAGCATGGCGACCCCGAGGAGAGCGAGGTGGATGGGCACCGGGCCTGTCCTGGTTCGAAGTGATGG
>DATEPM010000199.1:0-5368 GCA_035273185.1 Gemmatimonadaceae bacterium
CGGCGGCATGGGCGAGTTGGTGGAGTCGATCGAACGTGTCGTGCGCTCGCATCCCGCCATGGACTCGGAGCTGCGCCTCGCCACCGCGACGTGCGTCACGCGCGTGGAACGCACCGGGCTTACGGGGACGGGCGCGTATGCCGTCTCGCTGAGCAGCGGTGAGCGACTGATCGGCGACGCCGTGATCGTCGCCACCCCCGCCCACGCCGCGGCGGTGCTGCTGGGCAGCGTGGATGCGCAGCTCGCGTCACGTCTGGCGGAGATCGAGCACGCTTCCACCGTCACGGTGAACGTGGCCTTCCGGCAGACG
This sequence comes from Gemmatimonadaceae bacterium, assembly GCA_035273185.1. GTDB lineage: Bacteria > Gemmatimonadota > Gemmatimonadetes > Gemmatimonadales > Gemmatimonadaceae > AG2. The sequence continues at coordinate 311 of DATEPM010000199.1, forward strand.
GACGTGCCCCCCCTCGCGAGGCTCCACGGGACGGGCTACGTCGTCCCGCGCCTGCAGCGCCGCCGCGTGCTGGCCTGCACCTTCAGCTCGAACAAGTTTCCGGCGCGCGCGCCCCAGGATCATGCGCTGTTCCGGCTGTACCTTGGCGGCATCGGTCGGGGCGACTACACGGCACGGGCCGACGCCGAGCTCACGGCGATCGTGCGCGACGAGCTGCGCGAGATCCTGGGTATCTCGGCCCAACCGGTCCTCGTGCGGATCAACCGGTTCGACCGCGCCCTACCGCAGTACGAGCTGGGGCATCTCCAGCGCCTGGAGGCCATCGACTCACGGCTGGCCGCGACGCCCGGGCTGCTGCTCGCCGGGAACGCCTATCGAGGCGTGGGGATTCCCGATTGCGTGCGCTCGGGCCAGCGCGCGGCGGACGAGGCGCTCGCCGCGCTGTTCCGCGCCCCGGGTGCCGAGCCGCGTGTGCCGGCGATGCCCCCGCTGCCGGCAGCGGAAATACGCAAGGTATCATGAGCCTCGAAGAGACGTGCTTCATGCGTGCGGCCCGGCGACAGCCCGTGCCGCGCACGCCCGTGTGGTTCATGCGCCAGGCCGGGCGCGTGCTGCCCGAATATCGCGCGGTGCGCGAACGCCTCTCGTTGTTGGAGATCACGCAGCGTCCGGAGGTGTGCGCCGAGGTGACGCTGCAGCCGGTGCGGCGATTCGGCGTGGACGCGGCGATCCTGTTTGCCGACATCATGCATCCCCTCATCGGTGCCGGTGTCGCGCTGGAGATCGTGGACGGCGTGGGACCCATAATCGCGGCCCCGGTGCGCGCGCCAGCCGGCGTGGAGGCGATCGGCGCGCTGGAACCCGCGCGGGATCTGCCGTACGTGCTGGAAACGATCCGGATCCTGAAGCGCGAGCTGGGTGCGCGTCTCCCGCTCATCGGGTTCGCGGGAGCGCCCTTCACCCTCGCGGCCTATCTCGTCGAGGGCCGCGGCACGCGGGACTTCGCGCATACCAAGGCGCTGATGTACGGCGCGCCCGCCGTGTGGCACGCGCTCATGGAGAAGCTCACCGGCATGGTGGTGTCGTATCTGCAGGCGCAGCGCTTGGCCGGCGCCGACGCGCTGCAGCTCTTCGACAGCTGGGTGGGTTGCCTGTCGCCGCGCGACTACCGCACCTACGTGCAGCCGTACACGCGCCGCATCTTCGCGGAGCTCGCGCCCGCGGGCGCGCCGCTCGTTCACTTCGGCGTGAACACGGCCACGCTGCTCCCCGAGATGAGGGATGACGGCGCTACGGTGATCGGTATCGACTGGCGTATCGGGTTGGACGATGCGTGGGGGATCGTGGGGCCCGAGCGCGCGGTGCAGGGCAATCTGGATCCGGCCGTGCTCCTGGCGCCCGCCGCCGTGATCCAGCGCGAGGTGCGGGACGTGCTCGCGCGCGCCCAGGGACGCCCGGGACACATCTTCAATCTCGGTCACGGGCTGCTGCCGCAGACGCCGGTGGAGGCCGTGGCCCAGGTCATCGAGACGGTGCGGTCGTGCACGCCCGAACCTCGGACGATGGACGCGCGCGAACCGATGCTGGCGACGGCACGCGGGGGCCGGTAGGATGCCGCCGGCGACGCGCGCCGTGCTGCTCATGGCCTACGGTACGCCGGAGCGGCCGGAGCAGGTGGGCCCCTACTTCACGCACATTCGCGGCGGTCGCACGCCGTCGCCGGAGGCCATCGCGCATCTGCGGGCGCGGTACGAGCGTGTGGGCGGCGGGACGCCGCTGCGGCGCATCACCGAGCAGGTGCGCGAACGGCTGGAATCCGCGCTGGCGGCAGCCGGGGACCCGCGGGCGGTCTACGTGGGGATGAAGCACTGGCACCCGTTCATCGCCGACACCCTGCGCCGCATGCGCGACGACCGGGTGGTTGACGTGACGGCGATCGCGCTCGCGCCGCACTACTCCCGCATGAGCGTCGGCGCGTACGAGCGCGCCATCCGCGACGCCGAGCGCGAGCTGGGCGCTCCCTTCGGGACGCGCGTGGTGCAGCGCTGGCACACCCGCCCCGAGTTCGTCGCGATGACGGCCCGGCTAGTGGAGGACGGGCTGGCGGCGTTCCCCGCGGCGGAGCGCGACGCGGTGACGGTCGTGTTCAGCGCACACAGTCTGCCCCAGCGCATCCGCGACTGGGGCGATCCCTACGAGGCCGAGCTCCTCGCGAGCAGCGCCGCGGTGGCCCAGCATCTGTCGCTCCGCGACTGGCGCTTCGCGTGGCAGAGCGCTGGCGGCACGAGCGAGCCATGGCTCGGGCCGGACATTCTCGCGTACCTGGAAACCCTCGCTTCCGAGGGGGTGCGCCGGGTGCTGCAGGTGCCGATCGGATTCGTGGCCGAGCACCTGGAGATTCTCTTCGACATCGACATCGAGGCGGTCACGCGAGCGCGCGAGCTCGGGATCACGTTACGGCGCACCGCGCTCCCCAACGCATCGCCAGCGCTCGTCGAGACGCTGTTGGCGGTGGTGGCGGCGGCGGACGCTGAGGTGGCGGCCGAACCGTAGCAGGCATCCCATCGGTGGTGGACAGCGCCGCGTCGCGCGCGCAACTTCCACGCGCCCCTTCACCCGCCGTGGACGCCAGACTGTCATGCCCATCGCTCGCAGCCTCCTTGCCGTCGCCACCCTGGCCGCGCTTCCCTCGCTCGTCCTGGCGCAGCGCCCGTCGCGCCCCGCGCCGGTCGCCGCGCCCGATACCAACCGCGTTGCCGGCGCGGCGTCCGGGCCGGCGCCCACCTCCGAGGAGCGCGTCACCACGACGCACACGGCGACGATCGGCGGGCAGCGGATCGAGTACGACGCCACGGTGGGGAACATCCTTCTCCGCGATACGGCCGACGTGCCGATCGCCAGCATCTTCTACACGGCATACACGCGGCGCGGCGTGCGCGATCTGGCGCACCGGCCGATCATGTTCGCCTACAATGGCGGGCCCGGGTCGTCGTCGGTGTGGGTGCACATGGGGGCATTCGGCCCGCGGCGCGTCGCCACGCCGGATACGGCCCACGCGCCGCCGCCGCCGTACGACATCGTGGACAACGAGTACAGCCCGCTGGACCGCACGGACATCGTGTTCATCGATCCAGTGGGCACCGGCTTCAGCAAGCCGCTGAACCACGCCCGCGGGGCGCAGTTCTGGGGCGTGGACGAGGACGTGCGGTCGCTGGCGCAGTTCATCAGCCGATATCTCAGCGAGAGCGGGCGCTGGAACTCTCCGCGGTATCTCGCGGGCGAGAGCTACGGCACCACGCGGTCGGCGGCGCTCGTGAACTACCTGCAGTCGCGCGACAACATGGACTTCAACGGCGTGATCCTCATGTCGTCGGTGCTGGACTTCCAGACCATCACCTTCGACGCGGGCAACGACATGCCGTACATCATGTACCTGCCCTCATACGCGGCCGTGGCATACTTCCACCACGCCCTCCCGCAGCAGCCCGCGGCGCTGCGGCCGTTCCTGAAGGAGGTGGAGCAGTTCGCCGGCACGGAGTACGCGCACGCGCTGCTCGCGGGCTCCGCGCTCGGCGCGGCGGACCGCAACCGGATTCTCGAACGGCTGCATCAGTATACCGGAATCAGCCGCGACTACTACGACAAGGCCGACCTGCGCGTGGACGCGGGCCAGTTCGAGAAGGAGCTCCTGCGCGAGCACGGGATCGTCGTGGGCCGCCTGGACGCGCGCTTCACGGGCCCCACGGGCGACCTGCTGGAGGAGCGTGCGCCGTACGACCCGCAGTCGGCCGACGTGAGCTCCGCGTACACGTCCGCCTTCAACCACTATCTGCACGACGAGCTGAACTTCGGGAAGGACCGGCAGTACGTCATCAGCGGCAACGTGAACCCGTGGAACTGGACTCACGGCCCGCGGCGTGGCTGGCCCGGTCACACGAACGTTGCCGTGGACCTGGAGGAGGCGCTGGAGTACAACACCCGGCTGCACGTGCTGCTCAACAGCGGCCTGTTCGACCTCGCGACCCCGTACTACGCGGCCGAGTGGACGATGGCGCACATGCAGCTCCCGGCGGCCCTGCGCGATCATATTCAGGAAGTGGAATACGACGCGGGCCACATGATGTATCTGCACGAGCCCTCGCTCGCGAAGCTCAAGCAGAGCGTCGTCGCGTTCATCGACGCCACCGCGGGCGGACAGGCAGCGCCGGTGCGTGCGGCAGCGGGCGGCTCGCGCTAGGCGCGTGCGCCCCCGTCCGGTGCTCGCCGCCGCGGTCATGCTCGCCACGCTCGGCGGCGCGGTGCTCCTCCGTGCACAGGACAACTACGAGATCCAGGTGTACGGCGCCGCGCTGGTGCCGACGGGACGCACGATGCTGGAGCTGCACAGCAACTTCACTCTCGAGGGGAGCGCGGAGGCGGCCGAGGGGGTGTACCCCACCCGGCACGCGCTGCACGAGACGCTCGAGATCACGCATGGCTTCACCGACTGGTTCGAGGTGGGCTTCTACGCGTTCAGCAGCGCCCGAAGCGGGTACGGATGGCAATGGGTGGGTGACCACGTCCGGCCGCGGATCACGGCGCCGGCTGGCTGGGGAGTGCCGGTCGGCCTGAGTCTGTCCCAGGAGATCGGTTACCAGCGTCGCGCGTTCGCGGAGGACACGTGGACCTGGGAGATCCGGCCGATCATCGACCAGCAGCTGGGCCGGTGGTACTGGTCGCTGAACCCCACGCTGGAGCGGTCGCTGCGCGGGGCGAACGTGGGCGCGGGTTTCGAGCTCGCGCCGAACGCCGTGGTCGCGGTGGACCTCACGCGGAAGATCAACGCGGCGCTGGAGTACTATGCCGCGTTCGGTCCCGTGACCGGCTTCAATCATCCGGTGAACCAGGAACAGCAAGTCTTCCCCGCGGTGAACCTGGACCTGGGATCCGACTGGGAGTTCAACGCCGGCGTCGGCGCGGGATTCACCCACGCGACCGACCACCTCTGGTCAAGCTGATCCTCGGCCGGCGGCTGGGCGGCGGCGCGCGGCGCTGAGCGCGAGCGGCCAGCGCGTGGCG
>DATEPM010000200.1:0-71020 GCA_035273185.1 Gemmatimonadaceae bacterium
CCGGGCCGAGGCGGCCGGCGCGTCAGACGAGCTCGGGCGCGGACGGGCGTGCCGCCCCTCGCACGAGATGGCGAAAGCCATGCTGCACATCACGATGCAGCGCGGCAGGGAGATCAGCGACGAACGCGACGACATGGAGAAACTCGGCGACTCGGGATGACGTTGAGAAGTAGGGCGCGCCGTCGAGGAGCGCGGCCGGAAACCTGCGAGCGGGAACGCGGTACCAACTCTTCAGGTCTCCACCTCCGTACCCGGCAGACTGTCACAATTCCCACGCCGTGAGACTCTCAGTCCGAGATCGCGTCACGCAGCTCCGCGAACGTGCCCGCAGCGCACCCAGGCTACCGCTGCGGCTCCTGCTGCGGCGCCACTGGCGGGGCTTGGCCCTGCTTCTGGCCGGTGTGGCGGGGACGTACACGCTGGATGCCTGGCTCCTCACCTGTGGATTCGAGGGCTGCCCGACGGCATCCGAGATTCGGGGATTCCATCCCAGCGAGGGTGGACGCATCGTGGACGAGGACGGCCGCCTGCTGGGCCGGCTGGCCATCGTGCGCCGGGTGAACGTCTCGCTGGCCGCCGTGCCGAAGGCGGTGCAGGAGGCGTTCATCGCCACCGAGGACCGGCGGTTCTACGATCATAATGGGCTGGACTGGCGCGGGTTCGCCCGCGCGCTCGTGCGCAATGCTGCCTCCTTCGGCGTGCGCGAGGGCTTCAGCACCATCACCATGCAGGTGGTGCACAACAGCTTTCTTACCGACCGGTACCACGGCCGATCGCTCCGGCGAAAGCTCATCGAGCTGCGCATCTCGCGTCTGGTGGAGCGGCAGCTGACCAAGGATCAGATTCTCGAGCACTATCTGAACGTCATCTATCTCGGCAACGGGATGAACGGCGTGGAGGCGGCGAGCCGCGACCTCTTCGGCAAGCACGTGAGCGACCTGACCCTTGCGGAGGGCGCCATGCTCGCGGCGCTTCCCAAGGCACCGTCGACTTATACCCCGCGGCGCAGCCCGCGCGCGGCGCTCGCCCGGCGCAACCTCGTGCTCGGATTGATGGCACAGCAGGGCTACATCACCCAGACGCGTGCCGAAGCAGCCGAGCACGAGCCGCTGCGCGTTGCGGAAAACGAGTGGCGGCCGTCGGCCATGAGCGAGCCGTCGGCGCTCGACGCAGTGCGGGCAATCGTGGATTCGGTGCTCCCCGACGTGCTGAAGGAAGGCGACGTCGTCGTCCACACGACCCTCGATGCCAGGCTGCAGAAGACCGCGGACGCCGACATCAATCGTCAAGCGGCGCTCATCACGCGCGAGACGCAGAGCGACTTCGGGGGCGTGCGCGAGTCGGCGCAGGGAGCCTACGTCGCGATGGACCCCGCGACCGGCGACATCCGCGCGCTCGTCTCCGGGCGGCGCACGGCCCGCACCCAGCGCGGCGGATTCGATCGCGCATTGTCCGCGCACCGGCAGCCGGGGTCTGCGTTCAAGCCGTTTGTCTACGAGGCCGCGCTCGCGGCAGGCTTCTCGCCAGCGTCGATGGTGGACGACGATCCGGTGGAGGTGGACATCGGGCGCACCGTGTGGCGCCCCGCGAACTACGGTGACGAGTACGCGGGCCGGGTCACGCTGCGCCGTGCTCTCACGCTCTCGGCCAACGCGGCCACGGTGAAGATCAGCCGGGCAGTCGGCGAACAGAACGTCATCGCGGCCGCGCGCCGGAACGGAATTGTGAGTCCGCTGCCAGCGGTGCCCTCCATCGCCCTTGGCGCGGTGGAGGTCACGCCGCTGGAGCTGGTGACGGCGTACGCCCCCTTCGCGAATGGCGGCCGGCGTGTCCGTCCGCGCCTCGTCACGCGCATCGAGGCGCCGGACGGGACGCTGCTGTGGAGCAACGAGATCCAGACGATCCCCGTGATGGATCCGCGCGACGCGTACGAGATCACGTCGATGCTCCGCTCCGTGGTCGACTTCGGCACCGGCCGCACGCTGCGCGATATGGGGGTCGAGGGCGCGGTCGCGGGAAAGACCGGCACCACCAACAACGGTGCGGATGTGTGGTTCGTCGGGTACACGCCCTCACTGCTCGCCGGTGCCTGGTTCGGATACGACACGCCGCGCCCGCTCGCGTACAACGCGACGGGCGGACGACTGGCCGCGCCCGCGTGGGCGCGGATCTACCTGGACGGGTGGCGCGAGCGCCGTGGAGCCGACTTTCCGGTGCCGGACGGCATGGTGATGCGCGTCATCGACCCCGAAAGTGGGATGCTGGCGACGGAGTACTGCCCGAGCCGCGTGCGCGAATACTTCAAGCCGGGCAGTGAGCCTACACTGCCATGCACCCTGCACGAGGCCCCGTTCGAACCGCAGATGGCCGACAATGGCGAGAGCATCGGCGGGGACGTGGACAACGTCCTGCAATCGATCGGGAAGGGGATCGGGAAGCTCCGGAAGATCTTCAAGTTCTGAAGGGCTCGTCTCCAGGATCGGCCCGCCCTACAGGATTCCCAGCCACTTCGTCCGGTCGTTGAGAAAGCCGGGGAAGATGGCCTCCAGCTTGTCCGCGCCGAGGTGCCGTGCCGCCACCTCCGAAAACACCGAACGGAAGTCGGTGGTGAGGGCCAGATCGCGTCCCTCGTTGAGCTGCTCGGGCTCGAGACCGGGCCAACGCCCGAACACCTTTCTGCCGCCGTGCACGTCGCCGCCCACCACGAACAGCGCGCCCGCGTGCCCGTGGTCGGTGCCCCCGTTCCCGTTCTGGCGTGCGGTGCGCCCGAACTCGGACATGGTCATGATGGCCACGTCCGCCATGCGGTCGCCCAGGTCCGTGACCAGCGCGTGAATGGACCGCGCAAAGTCGTCCAACCGGGCGGCCAGCTGTCCCGTGGCGCCGCCCTGGTTCACGTGCGTGTCCCAGCCGCCGACGTCGGCAAACGCGATCTCCAGCCCCACGTCGGCCCGGATCAGCTGAGCGATCTGCTTGAGGTGCTGGCCGAACGGCGATCGCGGATAGTCCGCGCCATTCTGCGGGGTGTACTGCTGCAGGTTGGCCTTTTTTAGGATGCTCATAGCCTCGAACATCTCGCCACCCGCGGCGTGCACCACGTCCGCCGAGCCGGTACGATACAACGCCTCGATGCGCTCGGCCTCGGTGCCATTCGTGCGGATGGAGAAATCGTCCAGATTGCTCATGGCGATCACCGGCGCCGGGCCTTCCAAGATCCGCGGCGTCTGGGGCGTCATCGCGACCGCGCGAAACGGTGAATCGCCCGCCGTGCCAGCGTCATCGCGCTCGCCAGCGCTCGGTCCTCCGCGTCCCGCGCCCGACGCGGCCGCGCACTCCTCGCACGTGCCCCGCGTCGCGAGATACCGGTTGAGCCACCCGTCCCGGGTCCCCTTGTTGTCGGGGGTGCCGCTTTCCATGTAGTCCTGCGCGTCGAAGTGCGAACGTGTGGCGCTCGGGCTCCCCACCGCGTGCACGGGCGCCAGCATCCCGCGATCCCACAACTCCTTGAGCGGCGCCAGCGACGGATGCAGGCCGAAGAAGCCGTCCAGATCGATCGCCGCCTGCGCGGCGCCGGACACCGGACGCGGTACGGCAATGGATGGCCGCATGCGGTAGTACGCTGGCTCGCTGTGCGGCACGACGACGTTGAGCGCGTCCGCCGCGCCACGCTGGAAGATGCAGATGAGCACCTTGCCCCTCCGGTTGCCATGCGCAGCCGCGCCCTGCAGCAGCTCCATCCCGTAGACGCTGCGCCGCAGAAAGCTGGGGGTCAGCCCCATTGTCACCAGCGCCATCGCGCCCGACTTCATGAATACTCGGCGATTCATATGAATAGATGATCGAGTGAATAGATGATCGAGGAAACGACAATGAGAGCTCAGTACACCGATGCGCGGCACCCCCGCGCCCCACCCAGCGCCATCAGCGCCGCTGGAACTCCGGCGATCCGAGGGCGAGACCGACCACCTGCGCCAGCCCGTGCAGCGCCACGGGTTGGTCGAGGGCACGCATCCCGTTGGCGCGCGGAAGGCCCTTCCTGTTCACAGCCAGCGCGCCCCCAGCGCGCCGCGAAGGGGGCGGGGCCGACATCGTCATCTCGGAGGAATCGCGCGTCAGCGACGACACTCCAGAGTCGGACGCGGCGAACCGGCCCAGCATCGGATTCTCCCCCGACAGCAGAATGGAACGGGTTTCCGGCGATGCGCTGCCGCCGAGAATCGTCCGGATCACATCATCCGCCTGCGTGGTGCGATCCGCGCTCCGGAGCTCGGCGGCGTATGGCCAGGTGGTCATGGAGGCGGCCGGAACGCGGCCGGCGGCGAGGGCGAGCCCGAAGTTGATGCGATTGAGGATCGCGCCCGTGTTCATCCAGGCATCGCCTCGATCGGGCCAGCCATCCGGCGTCTGCCGGCCGAAGATGGGCTGTCCCATGCGCGCGACGATCTGGGCCGACCGCGCCGTGGTGTCCGCGCCCGCGCCCATGGCGCGAAGGCCGCTCGCCACCACCTCGAAGGGCGTCTTCACCTTCGCCCGATACGCGGACCGGCTGAAGAACTCCTGCGAGGTCACGATGCAGCGGACGGTCTCCCGGATGTCGCCATCCGTCTGTGCGAACGTCGTCGCGCACCGGTCCACCAGCGTCGGCGGTGCGCTATCGCTCACGAACCGGCGAACCAGTTTGGTGGTGATGAAGCGCGCGGTGGCCGGCTGGCGCGCCAGGATGTCGAGCACCTGCTCCCCATCCTCGATGCCGCGGCCGGCGGGCAGCGTGTGGCCGAGCACGACCTTCTCACCGGCATCGTGCATCTGCGGCCGAAAGACGAACGAGCCCGACCGGAGGTCGATGCTCCATCCGGTGAGCGCGCGTGCCACCTCGATCACGTCGTGCTGCGTATATCCGCCGTCCACCCCGAGCGTGTGCAGCTCCATCAACTCGCGCGCATAGTTTTCGTTCAGCCCCTTCGGCCGGCGTGCTGCCGCCGCGCTGGCGGGGCGGGCTGTGCTCGCGGGTTGGCGTCGCGCGCCACGGCCAGGCAGGAACACGCGCCGGCCGCCACGCGCCGGTGTGACGCGGCTGGCGCGCGCCGCCGCCGCAAGGGTGGGGTGCGCGCTATCGGCAGCGCTCTCCCAGTTGTCCAGGAAGAACAGCATCGCGGGGCTCTTTGCCACCGCCTCCAGCAGATCGCGGAACTTGCCAAGCGCGTGAGGACGGATCACGTCGCGATCGTACGAGGCCAGGAAGAGCCGGGTCTGGCCCTTTCCAGCGTAGACCGAAAAGTGGTTCTCCCAGAAATCCACCATTACTTCCTGCAACTGCCGATCGCTCACCACCGCCCGCGCCAGCTTGGCGGACTGCACGTCGCCCACGATCTTCTGCGCCTTGCGCGCCAGATCGCGAAGCTCCGGATCGTCACGCATCGCCTCGCGTCGCGCCGCGGCCTTCGACACCGTGTCGCCATCGGCGCGCATCTGCTGCAGCTCTCGGCGCCTGGCCTGCTGGACCTGGCGGTAGAGGCCCACGAGCTCCGGCGTCGGAGTGTTCAGCACCTCATAATGTGGCATCAGCTCGTCCACCCGCGGGTCGGGGATGCGCTCGGGCGCCAGTTGCCGCGCGATCCACTGGTCCACGCCCATCGAGCGGACCTGCTCCACGTTGCCCGGCCGCGGTCCGAACGCCAGCCGATTCAGCACCTGATGGATCTGCTCCTCCGGCAGCTGCTCGCGCGGCACGGCCGAGACCACCACCCGGTACTCCTGACCGCTGCTGGGCGCGGGAGAGGGCAGCGCCGGCGTGTGGGCGCACGCGCCCGTGATCAGGCCGAGCGCAACGAGCGGGGGGAACGAAGAAGAGAGGGATCTGTGCATGTCGACTCCGCGAGGCGGGCACTCCCGATAGACGAGCCGCTCAGGGCGGTCGTTAAGAGTCGGCGGCGTACGGACCGGCATCGGCCCGGCCGGCGACTGCAACGTGCGCTCCGTCACACGGCTCTTGCGTCAACTCTGGCATGCTTCTACGGTTGTCGCAGACGCAGTCCCGCCCGACGGCGAGCATCGCCTCCATCTCTTTCGCCGCCCGGAGTTTCCCATCCTTCTCGATCAGCAGCGCCGCCCCGCCTCGTACGACAGCTTCGTGGATGCCGCGTCGGCCGCCATCACCGGCGCACGCGCGGCGCGCCAGCCCATGGCGCTGCTCGTCGCCGACGTCGATCACTATCGGCGCCTCGCGATGGAGTATGGTGAGGTGTACGCGCGCGATGTGCTGCACACCATCCTCGAGATCGTGCGCACGAACGTGCGCGAGGGCGAGATGGTGGCGCACTCCGGGGGCGACGAGCTCATCGCGCTACTGAGCGCGCCCGCGGCGAGCGCCCGGGACGTGGCGGAGCGACTGTGCGCCGCGGTGCGCGGCCACCGCTTTCCCGAAACGGAACAGCGGGCGTCGCCGCGCGTCACGATAACTGTGGGCGTGGCCGCGGCTCCGGAGCACGGTGACAGCTTTGCCGCGCTGCACGCCGCGGCAGATGCCGCGCGGGTATTCCTGAAAGGGCAGGGGCGTGACGGTGCCGCACTTGCTCCCCTTAGCGGCGACGATCCACGCACGCGGCCCCTGGACGTGAATCGACTTGCGGGCCGGGCCGACGAGCTGCGCACGCTGACCCAGGCGCTCGAGGACGCTCTCGCCGGTCATCCGCGTGCCGTGGCGGTGCTTGGCGAAGCGGGGGCCGGCACGGCGATGCTGGTGCGGCAACTGGAGCCGGAGGTGCGGCTGCACGGCGGTTCGCTCGTGGTAGGACGGCTGCGACAACAGCGCGTGCGCGAGCCATACGGCGCCTGGGCCGCACTGGTCACCGCGCTGAGCCGGTTGCCTGGTGCGCCGCGACGCCGCTGGCGGGAGCTCCACCACCTGGTCCCTTCGCTGGAGGGGGAAGGCCCCCATTCCGAGGCGCGCTCCGGAAGCAAGTACCGGCTGCTCGAGGAGCTCGCGGAATACGTGCGACTGTCGGCGGCCGCCCGGCCGCTGGTACTGCTCCTCGACGAGATGCAATGGGCCGACGCCGCCTCGTGGGACGTGCTCGATCACGTCCTGCAACAGCTCGAAACCCAGCGCGTGCTGCTCTGCCTCGCCTTCCGCAACGCGCCGGCGGATGCGGAATCCGCCGAGCGTCGCCAGGCGCTCACGCGCACCCCGGCCTTCAGTGAGCTGGCCCTCTCGCGCCTCACGCGAGACGAGGTGAAGCGCTGGCTGGAGGCGGCGCTGCATCATCACGAGATCGGCCGCGAGTTTCTCGCCTTTCTATATCGGCATACCGAAGGCAATCCCTTCTTCATCGCGCAGCTCCTGCGGACCCTCGTGGACGAGGGAAACCTCTGGCCGGCGAATGGCCGGTGGGAGTGGACCCCCGTTTCCGAGCTGCGCCTGCCGATCGGGCTGCCCTCACTCATCGCGCGGCAGCTCAGCCGGCTCCCGTCCAGCACGCAGGCGGTGCTCGGCACGGCGGCAATCATCGGTGACGAGTTCGATGCCGGCCTGGTGGTCGCGGCCGGTGCGGGGAGTGACGCCGCGGTGCAGCTCGCGCTCTCGGAGGGTCTCAGCGCAAACATTCTGCGCCCGACTTACGAACGCGGTGGTCGCGGCTATGCCTTCGCGCACAGCCTGGTGACCGAGGTGCTGCTGCAGTCGCTGGCCCCCGATCGCCTCCGGCACCTGCACCAGCGTGTCGCGGAAGCGCTGGAGCGCCGCGACCGCGGCCGCGCCAGTGAGATCGCGCAGCACTACGACGCGGCCAACGCCTCCGCGCCGGCGTATCATCACGCCCTGGCCGCGGCCGAGCGTGCGGAGCGAGTGTTCGCCTATGCTGCCGCCACCGAGTTCCTGCAGATGGCCGCGCGGAATGCCGGCACGCCGGGCGAGCTGGCCGAGGTACGCGCGCGTTCCGCGAGCCTGGCGGAGCTGGTGGGACGCTTCGACGAGGCCGAGGAGCTCTGCGATCTGGCGATCGAGTGGTTCGACGCGAACCGCGACAAGCGGCGCGCACTCACGCTTCGGCGGCTGCGTGAGCGCGCGCGCAAGGAGCTGGGCCAGCCGGCGCGCCTGACGCTGGACTCGCTCCTGTCGCTGGACGGCGAGGCCAAGGCGCTCAGTCTACAGGGAGAGCGGGTCGAGATCCTGACGATGCTGTCGCAGACGTACGGACGCCTGGGCGACCTGACGGGTGCGGAGCGCACGGCGGCGGAGGCCGTCGGGATAGCCGAAGCGACGGCTGACGCGGTGCTTCTCGGACACGCCCTGAACCGACTTGCGGCGACGGTCGAGCGCGATGCGCCGGAACGCGCGGAGGCTATCTACCGCCGTGCGCTCGCGATTTTCGAGCAGACGGGCGATGCCCGTGGACAGGCAGGCTGTTACAACAATCTCGGAAACCTCGCCGCCACGCGTGACGCCTGGCAGGAGGCGCGTCAATCTTACGGCACGGCCATCGCGTTGGCGCGCACCGCCGGGATGCCGGACATCTGGGGGAGCGCGGCGATGAACCTCGGCATCACGTATTACCGAAGTGGTGTCTTCGACCGCGCACGCGATCTCCTTGGCGAGGCCCTGGCGCTCGTCGCCGCCGTGAAGAGCAGCGAGCTGCAGCTCTACTCGCTCCACAACATGGCCAACCTCGAGTACGACTCCGGGTCTTGGGATTCCGGCGCGGAGCTGTTCGAGGCCACCGCCTCGCTGGCCAAGCGCATCGGCGCGGACGACGTGGAGATCGGCGCCATTGCTGGCGAGGGGCTGTGTCGCTTTCACGCAGGACAGGTGGAGGCCGCGCGCGAAGCGTACGCCAGACTCCGCACGCACCTGGAGCGGCGGCAGGACTGGTTCCAGGGGCGCGAGTTTGTCGAAGCGCTCATTGTTGCCGTGCTCGTCGCTGATGACGCCGTAGACGAGGCCGTCGCGCGATTCGAGGTTGCTGTCCGCGAGGCTGAGGGAGTCTTTCTCTATACGGCGGCTTGGCTTACGGCCGCGTGCGGCCGCAGCCTGAGACTTCGGGCGCCCGCAATCGTCCATTTATGGGTGGAGCGATTCCTCCCCCTCGCCGAAGAGTACGGCTACGAGGCGATTGCGCGGCACCTCAACGACTTACGCGCCGGGTGACTCACCTCACTGCCGATCGCCACTCTCTGGCGAAGCTTTCCAGGGCGATGTAATTTGGTGTCATCCCGACACCTCCGGTGCGCCCGTAGTTACGCCGGTGCGTCGGTCCCACCTCCCTCACGGTCGACGACGACTATGCGACGAATTCTTTCCCTCCTGATCATTGGCGCGGCGGCGTTGCCCCTGGCCGCGTGCCAGGATTCGGTTGTCGCGCCCCGAGAGGTCAGCAGTCCGCGCGAGACCTCGGCGATGGCCGTCCCACTCTCGCAGAGCACGAAGGGCATCACTGCTCCCGGTAGCACCGTTTACAGCGGGTACATGGTGACGGTGGGTGCAACCTGCGACGTGAATGCGGATCCCACCTGTGCCGTTGGCACTATCACTGAAACCACTGGATCGGTTCTCTCCTCACCTGATTCGACTCCGCTCAGCGGAACGCCGTAAGCAGAGCCGACGTTCACGAATGTCGACCGGGTCTCGCACTTACTGCGAGACCCGGTCGCCGTTTTGGACCCTCGCAAACTGCGCCGCCCCTCGCATTCTGCCCGTGGTGCGCCGTGGCACTGACGCGCCACCTACGCGCCCCGGCTCGATGCACGAGCGCGGGAGCGGAGCACGTAGCCCACGCCGCGCACTGTGTGCAGCCTCGGCTGCTCGGCATCGAGATCGATCTTGCGTCGCAAGTAGGCGATGTACACGTCCACGATATTGCCGCCATCCGCGTCGTCGGGGCTGAGCTTCCACACGCCCTCGATGATCGTGGCGCGCGAGAGCACGCGATCCGGGTGGCGCATCAAAAATTCGAGTAGCTCGAGCTCCCGCGGTGTGAGCGCGATCGGCTCGCCGCCGCGCCAGACCTCGCGCGTCACCGGGTCGAGCGTGAGATCACCAACGTGGAGTGGCGCGGCGCGGTCCCGAACCGTGGCGCGCCGGAGCAGCGCCCGAACCCGCGCCAGCAGCTCGTCCCCGTCGAATGGCTTCGCCAGGTAGTCGTCGGCACCGGCGTCAAGTCCCGCCACGCGGTCGGCGATGCTGTCCCGCGCCGTGAGCATCAGCATTGGAGTCTCGAAGCGGCGCCGCCGCAGCTCCGCCGTGATCTCCAAACCGTTGCGTCCGGGCAGGCCGACATCCACGATCACCAGGTCCGGCGCGTGCTCGATCGCGAGCCGGAGTCCGGTGTCGCCATCGGTCGCGACGAGCACCTGGAACCCGTGCTCGCCGAGCACCTGCTCCAGCAGGGCCGCGATCTCTGCGCTGTCCTCGATGACGAGGATTCGAGTAGGGTCGACCATCATGATCTCGACCGGGCAAGTTATCCGCGGTACTTGCGGGAGCAAGAAGAGTGTCGATGCGGGCGCGTGCACCCCTTGAGCAGGCGCCGAAGGCTCGCTTGCTTTGGTGCCGTGCGACGCGACTGGATCCTGGCGGGCCTCACCACGGGCGTGTTGGCCGCGTCGTCCACGGCGGGTGCGCTTCTCGCCTTTGGCCTGCGCCTCGGCACGCCGGCGCGTCCGTTCAACGCGATTGGTGCGCTGCTGCTCGGCGGCGATGCCATGCAGGTGTTCGGCTTTGCGGCCGGTCCGACGCTCGTTGGCGTGCTGCTGCACCTCGTGGCAGTCGTCGCGTGCGGGGTGCTGTACGCGGCGCTGGTGGGCCGGAAGGGCCATTCGGTGGCCTGGGCCATCGTGCTCGCGATTCTCGCGCTTGCGGCATCCTGGGCGATCGGCCACTCGCTCGGCGTGGGATTGGCTCCGCTTCTGCCCCTCGGCAATCTGATCGTGCTGGGCGTCGTTCTCGCGCTGTCGCTGCCAATCGGCATGCGCTTTGCCTTTCCACCACTGTACAGAGACTAGTCGCTCGCGTACGACGATCCATGTATCTCGCGGCGATGTGACGTGGGACGGCGCGACGACAGTTTAGGTGGAACATACTGGTCCCGATCGGGTTCGAGATCACGGGCGAGTCGCGCTCGTGGAACCTCTCGAAGCCTGTTGCCAGAGGCAGTCAGTCGGTTGAGAAGCGAGCGATGGTCGCGCAGCATTCCTATCTGGAGGGGGGCATGGACGTCCTCGTGATGCTCGAGGAAAACCCCGATCATTCACCGGTGCTCGCGCACGTGAATTCGGTTCCGACACCGCTTGCGTCGGCCGAGCGTCCATCGCGTGACATCGTGACGCTGTACGGGTCGCCGAACCCCGAGTCGCTCGCACTGGCGCTTGCCGCGGCCGTCGAATCACATCGCTCGGCCGATAACAGCACCGAGGTGATTCGCCATCTGGGAGTGTGGCCGGAGCGCGGCGCGATCGGGGACGCGGCGTGGCGTGACAGCAGCACGGGCCAGCTCATGACGCGTGACCTGGAGATTCCCCTGGAGATTCTCCACACCACGGCGGGCAAGCTCCTGGCGGAATGCGGCCAGCTGATTCGCCGGCTGGTGGCGGGGCTCTCGATGCCGGATTGGCCCGAGGGCGCGCGACGTGCCATCACGGTGACCATCGGACCAATCGTCGGTCTCACGGCGCCGGTGTTCGCTCCCCTGGACTCCCTGCTCGAGCGGATGCGCGAGGCGGACGGGCTGGCGTTCGAGACCGAGGGCGACTGAGCGCGAGCGGCGTGCGACGGCATGAGCGGGCGGGGCGACTCCGAGTCGCCTCGCCTTTTTGCATCCGGCAGATCCCCTACACCTGAGTCCGGACGCTTTCCCCTTGACGCATCTCCGGCGGCGCGCCAGCCTATCGATAGCCAGGAGAGCGAATGTCACGGCGATCGATTCGAAGTGCGGCGAGCCAGCCCTCCGGCGGAGGGCGCGTCTTCGCCGACCACGTGGGGCGCCTGTGGAGTGCCTCGCAAGCATCGGATGCTCTGGTTTTCACGTGCATCAGCGACGGACGTCAGGCTGGCCGTGCCCTGGCGTTGGAGGTCGCCACGCTGGAGCAGAGCATCGGGGACGATACCCTACGGGCGTGGCTCGATGCCGCGCCCAAGATTGGCACCCTCAGCTAGCCGGGAGGAGCGGACGCCTATGCGGGAGTACCAGGGCTCTGAGATTCGGAACATCGCGGTGGTTGGGCACGGGGCGAGCGGGAAGACCAGTCTGGTCGACGCGCTCGCCTTCGTGTCAGGGAGCAGCAAGCGCCATGGCTCGGTGGAGGACGGCACGTGCCTCACCGACACCGCACCGGAGGAGGTGGAGCGTGGGTATTCCATCAATCTCGGCATCGCGTACGCGGAATGGATGAATGCGAAGATCAATCTGATCGACACGCCGGGGTTTCTCGACTTTC
Organism: Gemmatimonadaceae bacterium; assembly: GCA_035273185.1. GTDB lineage: Bacteria > Gemmatimonadota > Gemmatimonadetes > Gemmatimonadales > Gemmatimonadaceae > AG2. The sequence goes on from DATEPM010000200.1 coordinate 12,427, forward strand.
AGGGCGATGCCACCGCTGGCCTCGCCGCCGCGGATGGCGCGCTCTGTGTCGTAGCCGCAGCCGCCGGCGTGGAGGTTGGCACCGAGCGCATGTTCCGCGAGGCGGTGCGCCGGCGCGATCCGGTGATGTTCGTGGTATCGATGATGGACAAGGAGCACGCCGACTTCGACCGCGTCTACCAGCAGATCAAGACCCGCCTCACGGGCAAGGTGATTCCGGTGGAGGTGCCACTCGGCGAGGGGCCGGACTTCCACGGCGTGATCAATCTCTTCACCCGGAAGGCACTGCTCTTCAAGCAGGGCGCGAAGACTGGCGAGTACTCCGAGGTGGACATCCCGGCGGACTATCGCACCCAGTTCGACCGCTACTACCAGGAGCTCCTCGAGTCCATCTCGTCCACGGATGACATGCTGCTCGAGCGCTATCTGGAGGGCGGTGAGATTTCGCGCGAGGAGATGATCGCGGGCATGCGCGAGGCCATGAAGCGGATGGAGCTCTTCCCGCTGTTCTGCGTTTCCAGCGAGCTCAATTTCGGCGTGCAGGCCGTCCTCACGACGGTGGTCGAGCTGATGCCCACCGCCTGGGAGATGGAGGAGGTGCACGCGCTGAAAGGAGCCCAGGGGGATCACACGATCGAGATCCACGCCGAGGTGGACGCGCCCTTCAGCGCGCTGGTCTTCAAGACGATGTCCGAGCCGCACGTGGGCGATGTGAGCTACTTCCGCGTCTTCTCCGGCTGCATCGCGAACGGCGAGGAGGCGTTCAATGCGACGCGCGACGCGACGGAGAAGCTCAATCATCTCTCCGTGGCGCAGGGCAAGGACCGCATCGAGGTGAACCGCCTCTGCGCCGGCGACATCGGTTGCGTGGCGAAGCTGCGCAACACGCACACCAACGACACGCTGTCGGCCCGCGAGCGTCCCGTGCGGCTGCCGCCCATCGACTTCCCCGAGCCCATCATGGAGATGGCGGTGCACGCGTCCGCCCGCGCCGACGAGGAGAAGCTGCAGCTCGGGCTGCACAAGCTGCACGAGGAGGACCCCACCTTCCAGACGCATTACAACCCGGAGACCCACGAGACGATCATCGCGGGCGTCGGGGAGCGGCATCTCGAGATCTCCCTGGCCAGGTTGCGGCGCAAGTACGGGGTGCAGGCGCAGCTCACCAGACCGAAGATCGCGTACCGGGAAACGCTCAAGGGGCGCAGCGAGGGGCAGGGCAAGCACAAGAAGCAAACCGGCGGACGCGGGCAGTTTGGCGACTGCTGGGTGCGTATCGCGCCCACGCCCCGCGGTCAGGGATATCAGTTCGTGGATCACATCGTGGGGGGCGCCATACCGCGGCAGTACATCCCCGCCGTGGATCGCGGCATCCAGGAGGCCTCGGTGCGCGGCGTGCTCGCCGGCTATCCCATGGTCGACTTCCAGGTGGAGCTGTACGACGGCTCGTTCCATACCGTGGATTCCAACGAGCAGTCGTTCAAGATGGCGGGCATCCTGGCCTTCAAGACGGTGGCGCCGAAGTGCAAACCGGTGCTCCTGGAGCCCCTCGCGGAGATCGAGGTGGTGACGCCCGACGAGTACATGGGCGACGTCCTCGGAGACCTGTCCGCGCGCCGGGGACACATTCTCGGGACCGAGCCGCTGGACGATTTCGGAACGCGGGTGCGCGCGGTGGTGCCCGAGGCGGAGCTGTATGCATACGCCAGCACTCTTCAGTCGATGACGCAGGGGCGCGCGACCTTCACGAAGCGATTCAAGGGGTACGAAGAGGTGCCACACGACGTCGCGCAACGCGTGATCGAGGGCGCCGCGAAGGAGCAGGAGGAGGTTGCCGCGCACTGACCTCCTGTCGGTTGCCCGACACGGAGCGGGGCGGGCGGAGCACTCCGGCCGCCCCGCTCGGCGTCCTCCTCAGCGCAGCGTGGTGACGAGCACCGCGCCGCCGGCACCGTCAGTGCCCCAGCGGAACATTGCCTCCGCGGCGCTCACATACCGAACCGAGATAACGGCGCCAAGCGGGATGCTCCGCATCGCATCCATCCCGCCGATGTCCACGCCGTTCAGGTAGACGCGCGGCGCCTCGGCGCGCCGGAAGGCAACCGGGCGGTCGAGCCGCTCGTGTCTGCGGAAAAAATCCGGTCGTACCTGGAGCACGGCCTCATACACATCGGCCGCGGTGGACGACACGAGATCGGCGGCATAGAGCACGTCGCTGCTCGCGGAGGTGAACGCCGCCCGATCCATCGTGCCCAGGCTGCTGGTCGCCGGCGTGCACGCGCCGAGCGATACCAGCAGCATGCCGAAGAGCAACCTTCGAGTGGGCATCGGAGCGTCTCCCGCACGGCGGCCGCGCGGCCGCCGATCGTTCCGAGACGAGTACGAGAACGCGGTCGCACGCGCCGCGATCACTACCGCAGCCCAAAAGGACAAGACACATGCCACGCCTGCTCGCGGGGCGGCGCTGCTCGGTTGGGGCTGGCAGCTCTTGCCGGATGCGGGCGCGATGCTCAGAATTGATCGGCGCGCTGCCGATCGCCGGCACATCCATCACTTTCCGCCTTCGCCATGAGGCCGCCGATGAAGCTCTCCAACGTGTTGGTACTCGCCCTGGCGGGATCGGTAATTACCGCGTGTGCATCATCTCCCGCCGGCACCACGGCTTCGAGGGCTCGATCCATCTCGCGCCAACCGGACGTCATCGCGGCCGACGAGCTCGCGACCATCGACGTACAGAACGCACTGCAGGCGGTGCAGCGGCTGCGCCCGAATTTCCTGCGCAGCGTCGGGCCGACCTCCATCACTCAGGCGGAGGCGGGCATCGTCGTGTACGTGGACAACACGAGGATGGGCGGCACCGAAGTGCTCGAGCAGATCCCCATCACGGAAGTGAAGGAGATCCGCTATCTCAACGCTACCGACGCCACCCAGCGCTACGGCACCGGCCACACGGCCGGCGCCATCGTCGTGACGCGGAAGTAGCGCCGCTCAGGACGCCGTCCTGCGACGGCGGGCGCGAGCGGCCTTCTTGCCTGCGGCCTTTCCGACCTGGATCGGCACGACGTCAGACTGCGCGGCCGCCGCCGCACCACACGAGGCGGCGATGGCGGGCTGACGCGGCTGCTTGTACACGAAGCGCTTGCCCTCGTAGTTGCGGAAGATCACTTCGTCCTCATTGATCTCCTCGACGTATTCGGGCAGCAGCGGCACCTTGCCGCCGCCTCCCGGCGAGTCGATGACGAAGTGGGGCACGGCGAGCCCGGACGTCCAGCCGCGCAGCGCCTTCACGATCTCGAGGCCCTTTTCCACCGTGGTGCGGAAGTGCTCGCCACCAGCGACCTGGTCGGCCATGTAGATGTAGTAGGGCCGGACGCGTGCCACGAGCAGCTTCTGCATCAGTTCCTTCATGATGGCGGGGTCGTCGTTGACGCCGCGCAGGAGAACGGTCTGACAGCCCAGTGGCACACCCGCATCGGCCAACCGCCCGAGGGCGGCGACGGTCGCTGCCGTCAGCTCGCTGGGGTGGTTGAAGTGCGTGTTCATGTACACGGGATGGTATTTCCGCACCATCTCGCAGAACTCCGGCGTGATGCGCTCCGGGAGGTGCGACGTGATGCGGCTGCCGATCCGGATGATCTCGACGTGCGGGATTGCGCGCAGGCGCTGGAAGATGTACTCCAGCCGGCGATCCGAGAGCATCATCGGATCACCGCCGGAGAGGACGATGTCGCGAATCTCCGGATGTGAGGCGATGTAGTCGAACGCGGAGTCGTACTGGTTGAGCGGGATCTTCTCCGGGTCGCCCACCTTGCGGCGTCTCGTGCAGAAGCGGCAGTAGCTCGCGCAGACGGGGCTCACGAGGAAGAGTACGCGGTCCGGGTATCGATGCGTGATGTTCGGCACCGGACTATCCCCATCCTCGTCGAGCGAATCGATGACGCCGTCCACGATCTCCAGTTCCTGCGTCGTGGGCACGTACTGGTTCCACATGGGGCTACCGATCTCGCCCATGGACGCCAGCGCGGCCGGGGTGATTCGCATCTGGAAGTTGTCGAACGCCGGTCGGAGCGCCTCGACGTCGATGACATCCTCGCCGAATCGTTCGGCGACGTGCGCCTTCAGCTTCTCCAGGCTATCGACGCTCTCGTGCAGGATCTTCTGCCAGTCACTCATCGCGCACTCCGCGCTCGGTTGGGGGATGCGAACTGGTACCACGAACTGCCTTCCTGTAGATCACCCGGTCGTCGTCCGCGGCGTAGAACGCGTGCAGGCGGGCCACTTCCGCGTACCCGCGGGATTCGTAAAAGCGTCGCGTCGGTGCGTAGGCGTCACGCGACGACGTCTCGACGACGATCAGACGCGCACCACGCGCGCGCAGGCGCGCTTCCACCTCGTGCAGCAACCGCGAGCCGCCGCCACGTCCGTGCAGCGCCGGATGCATGGCGATCCAGTAGAGATCGTACGTGCGGTCGGTGCCAGGGGTCGCGCCGAAGCAGGCGTATCCCACGAGATGCCCCTCCTCGTCGAAGGCACCGATGAATTCGTAGTCGGGATTCCCGGCCCCGGTATCACGACCCGACGGCTCCGCAGCACCCACGTCCGCTTCGGCTGTGCCGCGCACGGTAGCGTCCAACTCCGAGCTGTCGAACAGCTCGAGTGCCACCTGCACCTCGTCCGGACGAAACACGGCCGTCGCGTCGAGGATCTCGCGCAGGCGTTCGCGGTGTGCCCGCTGCAGCGCGCCGACTCGCACGGCACTCGCCCGGGTCGGTGCGTCAGTGACCGCCAGCGGCGCGGTCGCCTGCGGCGTAATCCGCGCTCAGGCGCCCTCCATCGGCAAAGAGATCGAGCGAGCTCGCGTCCGCCAGTGGCGCCGGCGGTGCGCCCGAGAGGTGCTGCGCCAGGGTCCAGCGCTCGTCTGCCGGCACCAGCGCGCGGCGTTCCGCGAGCCCGAGTTCGCAGATCTCCCGCACGAGCGCGGCGTAGTCGATGCCGGCCGCCGCCGCCATGCGTGCGAGTCCCGCGTCCGGTGCGATATCGGGATTCGCGTTCACCTCGAGAATCCAGGGATGTCCGCTCCCGTCCACGCGCATGTCCACGCGGCCATAGCCCTGCCCGCCCACCAGGCGCCACGCCGCGAGGGTGAGGCGGTGAATCTCACTAGCGAGCTTCCCCGGCAGATCGGCGGGGCAATGCGGCGCGGTACCGATGTCCTCGTCGCTGCCCGTGCCCCACTTGGACTGATAGGTCACGATGCGCCACTTGCCCCTGGGCATCTCGCCGAAGTCGATCTCGGAGATGGGGAGGACGCGATCGCCCAGGACGCCGACGTTCACCTCGCGCCCATCGACGTAGCGTTGCACCAGCACCTCGTCCCAGCGTTCGAGCATGGCCTCCGTGCGTAACGCGAGCGCGCGCGTGCTGCGCACCACCGAGCGCTGCTCCACGCCCAGGGATGCATCCTCCGCTGCAGGCTTGCAGATCACCGGAAAGCCCAACGACGGAAGCGCCGCGCCGCGGCGCACCACCGACCATGGTGGAACAGGGAGCCCGGCGTGGTCCAGCAGCCCATTCACCACGTGCTTCCGGAGACACAGGGCGGTGGTGTAGCTGGAGCTGCCGGTGTACGGAATGCCGAAGAGCTCGAGGACGCCGATCACCGGCGGCTCGAGCGTCGCGTCCCCGTCTATGCCCTCGCACATGTTGAACGCGAGGTCGAATCTGCCACGACGCAGCCGCTCCACCCAGCGTCCATCCAGCTGCACGGGAATGCGAACGACCTGATTGCCCTCCGCGGCGAGGGACTGCTCGATGGCCTCGACTGTCCCGAGGATGAGGAGGTCGGGTGAGCTGGCGAGCGCCGAAGCGCCGTCGAAGAGCAGCGCGATCTTCACGCGGCCGTCTCCTTCCCGCGCTCGCGCGGACGGCGCGGCGCGCGTCTGCTGCCCTGCCGCAGGGGGACACCGGTGCGCTCCGCGGCAACCCGCAGGCACTCCTGAATCAGCGACTCGTACGGGAGGCCCGCAGCTCGCGCGGCCTTGGGCAGGCACGAGTTGTCCGCGGGATTCGGCAGGATGCCTGGAAGCGGATTTACCTCGACGACGTTGGGAACTCCGTCGGCGTCGAGGCGCACGTCCACGCGTGACCAGTCGCGGCACCCGAGCACACGGTACGCGCGCAGCACCACGTGCTCGATGGCCCTGCGCAGTTCGCCGACGATGGGCGCCGGGCACTGGAAGATCTCGAGCGGCTCGTCGGGCCGATCCCAGAGCCACTTCGCCTCGTAGCCGTAGATCGGGAGCGCCCCCTCAGGCAGCGCGGCGAAGTTCATAGCCACGATCGGCAGCACGCGCGCTCGAGCACCATTGCCGAGCACACCACAGGTGAACTCTGCGCCCGGAAGAAACTCCTCCACGATCACCGGCTGCTCGTACGTCGCGAGCAGCGTCGCCACCTGCGCTTCGAGCTCCTCGGGGGAGCGCACGAAGTTGCGCTCGGTGATCCCCTTCGAGGAGCCCTCGTGCACCGGCTTGATGAAGAGCGGCAGGAACTCCGTCGGCGTCGGAAGCGGCGTGGCGCCACTGAGCAAGCGGTGCAGGTCCTCGCGTGACGCGACGAGCACGAACGGCGCGGTGGGCACGCGGTGATAGCTGAGAATCTCCTTCGTGCGCGCCTTGTCCAGGCAGAGCGACAGCGTGAACGGATCGCTCCCCGAATAGGGGATGCCGAAGAACTCGCAGATCGCCGGTACGTGGGCTTCGCGATTCACGCCCTCCAGACCCTCCGCGATGTTGAAGACGATGTCCGGGCGGTCGGCGCGCACGCGCTCCGGAAAGTCCGGTGTTGCCTCCAGCCGAATCACCTCACCACAGGCGCCCAGGGCTGCGGCGACGGCCTCGATAGTCTCGGGCGCATCCCACTCGGCGAAGGTGTCGGCGGTCGAATCGTTCGCGATGCGAGCAGCGGCTTCGCTCACGCCGGCGGTGCGCGCAGGCGCGGACGGGTTCCGGGACGGCATGTCCCGGCGGGTACTGGGAGGCTCGTCCTCCGGGCGCGGCGCGTCCGCCTCCTCGACGGCGCGAGCGCCGGCTTCCTCTGGCTTCTGATTGTACGCGAAACCGATGCGCGTCATCCGATCTTCGTTGATCGTCTGCGGCGATACGCTGCCGCCCGCGTGCTGCTACGAGATCTGTCGTCGTGCTGTCGTGCGCTCGACCTGTCGGATGGCCGCCCGCGCAGGCGGGCAAGAGCGGTGCCAGGGTCGGACCGGGCGCAAAATATATGCAGTGATTTTTTCGCGCAACGAATTTTTCAGCGACGGTGCCTGTGGCGCGAATCGTCGAGCGGAGAGACTCGCGAGCGCTGCAGAGGTAACGCGTGAAGACCGGCAGACGACCACACCAACGTACTCACGGAACGTGCGGCGATGCGACTCGCGGCCGGTGCCTCTCAGACTTTGTGGTACCGCACCCGCGCTGCCTGCCGGCGATCGTCGGCGTCGTAGATCTCGAAGTCGGAGAAGAACCCCGCGGCCTCGCGCTGGAGCACGCGCAGAATGGCCAGGGCGCAGCGGCGAATCTCCAGCTCCGCGCCCTCGCCGGTGCGCAGCTCGAGCATGGTGCGCCACGCGCGGGCGTTGGCTGTCACGACGACCTTCGTCTCGGTGGCGTTGGGCAGGACGGACCGCGCCGCTTCGCGCGCCATCTTTCGCCGGTGCACGCGATCGGCCACCCAGCCGTAGCGCTGCATCAACTGCTCGACGAGCGCGACGTACGCCGCCTGCGAGGCTTCCATCTGGGCGCGCCAGTGCGTCTCGAGCGACTCGTCCCCGAGCACGGCCGGAGGGACGACGAAGCTGGCTGCCGTCTCATCCACGTACCGCTGTGACAGCTGCGAGTAGGCGAATCCGGCGCGGTGGCGTACCAGTTCGTGGGTGAGCGATCGGCTCACCCCTTCGAGCAGCAGCGTGTAATTCGCGTGCTCCAGCACCGAGCCGTGCCCCTGCTTCTTGATATTCTCCAGGTACTCGCGCGTGGAGCGCTTCGCCGGGTTGTGCTGGCTCATGTAACAGACGCGGCCCGCAAACTCCGCCAGGCGCTCGCCGTCGGTGCTCTCGCCCACCCAGCTCACGGGCAGATGCTCGGGCGCGGCGAACTGCGGACGCGAGAGAAGCGTGACGACGGGCTCACGGTAGAAGCAGGGGCTCGACATGAGTCGCGAAGGCGGGAGGGAATCAGAGGCACGGGAGCCGCGGGGAACGGCGACCCCCCGCGCATGCACCGCTGCGAAAACAAGAATAGCTCGCGGTGCGAGTCAACCCGAACGCGCGGCCGCGGCGAGCAGGTCCAGCCGGAATCGGGCGTAGGCGCGCTCGCGCTCCACCGTCGCGAGCGCCTCACGCGCCGACTCCGGCGGCGGCTGTAGCGCGGGATCGTACTTCACGGACTCGATCGCGCGCTCGTGCCGGAGTGGCACCTTGACGCCGGGGTTGAGAATCCGCCGCGGGTCGAAGCAGTCCTTCACGAGCGAGAACTGCGCTCGCGCCGCCGCGCTCCACACGCGTGGCAGCAACGGCGTCCGGAGCCGCCCGTCCCCGTGCTCTCCCGAAAGCGTGCCGCCGAGGGTCGCCACGAGCGCGGTCACCTCGTCGAGCACCCGTTCCATGCGGTCGCGCCAGTCCGACTGGCGCACGTCGATGAGCGGATTCACGTGCACGTGGGCGTCGCCGGCATGGCCGAAGATCACGCCGCGCAACCCGTGGCGCGCCAGGATCACGCGCACGCCGCGCACGTAGTCCGCGAGCCGTGCCGGCGGCACCGCCGCGTCCTCGATGAACTGCATCGATTTGAGCGACGGATCGAGGTGGGCCAGGATCGGGCTCGCCGCGTGCCGGAGCTCCCACAGCTCCGCTTCGGTGGCAGCATCGAGCGCCACCCGGACGGCGGCACCGTTCGCACGGAACAAGCGTTCCAACGCGTGCGCGCGGTCCGCCGCGCTCACACCATCCTCATTTTCCACTTCGGCGAGCAGCACGGCCTCGGTCTCCTCCGGGACCGGAAGAACTCGTCCCCCCGATCGAGCGACCTCCAGAAAGGTGCGATCCAGCAGCTCACACGCCGTGGCACCGGCATCGCGCGCGCGCACGGCCGCATCGACGGCATCGTCGAGCACCGGGAACGCGCCAAGCACGCTGCTGGTGGCCTCGGCCTCGGGCGCGAGCGCCAGTTCGAGGCCGACGAACAGCGCCAGGGTTCCCTCGCTTCCCACGAGCAGATCCACCAAATCTCCGCCGCGACCATACGCGGCGGTCGCGTAGCCCGACGCCTCCTTTCGCACCCCGGCGTGTACCGCCGGGGCGGATGCTTCCGAGGCAAGCGCCGGAGCGCCCTCACGTAGAAATCGAGCGAGCGCGGGCACGTTGGCCGGCAGCACGTCGCTACGGCGGATCTCCGCCCGAGTGCCATCGTCGAACACGCAGTCCAGCGCGCGCACCCAGCTCCGCATCGGTCCGAAGCGCAGGGAGTGCGATCCCGCGGCGTTCGTCGAGGCCATGCCACCGACGGTACAGAAGGCGCCGCTCGACGGGTCCACGGGAAATCGCAGCCCGTGGGAGCGCGCGAGCCGGTCGACCTCGGCGCGCAGCACTCCCGGGCCGACCCTGAGAGATCGCGCGCGCTCGTCCACCACACCGAAATGGCGAAGCCGGCTGAGATCGATGATGACACCACGGCCCACGGCCCCGCCGGCCATGCTGCTCCCAGAGCCGCGGGGGACGAGCGGCGTGCACGTGTCATGGGCCCAGTGTACCAGCGCGCTGACGTCGTCGGCATCACCCGGCACCGCCACCGCGAGCGGCCGCATTCGGGCGATTCCCGCAGCCTCCGAGTAGACCGCAAGCGCGGCCTCGTCAGTGCGGAATACTCCGCGGAACCCAGTTGGCGCTTTGAGCGAGTTCGTGACCACGGCTATATCTTTGCTCCTTCGTCATCGCGATGGCTGCGCCGGCCGCACTGGACTCGAAGCAGGATTGATTCCGTAATGATAGTCGCGCCGCACCGCGGCACTGCCGATCCGCTCCACCGACAAGCCGAGGCGGCACGCTTCTGCCGCGACATCCTGCCTTCGGTTTCGCGCACCTTCGCGCTCAGCATCCGCGTGCTGCCGGGCGCGCTCGGCCGCGCCGTGCTCGTCGCCTACCTGCTGTGCCGGATCGCCGACACCGTCGAGGATGCGCCGGGACTCAGCGCGGAGCGAAAGTCCGCGCTGCTGGACTCCATGCTCGCCTGTTTCGATGATGCGGCAGAGGGAGAGGCATTCCCCGCGCGCACGGCCGAGATCGACGGCGATCCGGGCCACGCCAGACTGACGCGCCACGCCAATCTCGTGTTCCTCGAGTTCAGCGCGCTACCGGCCGGATCCCGCGCGCACGTTCGCCGCTGGGTGACGGAGATGGTGACGGGCATGCGAACCTTCGTGCTACGCTACCCCCAGGGCATTCGCATCCAGAGTCTGGATGAGTATCGCGAGTATTGCTACTACGTGGCCGGTACCGTCGGCTACATGCTGACTGACCTCTGGCACGAGCACTGGCCCATCATCAGTGATGCGCGACACGCCGCGCTGCGCGAGCGCTGCCGGGCATTCGCCGAAGCGCTCCAGACCGTCAACATTCTCAAGGACGTCGCACGCGACGCGGAGCACGAGAACTCGATCTTCATCCCCGAGCAGCTGCTCCAGGAGCACGGTTCCAGCCACGCCATGATTCTCGCGGCGGATCGTGCGCGCCAGACCCGGGATGCGCTTGGCACCCTGGCTCGCCTGGCCTCGCAGGATCTCGAGCACGCGCAGGCGTACCTCCTCGCGATTCCCCGGCGCGCCATGCCCATCCGGCTGTTCTGCGCGCTTCCGTTGCTCTTCGCCTGCGCCACCCTTCGCGATCTTCGGCGGACATGGGCCGCGCTGGCGCAGGCACCGCTGAGTCAGGTGGTGAAGATCTCGCGCGCGGAGGTGAAGTCGCTCACGATTCTCAGCGTGGTTGGCGTCGCGAGCAATCACATGCTGGCGTGGCTCGCCGCGCAGGCGCGTCGGCGGCCCCTCACCTGGGCTGGCGCCCGTGGTGAGTACACCGCCGACAACGCTGGATGAATGACAGACGGAACGCGTTCGAGTCCCGCCGCCGGCCCGCTCGGAACGCGGCGCTCACCGCTTGGGCAGGGTAGCCGCTGCCGCCGCGAGTGCGCTGAGCAGTGATGACGGCTGTGCCCTCGTCAGCTCTCCCCGCTCCAGGCGGTCCAGCAGCTGCTCGAGTGCAAGTTGGGCCGAGCTCACCACGCGCGCGTTGACGCCGCGAGCGCCGTAGATCGCGCCTGCTGTGAACACGACCACAGGAATGGCGGCGAAGGGGAGCGCGAAGCCGAGCATGGCAAGCGTCCCGGTAGACGCCGCACCGAGCGCCGAGATGCCCAGGCTCTGCTTGGCGAGGCTGGAGCGAAACGAATCGAGATCGGCGTCAAGCCGCACCAGGGTGCGAGAGTCCTCGATCGACACGGCGGTGGCCGCCACCTCGAAGGCGTGCGACAGGGCGTAGCTCCGGCCGCCGACGTTGAAGGTTCGCCTAGCGAGGCTGACGAATCCGCGCTGCGGCTCCCAGACGATGCGATCCGGGAACTGTCGCTTCACCTGGAGGCATTCCTGCCGGAGCATCCAGCTGTCCATTGCGGCGAGCACGTCGTGCAGCCGCCCCGGTACCGTCCGGCTCGCGCTCACGCGTGCACCGCCGAACACGCGTCCCGTCACGCCGTGTGTGTCCGGCGGCAGCGCGATACGCGTGCGTTCTTCCGCGAGCGCTTGCCGCAGGTGCTGTGGGGAGAGACCGACCTCCTGGCCGAGCTCCACGATCTGTTCCTCGGTGAGCACTTCCTCCGACTCACCCATTCCGGATGCCAGCTCTGCCGCACGGGCGAGCACCCGCTCGAGCGCCGCCCGGTCGAAGCGAGGGGAAGAAACTGGGAGGTTCGGATCGCCCGCCATGCTTGAAATATACGTCCGCCGCTCCGATCAGATTCCGCCGAGCACGACGTCAAGCTGGCGCGAGATGGCGTCGCGAATCGCGTCGGGCAGCGTGAACGTGCTGGCGAAGACGGCCGACGCGTCGCCGGTGGGCACGCTGAGACCGGCTGACCGTAGATAATATCTCATGTATCCTTGCAGCAGCTCCGGCGCGGCCTTCTGTAGCAGGAGTGCACCGCCGCGCACGGTCGCGTTGGCCGTGTACGCGCCGGATGCGCCGCTGCGCTGCTCGGCTGGTGTGGTGTTGTCCTTGATCGCTGTCGTGGTGATGGCGTTCACCACCTCGTGCGCGAGGACGTAGATCGCTTCGACCGCGCCCGCGACGGAGTCGGGATAGGCCACGGCCACCGCGTTCTGCTGTCTGGAGAAGTTCACGGACCTGCCCTCGCCATCGAGGGGCAGGGACAGGATCAGTTCTCCGTTCTCCTGCTGGGTGTTGTTGAGAAAACGTTGGAGGCGCGGCCGGTACACCCGCGCCCAGAGCGAATCCACTGCGGTGCGGGTTGCCGTGCGCGCGGTCTGCTGCTGATTCCAGTAATCGTGATAGAAGCGGCGGTCCTCATCGCCGAGACACTGCACGAACAGGCGCAGCCAATCCCGATCCGCCGCGCTGGGAAAGGTGCCGTTGAGCAGCCCAAAGTATGCCTGCATCGTCGGGTCTCTCGCGGCGCCCACCCTCCCCCCGCTCTGCAGAAAGGCGGCGACCACCTGCTGGATCTGCTCGAACGACGAGAAGTACAGGGGCACGAACTGGCCGTTCACGAGCGACGGATTGGCGAGAAACCGCGCGGAGAGCTGTTCGGCATTGGCGTCGAGCTGCGTGTACACGTTGCGCTGGTTCTTCAAATCGCGCATGCGCTGCCGGTAGCCGCGCTGGAAGAAGGGGACGCGCGCCGTGTCCGTCGTCAGCACTGCGTAGCCGTGCAGCCAGAGGTCCACGTGCTCGCGCGTGCTCATCGGCCACTGCGAGTCGCTCGAGATGCTGCCGATGCCCGGCGCCGGGGCGCGTGAAGTGCCGGACGGCAGCCCGCTCGTGGCGCACGCGGCCACCGCAACCGCGAGGCCGAGGGCGAACAGCGCGTGCGCCCGTCGGATGGTGGACGTGCCGGCGTGAAGATGCCTCATCATCCGCTCTCGCTCGGTCACGCCGTGACCGGGCGGCCGCAGGTGGTGCAGAACTTCCACCCCAGCTCGAGCTCCGTCCCGCACGCCATGCAGTTCACGACGGTGAGATTCTGGCCGCAGTGCGGGCAGAAGGTGATGCGGCGTCCCGAGGGGAGTGAGCCGGCGCAGTACCGGCACTGCTCACCCGGTTGCACGACAATGCCCGTGGTCCGACCCGTACTCGGAGTTGCGCTGCGCGACGAAAGGCTCGCGCGCGCCCCGCCAGCTGCCGTCGCACCCACGGTTGCCGACGTGCGTGGTGCGGCCGCAGGCGCCTGCGCGGCCCGCGGCTGCGGCCGATTCTCCGCGGGCGGCTCCTGCTGCGATGGCGAGGCAGCGCGGCTCGAGCTGCCGGACCCACCCTCGCTCATCGGAGAGCCGCCGGGCGCCGTACCACTCATCACAGCGCCGCCGGAACCCGCTGCGGCACGCGTGCGCGACACCGAGATGCGCTGCGTCGTCGCACTGCTGGACGGGCGGGGCTCTGGCGCCGGCGCAGCTGGCGCCGCCGGCGGCGTGGGAACGGACCTGGCAGCGGTGGCTGCCGTACCCTCAGTCTCGGTGTGTGCGAGGCGTTCGACAGCCTCTGGATTCAGCGACAGCTGGGAGGTGTTGAACTCGCGAAATGCGCCGGGCGAGGGAGTGGGCGATGCCAGCTCCCGTGCCAGCGACTCGCGCATGGCGCCATCGACGATCAGATAATCGCGCGCACCAGAGAGGAGCTGGAGCAGCACCAGCTCATAATCCTGATTCGTCTCGAATCCCAGCTCGCGACGATGGTGCCGGTAAGGAAGGATCGTCTGGTACAACTCCGCGACCTCGAATGGCTGGTCGAGGTAGGCGGGAAAGTGATTCTGGATCGTCTGGACCAGATGCCGGAACGTACGATCGATAGCATCCATCGCGCTTGACGGTTGTGCGGGCTCCGGGCCCGCGTTGCTCACGGAGTCGCGGCATCCTCCACGCGCTTCTCACGCGCTTCCTCGGCGGCCTTGACCTTCGACACGCCGAATGCATTCAAGGCGCGGACCGCGACGTTATCTCTGCCGCTCTTGCCGTCTCCGAATCCCTGCCAGTAACCGACCGCGAGGCCGAGGAGCAGACCAACGAGTAGGGGCTTCATGGGAAACTCGCTCTGGGGTTTCCCTTATCACGAAGTGAACGAACCTTTCGTCACGAACGGTAGGGGCCGGGCCGGCCGGAAGGGGCGGTCGAGCGGGAAAGGGTCTGGCTCGGACGTGACCCGGCCACGCTCGCGCATCGTGGCCAGCCACGCGTCGAACCCGGTAGGCACCGCACCGCCGGAGCTCGTCTGTTCGCGCGCGGCGCGTACGGCCAGGTCGTTCGCGTACTCGTTCTGCGGGTGCCCCTCGTGTCCGCGCACCCAGCGCCACTCCACCGCGTGGCCGCACACCGCGGCCGCGGCCGCCCGCCACATTGCCAGGTTCTCGATCTCGCCCTGTTTGCGCCGCCAGCCCCGCGCGATCCAGCCGTGCAGCCATTCGCTCATCCCCTTTACGAGATACTGCGAGTCGCTCGTGAACACCACGCGGAACCTTCCCCCCTTTCGAGATATGATCTCGAAGCCCTCGATGAGGCTCCGCAGCGCCATGCGATTGTTGGTCGTCGCCGGTTCGGCGGTCCAGTAATCGCAGCGCGTGAGCCGCTCCGCCGCCGGGTTCCAGTACTCGATTACCCCGGCGGCGCCTCCAGGGTTCGAGCCCTCGCGCCCGTTCCCCAGGCAGGATTCGTCGGCGTAAATGGCGATGAGCGGCAGGGGACCTCCAGTTCTCTCGCGATTCGGCGACTCGGGTCCGTTCATCCCACCACCTCGATGCGATCGAGCTCGTCGAGATAGAGCGTCAGCTCGTCCCCCGTGGTGGGATTGCGCGCCTCGATCGCCTCACGCCCGCTCAGGAGGCGCAGCTCCGTGGGCAACACGACGTATTCCGTGCCGCGCCGCCACACCGCGATGCGAGTTCCGCTTGCGACCGCACGCTCGAGATCATCGTACTCTCTGTGGTTCAGATGTGCCATCGGTCTCCGGGTCATCGGCTCTGGCTGCACCACGCGGCCGCCAGTCGCGCGAGGACAGCGGTGGCGCGTCGGATCTCCTCTGTCTCGACATACTCCTCGGCGGCATGAGCGTGCACGATGTCGCCCGGCCCGAAGCAGATCGCGGGAATGCCGGCGTCGTTGAGCACTGCGGCGTCGGTCCAGGCGCTCATCCCGGTGATGCGGACCTCCTCGCCTGCGCTCCGCAACGCGGCGTCCAGTGCGCGAACAATCGGTGCATCCACCGGCACGTCGCTCGGAGGCTGTGCGAACAGCATGCCGATCTCGAGCCGCGCGTCAGGCTGGCGCGCGCGTACACGGTCGCAGATGCTGGCCAGCTCCTGCATGACTGCCTCCGCGGTCTCACCGGGGATCGTTCGGCGCTCGATGGTGACCCGACAGCGTTCCGGATAGGTGGAGAGTCCACTCCCTCCCGCGATCGACGCGGCATGAAGGGAGGGCCGGCCAAGCAGCGCATGCGACCGCTGCGGGAGCACCTCGTGATCCATCGCATCCAGTTCGGCGAGTGCGAGGGCGGCATGGCGGATCGCGTCAACACCAACGTCCCACCGGCTGCCGTGTGCCGCCCGGCCATGCGCCACCAGATCCATCCAAACGAATCCCTTGTGCGCGGGCATGATGCAGAGCCGGGTGGGTTCGGTGACGATGGCCGCGTCGGCGCGTACCCCGGATGCGACGAGGCTGCTCGTGCCAAGGCTCTGATACTCCTCGTCCACGACCGCCGTCACGACGATCTCGCCGGGGATCGACCCCGCTCCGGCGCGCGAGGCGGCGGCGCACATCGCCGCCACACCCGCCTTCATGTCCGCGGATCCACGCCCGTACAGGCGACCATCGCGCAGCCGCGGTACCCACGGCGCGTGCACCATCCCATCCGTGCCCACGACGTCGAGGTGACCGTTGAACATCAACGTTCGCATATTTGGCATGCCGTCGCCGATGCGCGCGATCACGTTGGGGCGTCCCGGGGCCGCATCGCGCAGCTCCACACGAAATCCCCACTCCTCCAGCACCGACCCCAGGAGCTGTGCGACTGCTGCCTCGCCCGGACCGTCCGGCACGAGGGCGGGATTGCGCGAGTCGATGGCCACCAGCTCGCGCGTGAGTGCCACCGCGTCACCCGGAGCGATCGTCACGACTGCGGCTCCTCCGTCGCGCGTTCCACCTCGACACCACGCTCGGCGATCGTGAACGGCAGCATGGGTCCGAGCGGGGCGATCGCGCGGCGCACACGATCCACGTTCTCGCCGCTCGCGAGCACCAGCACGCAACCGCCGCCCGATGCTCCCAGCGCCTTGGCGCCCCGGGCGCCGGCGTGGCGTGCCTGCTCGACGATGGCGTCGATTCGCGGCGTCGGGATTCCTGGATGCAAGGTGCGCTGGTGTACCCAGTGCTCCCCGATGCAGGCCGCGAGCGCGTCCAGATCGCCGCGCTCGAGTGCGCACGCCATCTCCTCGGCCAGGGCCTTCATGCGGCCGAGGGCGGCGAGCACCCGGCGATCACCGGCCTGGTACGCGCCGAGCACCGCGCCGATGGTCTCACCCGAGATACGCGACTCGCCGGTATACACGAGGAGGCAGCGGCGCTCCAGCTCTGCCCGAACAGAAGCGGACAGTGGAATACGGCGCGCAACCGTGGCCGTCTGCGAAAACCGAAGTGCGAGGGCGCCGCCGAGTGCCGCCGCGTAGTGATCCTGCCGGCCGCCGGCCACGCCCAGTTCCTCCACCTCAGTGGCGCGGCTCCGCTCGGCGAGCGCCTGGCGCTCGCGATCGCCTCGCAGCGCGTGCCCGTTCACGACCGCTGACAGCGCGGCGGCGAGCGCCACGCCCGCAGCGGACGATCCGCCGAGACCGGCGCCGACCGGGAAGTCATTATATAGGAATACCTCCACACCGTGCAGGCCTGCCCGCCGCACCGCCGCGTCCACCAGGGCGCGATCGGCCGAGCGCTCCGAGACGAGCACGCCGGCGTCGGGCGTGCGGATGGCCGGCGCCACCAGCGCCGTCGAGTACCGCGCGATCGCGACATTGCAGACGAAGCCACCTTCCCGGTCAGCATAGGGCGGCACATCGGTCCATCCGCCGCCGAAGTCGAGCCGCGCGGGCGCGCGCGCGCTGAGGTGGACGAGCGCCACTACGCGTCCACGCGCCTTCCCTCGAAAGGCAGCAATCGGCACCGCGCGGCCGTCGCGGCGCGGCCAGCGGTGCGCGAACGCGCCAGGGATGCGCGCATCGTGGCGATCGCGAGTGAGGGACTAGGTTGCACGGGTGGGGAACCTATTGCGGTGGCTTCGAAGCGCCAGACCGCCGCGCGCACGATCGTGATCGCGCGCACGGTCCGGGGCATACCAGTTGCGGCTCCAGCCTCTCATGCTCGACTTCGTCCAGTATCTGAACGACTGCAAGTTCATCCTCGTTTCGAACCGCGAGCCGTACGAGCACATGCGCGGCCCCCATGGTATCGAGGTGAAGCAACCCGCGGGCGGGCTCGTCTCGGCGCTCGATCCGACAATGCGCCGGACCCACGGCACCTGGGTGGCCTGGGGCTCCGGCTCTGCCGACCGGGATGTCTCCGACGAAGCCGGGCGCGTGGAGGTGCCGCCCGAAGATCCGCAGTATACCGTGCATCGCGTCTGGCTGGACGAGGCCGACATCGACGGCTACTACCACGGGTTTGCCAATCGCGCGCTGTGGCCGCTGTGTCACATGCTGATCCAGCACTTCGAATTCCGCACGGAGTACTGGGAGCGCTACCGCGCCGTGAACCTGCGCTTCGCGCATGCCGTCGCCGACGAGGCAGAGCGGTGCACAGGTCGCGCCATGGCCTGGATCCAGGACTACCACTTCGGGCTCGCCGCCGAGTTTTTGCGTGCGATGCGCCCGTCTCTCTTCATCCATCAGTTCTGGCACATTCCGTTTCCACCGCCGGACATCCTGCGGCTGCTCCCGACGGGAACACACGAAGCGCTGCTGCGGGGGCTCCTTGGCAATGACCTGATGGAATTCCAGATCGATCGCTATGCCGAGAACTTCATGGATTGCGTGGAGCAGTTCATCCCGGAGGCCAAGGTCGACCCCGTGCGCCAGACGATCGTGTTCCGCGATCGCGTCGTGCACGTCGGCGCGTTCCCCATCAGCATCGATGTGGAGCGCTTCGAGGCGATGGCGACGTGCCCCGCGGCGGAGCAGCGCACGCGTACCCTACGCGAGCGCTATGCGCGTAACGGACGACAGCTGGGCGTCTGCGTCGATCGCATCGATTACACGAAAGGGATTCCCGAGCGGCTGCGCGCTTTCGACACCCTGTGGGCCGAGTCGCCGGAGCTGCGCGGCAGGTTCACGTTCATCTTCGTGGCCACGCCCTCGCGCTCGAATCTCCCCGCGTACAACACGCTGGAACGCGAGGTGATCGAGTACACCATCGCGGTCAACCAGAAGTACGGCACGGCGGACTGGACGCCAATCGTCTTGATCAACGAGAACGTGGACGCGGACCTGCTCGCGTCGGTGTATCGCGCCGGCGATCTCTGCATCGTCTCCTCACTGCAGGACGGGATGAACCTCGTTGCGAAGGAATTCGTGGCCTGTCAGGTGGACGAGCGCGGAGTACTGCTTCTCAGTCGCTTCACCGGATCGGCCGAGGAGATCGAGGGGGCGTGTCTCATCAATCCGTTCAACGTGGACGGGTTCGTCGCCGCGATTCGCATGTCGCTCGAGATGACGACGGAGGAGCGCCGGCGCCGGATGCGCCGCATGCGGCGACAGCTGCACAACTCCACGATCTTCGACTGGCTGGATTCCATCCTCGCGCGCGCGACAGCCATAATGTCACAGCAACACGCGGCCGTATGACCGGCGCGGGCGCACCCGGGCTCTCCATCGCAGTCGAGGCGCTGCCGCCGACCGCCAGCTTCGCGCGCCGCCTGAGCGGGTCGCCATTACTCGTCCTCCTCGACATCGACGGCACGCTGGCGCCGATCGCGCCGACCCCCGATGAAGCCGCGGTGCCTGCGGCCACCCGGCAGGCGCTGGACGCGCTCACCCGGAGCCCCGGAGTGCACGTCGCGGCCGTCACCGGCCGCGCGGCACGGGATGGTCGCGGCATGCTGGGTGCCGCGCGGATGTGGGTTATTGGCAATCACGGAATGGAACGCATGGATCCCTCGGGCACGCTCGTCGTGAGCCCGCACGTGGCGCCCTACCAGCCAGCAATCGCGGACGCGGTCGTGCGGCTGTCGGCGCTGCTCGCGGCGATTCGAGGCGTGATCGTCGAAAACAAGGGACTGACCCTCAGTGTGCACTACCGCCTTGCCGATCATGCATTGGTGTCACGCATCGACGATTCGGTGCGCAGCGTCGCGGGCGTGCTGGGCTTGCGGGTTACCCACGGCAAGGAGGTGCTGGAGCTGCGTCCACCCGTGGCCGTCGACAAGGGCACCGCGGCGCTCGATCTGGCGCGCGAGCTCGGAGTCCTGGGTACCGAGCCGCAATCGTCAATTCTCTACGCGGGCGACGACCGAACGGACGAGGACGCCTTCCGCCTCATTCGCGCGCGGTGCCCGAATAGCGTCACCATTCACGTGGGGAGCGCGATCGTGAATGGCGTGCCAACGGCCGCGGAGTTCGCGGTCGCGGACACCGAACGCGTGCGGGCGGTGCTGGAATGGCTGCTGTCGGCGCGCGATAGAAACCGGAGCGCAGATCGGCCGGGCGGCGGCGACTCCGGACCATCGAGATCCGGGCGTCGAGATTAGCGCTTCTTTTTCGCTTTCGCGCCGTCCGGCTTCGGGGTCGACTTCGAAGCCCTGGCGGCTTTCGTCTCCTTTTTTGGTCGGGCGGCCGAAGCCGCCGCCGATGACGATGGTGTGCCGCGCTTCGCGGCGGAGGACTTGGCGGGCGGACCGCTTCGGGCCCTGGTCTTTTGCGCTGCTGCTCGGGTGTGTGCGGGTGCCGGCCTCTGTGCCGTCGTCCGCTGGACGGGGGGAACAGCGGGTGTCGGGTGGGGCGCCGCCGCGGCCGCACGCGCGATCGATTCGGCCTTCGCGGCCGCCGCTCGGTCGGCTGCGGCCTTGGAGGCCGAGGGGCGCGCACGCTCGCTCGGAGACCGTTTGGCGTGCGCATCCTCAGCTTCGCGAATCAGGCGGTCCGCCTCTTCCTGCGACATCTGGCCGCGCCGCACCATGTACTGCACAAGATCACGCGCGCTCTCGATCGCAAAGCCGGCAAGACCGGCTGCTGCCGCGATCACGTCCTTCATGGCCATCGCTACCTTGCTTCCAGCTTCCTGGCTGATCTGCTGGGCACGCTCGGTCAGCTCGGCCATCGTATCGCGCATGTCGGGGGCGCGGTGGCTCGATGGGCGACGCGGGGCTGCCGCGTCGGGAAGAAGCTCCGGGCCCGGGAGGCTCGGCTCGTTGGTGTCGGGCTTGTCCGCCATGACCATTATCCGTGCAGGCGCGCCGGCGAGGCACGCCCGCGTTCGAGGCGTTTCAGGAGGGGCACCTACCGCCTTCGCCCGACTTCAGGCGTTGTCGTGGCGGAAGTATAGAATGCGGCTTGATCTACGCAAGCAGGTTGACGCGGCGCGCGAACAGGGCAGTTCACGGCCCAGAGAACGGTGGCGAGTGTAATAGTGACGACACTTGAGCGCCAGCACGGCGACTAGTCATGCTCCACGGCATCAAAGTTCTCGACCTCACCCGCGTTTTGGCCGGGCCACTCTGCACGATGCTGCTAGGCGATCTTGGCGCAGAGGTGATCAAGCTGGAGCGTCCAGATGGCGGCGACGAAACACGCCGCTGGGGACCGCCGTTTGACGCCTCGGGGCAAAGCGCCTACTTCCTGTCCGTGAATCGCAACAAGCTGAGCGTGGCGGCGGACCTCGACCGCGCCGACGATCGCGAGCTGCTCCTATCGCTGATGCGCGACGCTGACGTGGTGGTGGACAACTTCCGGCGCGGAACGCTCGAGCGCCGCGGATTGGATCCGGAAGAACTGCTCGGCTCGCATCCGCGGCTGATCTGGTGCACGATCACCGGATTCGGGCCGGGCAGCGACCGACCAGGTTACGATTATGTCGCCCAGGCGGAGTGCGGCTGGATGGCGATTACCGGCGCTCCCGATGGAGAGCCGACGAAGGTCGGTGTCGCGCTTGCCGATGTGGTAGCGGGGAAGGACGCCGCCATTGCCATCCTCGCAGCCCTCCTCGGACGTGAAAGGTCGCACACCGATCGGCGGCTCTTCGTGTCGCTTGCCGCCAGCGCGCGAGCGGCCCTGGTCAACGTCGCACAAAACGCTCTGGTCACCGGTGAGGAAGCGCGCCGGTGGGGAAACGCGCACCCGAACCTGGTTCCGTACGAGCTCTTTCCCACGGCAGACCGGCCACTGGTAATCGCCGTGGGTACTGACGCCCAGTGGCGGAGCTGTGCGCGTGCGCTCGAGCTGCCGGAGCTCGCGGACGACGAAGCCCTTGCCTCGAATGCGGGCCGCGTGGCGCAGCGAGGCCGGATCGTGACTGCCATCGGGCAGCGGTTGCGGGATGCATCGGCCGCTTTCTGGCAGGCGCGACTTGCGGCCGCAGGCGTTCCCGCAGCTGTCGTCCGTGGCGTGCTCGATGTCGTCCGGGAGGCCGGCGGGATGGAGGCCACCGGAATGCCCTCGTCGGTTTCGGGGACGATTCGGTACCCTCCGCCGAAACTGGACGAACACGGAGCTTTGATACGGCAGACGGGATGGAGCGTCTTCAATAGGATTTGATGCCCGAGACGAAACGCCCGAGCCGGCGGCCGGAGTCGCGGGATCCGTGATTTCGCTCACTCGCAGCACCGTCCCCCACCCTTCATCGTCTCCCCTAACGTGGCGACTGCCGTGAAACCCAGGATCGGCAACGGGAAGCCAAGCGCCCCAGCCCTGTCCGAAGGACGCGACACGCGTTACTCTCTTGTCGTGAAGACGACGGAGCAGCAGGCCCCCCCCTCAGCGCCGCCTGATCAGGACTCGGATCAGCTGATCATCCAGCGCGTGCTCGCGGGCAACCGCGATGCGTTTCAGATGCTGATCGTCCGGTACAGCGATCCGCTCTATCGCCATGCGCTCTGCATGACCGGCAGTCCGGATGTGGCTGAAGACATCCTGCAGCTCAGCTTCATCAAGGCGTACCAGCACCTGGCTGAAGTGCGCGGGCGCTTCGATGCGTGGGTCTTCCGCATCGTCGCGAACGGGTGCAAGGACTGGCTCAAGAACATTCGCCGGTCGCACCTGAGCTATGACGAGGACGACCAGCCGTCGTCGTACGCGACGCCGGAGGAGGAGCTCGACCGCACCGAGTTACGCAGCGATCTGGACAAGGCACTCGCGACGCTTCCCGCATCCCTGCGGGAGGCGTTTATCATGAAGCACGTCGAAGGCCGATCCTACGAGGAAATGGCCGACCTGCTGGGCACCACGGTGGGTGCGCTGAAGATGCGCGTGCACCGTGCCCGCGAGGCACTGCAGGCTCTCCTGGAGGAAAAGTACGCCTAACATGCGCGACGACATGCATTCCGAAAACGGCCTTCCGCTCGAGGGTCGCAAGCCCGCATCCCGGTCCACTCCCGGGCGACCGCTGGCGGACCGCGAGGTTCCTCTCCCCGCCAGCGCTCCGCGGGTGTTGTCCCCTGCTGTGCACGCGTGGCTGGACGGCGACCTCCCGGAAGGCGCGGTGTGCGAGGAGGACGCCCGGCGCGATGTGGAGTTCTGGAAGGCCCTGGGGCAGGAGATGGAGCGACGCCGCCATCTGGCTGCCCCTCCCACGCTGCCGCGGCGCATCATGGAGGCGTTGCCGCCCATCGAGCGAAGGTGAGCGTCGCCAGATGACACGGGCCGGCCCCCCCTCGGGGGGGGGCCGGCCCGTGTCGTTTCATGCGGGTGCCCGAGCGGCCGATACTTGCGAAAGCAGATACCGGAACGAAGTATGCTCCGGGTGCGTTATACGAATATGGTGCGCTGTCCGGGTCATGCACCGCTGAGCGGTGCCTGCGCGGCCTCGAGCTGGGAGCCGGAGAGATGACGCAAGAGAAGCACTTCGAACGGCTGCTCAAGGAATTCGAACGTGTCGGAGTGGATCCGAACACGATCAGTGCCGGTCTCGCCGTCCGGGAGGAGGACGTCCTCCGGGCGCTGCACGCCTTGCCCGACGATGCGGGGCCGTCCGCCTTCCTCACACAGCTGCGACTGGTGATGACGCAGGCAGCTGGCCACCACGACTGATACGGTTCCACGCGCGCGCGGACGCGCCGGTGCCGTGCGCGTTGGCATCAGTGGCTACGACTATCCAGGGTGGCGCGGCGACTTCTATCCCGACGAGCTTCCGAGGTCGCGTTGGCTGGCCTACGCGAGCCGGCAGTTCGAATCCATCGAGCTGAATGGGACCTTCTACAGTCTCAAGTCACCCGCCGTGTTTGTCCGGTGGGATGCCGCGGTGCCGAAGGCCGGATTCGTGTTCGCCCTCAAGGGCGGCCGGTTCATCACTCATAACCTCAAGCTGCGCCGCTGCGAGACGGCACTCGGTAACTACTTCGCAAGCGGCGTTCTGGCCCTTGGAAGGAAGACGGGGCCGTTTCTCTGGCAACTTCCCGACACCTACGGCTTCGACCCGGATCGGCTGGCGGCATTTATGGATCTGCTGCCGCGCGACTCCGTCGAGGGCGAGGTGGTGGCGCGCTGGCACGATGACCGGCTGCGGCGCGGCGCCCTGGTGGACGCCGCTGGCGGCGTGCGCGTCCATTATCGCCATGCGTTCGAGGTGCGGCACCCATCCTACTTTTGTGAGGAGTTCTACGCCATTCTGCGGGCGCACCACTGCGCGCTGGTGCTCGCGGATTCCGCGGGCCGATGGGGCTATGCCGAGGAGCTGACGGCGGACTTCGTCTATGTGCGGCTGCATGGCGCCCAACAACTGTACGTGAGTGGGTATACCCCCCAGGAGCTGGACTGGTGGGCAGCGCGCATCGAGGGATGGCGCCAGGCGCCTGGGGGCCGTGACGTGTACGTCTACTTTGATAATGA
This sequence comes from Gemmatimonadaceae bacterium, assembly GCA_035273185.1. Taxonomy (GTDB): domain Bacteria; phylum Gemmatimonadota; class Gemmatimonadetes; order Gemmatimonadales; family Gemmatimonadaceae; genus AG2. The sequence goes on from DATEPM010000200.1 coordinate 36,779, forward strand.
CGCAAAGGTGTACGCGCCGAGAGATGCCATGCGGCTGAGATCGCGACTGCAGGCCGGGGGACCGGCACCTTCCGAATGATGATCCCGTGTGAGGCTGATGGAGCCCCGCTGTCCTGATTCGGGTCTCGCCCTGGCGTGCTGCCGCGCCGATCTTCCATCTTCGAGCATTTCCCGATTCGGTTGCGTCTGCCATGTCTGCCCGCATCACACGCTGGGCGATCTCCCTGCTCGTACTGCTGACGGGCTGCGCGCCCCACGGGCGGACCGCCGATGCCTCCACGTCCGAAACCCTGGCCGTCCGCGTGTCGCGGCCGCCGGCGGGCGTGGCCGCTCCCGAGTCCAGCTTCGCGCGTCTCGTGGCGCAGCTGTCGGAACCCGGCGGGTTCTTCGATTCGGACAACATCATCTCCAACGAGACCTCCTATCTGCAGGTACTGGACGCCATGCGCCGGATCGGCGTCCACGGCGGCGCCTATATCGGCGTCGGACCCGATCAGAACTTCTCGTACATGGCGGCGGTACATCCGAAAGTGGCGTTCATGCTGGATATCCGCCGCGATAACCTGCTCGAGCACCTGTTCTACAAGGCGTTGTTCGCGATGGCGCACGATCGGGTGGAGTTTCTCTGTCTGCTCTTCGGGAAGCCGATGCCGGTTCGGCGCGCGGCATTCGCAAACGCGTCCATCGGTACACTCGTTGCCTATGTCGACAGCACGGCATCACGCCCTGAATCGGTCGAGGATGCGCGGGTGGCGATGGAGCATCGGATCCGGCACTTCGGCATTCCGCTCTCGCCAGCCGATCTCGAGACCATCGATCGCATTCGCGAGGCGTTCGTGCGCGATTCGCTCGGGATTCGCTTCTCCAGTCTCGGCCGAGCTCCCCGCCCGTATCATCCGACCTACCGGCAGCTGCTGCTGGAGCATGATCGGGCCGGCCACGAGGCGAGCTATCTGGCCCACGAGGACGCATTCCAGCTCGTCAAGGGCATGGAGGATCGCAACCTCGTCATACCGGTCGTCGGCAATGCGGCTGGCGACCATGCGATGCGCGCGATTGCCGCGCTGGTGGCGCAGCGCGGAGAGGTCGTCTCTGCGCTCTACATCTCGAACGTGGAACAGTACCTCTTCCGCGACGGTGGCTTCGACGCGTTCGCCGAGAACGTGAGGGCGCTGCCACACGACGGGAGGAGCGTCATCATCCGCAGCTACTTCGGCTACGGCGGCTTTGGTATGGGCGGCCAACACCCGCTCAACGTGCCCGGTTATTACAGCACGCAGATTCTCCAGATGATGAACGCCTTCGTCGCGGCGTACGACGGCGGCGCCCTGCGTTCCTACCGCGATCTGATCAGCCGAAATTACGTCGGGCCATGAGCGCCCGGTTCCTGGCGCTCGGCGACTCGTACACCCTGGGCGAGGGCATCGCGCCAGCTGGCCGCTGGCCCGCGCAGCTCGCGCGACTCGTGCGAGCGCATGGCGTGCGGCTGCAGACGCCGGAGCTCGTCGCAGCCACTGGTTGGACCACCAGCGATGTCCTGGCGGCGCTTCGGACGGAGATGCCGTCCGCTCCCTTCGATCTGATTTCGCTGCTCATTGGAGTCAACGATCAGTATCGAGGACTCTCCCCCGCGCACTATCGATCCCGCTTCCGCGAACTACTGCTCCTGGCCATCACTCTCGCAGACAACGAGCCTCGGCGGGTGCTGGTGCTGTCGATTCCGGACTGGGGGGCGACACCCTTCGGGGCGCGCGACCCACGGGGGACCGACGCCATCTCCATGAGCATCGATCAGTTCAATAGAGAAAATCATGGGGAGGCCACTGCGGTGGGCACACAGTACGCGGATGTCACGCAGATCTCACGGCAGGCGGCGGGAGTTCCAGCGATGCTCACCGCCGACCAACTACATCCCTCGGCGGCAATGTATGCGCGATGGGCGCGCCGATTGCTCGCCGTTTCCCTGGCCGTGCTCGGGGATGCCGAGCTCACCCGCCATCGACGACCGGGCCCTGCCCTGCCGGGGTAGTAGCGGTGGCGATTCGGCATCCGATCGCGCGTGCGGAGCGCGCCGAAGATCGCAGGACGGACGCGGGCACGAGTGTTCAGAGCGGTTGGCGGTACTCGGGCGGAGTCACCCCGTTCAGGCGCAGGTACGGCACGGTTTGCCCAAGCGTCCAGACCGCGTGCTCGTAGGCCAGCGACAGCCAACGTGCCGCGGACTGTGCCGGCTGATTGAAGATCGACCGCGACGTAAGCAGTTGGGCCGGCGTCGCGAAGCGGATGGACTCGAGCACGTATCCGTACGTCCGATCCGTGTAGTCGCGAAGGACCGCCTTCTGGTGCATCTGCGTTGTGTCGAGCGTGAACGGCGCATTCGACTCACCCCGGAGGGCGAGCGCCGCGACGAGGAGGTCCGTGGTGACCGCGTGCTCGATCTGCTGCGCGAAGTCGCGCACGCCCGGCGTCGGTCGGAATGCCATGGCCGAATCGGGCATCGCATCGAGGTAGGCCAGCACGTTCGCGCGCTGCCGCTGCCAGTCGTCGATCATCTGCTGCTTCGTCTGCGCGCGCGCGAGGCCCGGGAAGGCTGCGAGGAGGGCGAGGGTGATGGACAGGCGGCGAGTGCGCATGGAGAAATGGAGCGATGGAGGAGGACGGGTCGCGGCGCCACGAGAATGCCGAGGCGCTGCGCGACGCGCCAGGCGCTTGGGGACCAACTGGATCATATTGAGTCGGGGTCGCAACCGGAGGGGGATGCAGATGAAAGTGGGGACACTGGTAGGCGTGATTCTGATCATCATCGGTGCCGCCGGGCTTTTTTGGGGCGGCATCACGTACACCAGGCGGCGGGATGTCGCCCGCATCGGTCCGGTGCAGGTCACGGCGACTCAGCGGGAGTCGATCCCCATCTCGCCGATTCTCGGGGGCATCGCCGTCCTTGCCGGGGTCGCGCTGATCATCGCCGTCAAGCGCGCGCGCTGAGGAGCCTAGCGGTCGGCGGGTGCCCAGTGACCGAGATGCTGCGACAGGTAATCCAGCGAGAAGACGTGGCGCGTGCGGTCGCGTTCGCGCCGGAACACGACGTGCGACCAGCCCTGCATCCCGGTGGGCACGTACCAGTCGTCCCGGTCGAGCTGCAACCGGTCGCCGTGGATCGCGCGCGCGAGTACGCGCTCGTATCGTGAACGTGGCAGCGCGTCGTCGGAAAAGAGATCGTCCCAGGTGCACAGCCGGCCCACGCTCTCGTACGCGGGCGGCCGCTCCTGCAACTCGAGCAGGGAGGGCGTCCGTCCGCTCATCACGGCGCCGATGAGCCGGAACGTGAGGGGATCCGCGAGGCGCTGGATCGGGGACCGGAAATACCGCGTGGTCCGCTCGGCGATCTGGCGCAGCGACAGCAATGGTCCGCCGCGCGTTCGCCAGAGTGGCCGATTCACATCACACATGAACGGATTCTGCCGGTACGAGGAGGCGCGCGCCACCCAGCCCTTGCGAGAGCTGTGCGGCACCGGACCGAAACCATCGAAGAGGGGAAGCCCGCGGCGTCCGGCGAGCGCCGACAGCTCGTAGTTGGGCCACGTCATCACGGCGCGCACGATGCCCACGATGACGGTGGCCGTCGCGATCATCAGGGCCGCATCTGGCGTGAAGTCGGCAGTGACCTCCACGCGATTCACTCGGGGACGCACGCCGATACCCGTGGAGCGCCGGTTCGCCGCGAGCAGCATCACCGGCGCCGGCAGCAGGTACGTGAGCAGCAGGGCCAGCTTCTCCACCGAGCGGCGTTCGTCGGCTCCGCTCGCAGGCGCGTGAAAGGAGACGTTGTAGTGGGTGCTGAAGCCGACGAGCTGCACCTCACCCCGGCCGTGCCGCTGCTCCCAGGCGTCGAGCTCCTGTCGCACAAACCCGATGCTCTCCCAGAGTGAGCGACCGGCGCGCGCCGCGCAACCTGGCGCGATCTCAATCAGGGGCGTGGCCAGCTCGATCACGCCGGTATCGAAGTACATGGCGTCGCCCGTTGGAAGATGGTACGAGCGTCCCGTGCGGTGCATCATCGACTGCCTCACGATGTGGCGCGGTGAGCCGAACACCTCCTCCGGCCGGACCTGTCGCCCATCCAGGCGCACCACGAACTCCGCCTCGATACCGATGGCATCGATCGGCCGCTCGTGCCTGCGCGCCCTGACGCGGCGCTCGTCACGAGCCGCATGAATGCCGCTACGCCGTTCCCGTTTGTACCCGATGCCACGCATGTCCGTCGCCCGATGCCGCTCAGAGCGGCTCCGACTCCAGCTTGGGATTGTACGGATCGCCCGGCGCGCCATGCGGAACGGCAACGACGTAGCCGAGGTCCAGATGCAGATGATCGTCAGCGCAGCCGGCGCCGCTGCCATAGGGCCGTACCCAGACGCCTGGCAGTTCGGCGCGCGCGATGGCGGCGAAATGCTCGATCTCCTGCCGCGTGTCGAGGTGGGTGTCGCCGATCGAGTAGATGTTCACCGCCGAGGCCCAGCAGTGCGTCGAGCCCTGGCAGGTGAGCTGGTGCCGCGGCGACCGGTATCCGCCGTTCGCCGCAATACGCACTGGCGTTCCGACGGCGTCGCGGAAGTGCTCCAGGCACATGGCCAGCAACGTCACGGCGCAGGGTACGTAGCGCGGGAAGAACCGCAGTGGCTCCGCCTCACGCACATCCGTGTGGACGAACTCCCAGAGATGAAAGTGCGGTGCGAGCGCCACGTCGAGGGCGGCCTCCCAGGACGGAATCTCGTAGAAGTAGCGCGGCAGCGTGCGCGCGTGGCCGCGCGGGTCCGACAGGGTGGCGCCGGGAAGCAGCGCGTTGCGATGCGCCCGATCCAGCCGGAAGGCGTCCACCACGCGCAGGCCGACCCGGGCGTCCTCAGGCATGCGCGCGCTCCGCGACAGTCGTGCCGCCCATCAGTACATGATGATATACCGCCTCGGAGATGGCCGCGATGGTCGCCGAGCGCCTGGCGGCGTCCGCGCGCCATTCGGTGAGGATGGCGACGACGTAGGGCGATCGGCCAGGCGGGTACACTACTCCCGCGTCGTGCGCCACGGTGGAGATGTCTCCCGTCTTGTGCGCCACGCGTGTGCCCTGCGGCAGGCGCGCGGGGATGCCCGCGCGGAATTCCTGCCGGTGAAGGATCTCGAGCATGTCGCGCGACAGCTCCGGCGTGAACGCCCGGCCCTCTGCGATGATGCGCAGCATGGCCACGAGCCCGTCAGCCGTTGTGCGATTGATGATCCCGTGGTCGAACGCACGCTCGTCCTCCACCCCGCGGCGAAGGTCCACGCCCTCGATGCCCAGCGCCTCGATCGTCCGTTGCACGGAAGCGAGGCCAATGAAGTCGAGCAGCAGGTTGGTCGCGAGGTTGCTGCTTGTTGCGATCATGTGCAGCGCCAGCTCGCTGATGCGCATTGTTTTCCCGACCGCGTCGTGCACGGCGGCATTGGCGTCCCGGTCGGGAAGCACCCGGAACGCGGAACCGTCGTACGCGCTCACGAAACGGTTCCGCACGTGCAGCCGCGACTGGGGCACGAGCCTGCCGCGATGCATGGCGTCGGCGACACCGAGCAGAATGGCGATCTTGATCGTGCTCGCCGCGTGAAACCACCGGTCCGCCCGATAGCGGAAGCCCAGCTCGGAGGCTGTGTCGTACACGGCGATGGCCACCGCGAGTGCGCCGGAGCTCGCCTCGACGGTCTGGATATGCTGACGTAGCGCGTCGGCGGAGGGGAGCGTAGACGCACCACCCCTCTCGGTGCGTTGGGGAGGGGAGATCATGATCCAGCCGACCTGCGCAAGCCCGGTGCCGGTCTAGGCGGTATCAGGTACCAGTCGTATCTTCCGGCCTCGGCGGTGCGTGCTTCGCGGGAAGATGCCTCTCGCCGTGTCCGGTCTTCCTCACCTCGAGGTCTCCTCATGCGCCATTCCACGGCTGCACTCTGTTTCCTTCTTGCCGCCGGGGCGCTCGGGCTGCCGGCGTCGAAAGCATCTCCTCAATCCAGGCGACCGCTGCGATCAGCCGACCTGCTTCACCTGCGTGATGTGCGCGACCCGGAGATCTCTCCTGACGGCGGGTGGGTAGCCTACACGGTTTCCAGCATCGACTCGGCCAAGAACAAGTCTGACAACGACCTCTGGATGTCCAGCTGGGATGGCACGCAGAGCATCCGGCTCACCTCCTCGCCGGAGAGCGAGAGCACGCCGCGCTGGAGCCCTGACGGCCGCTACCTCGCGTTTCTCTCGGGCAGACAGCAGAGCAAGGGTGCACAACTCTGGCTTCTGGACCGCCGCGGAGGCGAAGCCCAGCGGCTCACTCAGCTCAGGGGTGGCATTTCGGGGTACGCCTGGTCGCCCGATTCCAAGCGACTCGTGCTGCTTCGGGACGAGGAGACCGATTCTGCCGCGAGTCGGGACACCAACGAGCACACGACCCCGAAGCCGCTCGTGATCGACCGCTGGGGGTTCAAACGAGACATCACCGGGTATCTCGGAACCAGCCGCAGTCATCTCGAGCTGTTCGATCTCGCGACGAAGCGGCTGGACACGCTCACGAGCGGCCCGGACGACGACGATTCGCCCGTGTGGTCGCCCGACGGGCGGTCCATTGCATTCGTGCGTAGTGCGATTTCGGAGCCCGGGCACATCGCGGAAGACGACATCTACGTGATCGAGGCGCGCCCGGGCGCTACACCCAGGCGCCTGACCGACTTCGCGGGTCCGGACGGCGGCCGCCCCGCCTGGAGCCCGGATGGTAGGTGGATCGCTTTCGTCCGGGGCGATGAGCCGCGATTCTCCGCCTACAACCTGAACAAGCTCGCCCTCGTCCCGAGCGACGGCAGTGCGCCAGCCCGGGTCGTCACTTCCGCGCTCGATCGCCCTGTCTCATCGCCCGTCTTCACGAGCGACGGCAAATCAGTCTATCTGACGATGGCCGACGATCGCGCGCAGCCACTCGTGCGTGTTCGCCTCGCGGACGGCAGCATCGACCGCGTGCTGGGCGGTCACCGTGTCGTGACCTCGTTCTCCGTGGCTGCCGATGGCCGCGTGGCCGTGCTCACGGCCACGCCGGATCGATCCGCCGAAGTCTTCGCGTGGACGGGCAAGGGCGAGGAGGGGCTGCGTCCCCTGTCTCACCAGAACGATTCGCTTTTCGCCCAGCTGCAGCTGGGCACCACCGAGGGGGTCACGTCGCGCAGCAAGGACGGCACCGAAGTCCACAGCATCCTCGTGCGTCCCGCCGGTGCACGGGCCGGGGAGAAGCTGCCGCTCATCCTCTACATTCACGGCGGTCCAAACGGCCAGGACAGTTACAGCTTCAGCTTCGATCGCGAACTGTTCGCGGCGAACGGGTACGCCGTGCTCTCGGTGAACTATCGTGGGTCGAACGGCCGTGGCTCCGCGTATCAGAAGGCGATCTACGCCGACTGGGGGGACAAGGAGGTCGTCGATCTCCTGGGTGCGGTGGACGAGGTCGTGCGGGCCGGGATCGCGGATCCGGATCGCCTGGGGATCGGCGGTTGGAGCTATGGCGGGATTCTCACGGACTACACCATTGCCACCACTCCCCGCTTCAGGGCCGCCGTTGCCGGCGCGGGCAGCGCACTCCAGCTCACCATGTACGGCACCGACCAGTACATCACCCAGTATGAGCAGGAGATCGGCTCGCCCTGGAAGAATCAGGATCTCTGGATCAAGATCTCCTATCCATTCTTCCATGCCGACCGAATCCGAACGCCGACGCTGTTCATGGGTGGCTCGTCCGACTTCAACGTGCCGGTGATCGGCGGCGAACAGATGTACGAGGCGCTGCGTACGATTGGCGTGCCGACGGAGCTCGTGATCTATCCGGGACAGTTCCACGGCCTCACCGTTCCGAGCTACCGCAAGGATCGCATCGAGCGGTATCTCGCCTGGTACGACCGCTACCTGAAGCCGCCCACGGCCTTGCAGGCCGGCGAGCAGAAGCGGAGGTAACAGTATCCTGGTGACCAAATCGCCCATCACGGAGTCCTGCCGGATTTCGCGACGGGGCAACGGTCCGGGCTCGACGTATGCATTCGCCCGCTGCACAACGCGAAGCTCGCGCGGGCGGATCAGATCGAGACGTCGAGAGGAGGAGGGACGCATGAGAACGTTCGCAATAACGCTGTTGGTGCTGGCGGCCCCGTGCATGCTGGCCGCGCAGCAGGACACCTCGCGCACGTACCGGCGCGATACTACCCGTGCCCGGAATCGCACCGAGCGCGTGTCCCGCGGCTCCATCGGCCGCCGGATGGGGGCGCCAAACATGGGGCTCACAGGCGATCAGGTGCGCCAGCTGCAGACCGCTCTCAAGCAGGACGACTGCGATCCCGGCGCCGTGGACGGCGTGCTGGGTCCGCATACACGGCGGGCGATGGCCTGCGCGCGCCGGAAGAACGACGTGAACGGAAGCAATGTCAACGATCTCCTGCGCTCGCTGAATCTGGATTTCACGGTGCAGGACAGCACCGGGATGGGCGGTGTGATGCGCCGCGGCGGGCGTGGCATGGGTGCCACGAACCCCGATACCACCTTGCGGAACGACACCTCCGCGGTGCGTGCGAGGCGCGGCCGCGCGAACCGCGGCATGGGTCGCATGCGAGGAGATACGACGATGCGTACGCGTCGCGATACTCTTTCGCGCCCGAGGCGTCGCCCGCGCCCTGATACGAGTCTGCACAAGCCATAGCGCCGATCCGCTCCCGGGTGGGTGCACGCGAACGCATCTGATTGCCACGAGGCGCCCGCCCGATTCGCGGATCAGCTGGCCAGGGGTCTCCGCAGGAAGGTGAGCGCGATGCCCTCGCGATAGAAATCCGGCACACGCGCATCTTCCTGGAAGCCGTGGGTCCGCAAAAGGGTGTGAATCGCGCCGATCGCCGGATCGTCCGGCATCTCCGCCAGCAGAAAGCGCGCTCCTTCCGCCGCGACGAGCGCTTCTACGGCGCTCAGCAGGCGTGCGCCGACATCGTCGGCGTCGACACCCGGTGCCAGCACGGCCACGTGCAGCCTCGCCGCGCCGTCCGCGCCGGCAATAACACCGTAGAGCGCCAGGCCGGCCACGGTACCGTCCCGGGCGATCACCAGCGCGCGGTGCTCCGGATCATGTCCGCGCTCCGCCAGTGCCAGCACTTCCATGGCGCGATCCACGTATGGCGTAACTCCGAGTGCCCCGATGATCAGCACGCGCGCGCCGACCTGGTCGTCGGCGCACAGCGGACGGGGATCGAGGGCGAAGTAGCCTGACACGGAGAACGCGGCCGCGGAAGAGGACCGATCGAAACTCGCGCGAGTGCCCGGAGCGAGCTGGCGAGGCGGTACGCGCGATCGCCAGGCCACGCTCCACGGCCTCGCGTCAAATGTGCACCGCTCTCCCGATCGCCGACAGGGCGGCTTCCTTCGTAGCCTCCGAGAGGGTCGGGTGCGCGTGAACCGTGATGCCGATGTCCTCCGCGGACGCCCGATACTCGAACCCGAGCACCAGCTCGGCAATGAGCTCCGAGGCGCTGGGACCCACGAGATGCGCGCCGACCAGCTCGTCGGTACGCGCATCCGTGATCAGCTTGACGAATCCGTTCGTCTCACCCATGGAGCGCGCGCGCCCATTCGCCGAGTACGGAAACCGGCCAACGCGGTACTCGCGGCCGGTCTCCTTCACCTGACGTTCGGTGAGGCCGACGACCGCGACCTCGGGCCAGGTGTAGACCACCGATGGAATGGACTTGTAGTGCATCTGTGCGGCATGGCCGGCGATCACCTCGGCGGCGACGATGCCCTCCTCTTCCGCCTTGTGCGCGAGCATCGGGCCTGGTACGCAGTCACCGATTGCATAAAGGCCAGGCACGTTGGTCCGCATCTGGCTGTCGGTGAGAATTTCCCCACGCTTGCCCAGCTGCAGGCCGAGAGCCGCGCACTCGATACCCGTGGTCACAGGCCGACGGCCGATGGACACCAGAACGTAGTCGCCATCGAGTATTTCCTTCACTCCATCCTTCTCGATATCGACCAGCACGCGCTCGCCATCGCGTCGCCCGGAGAGGACCCGTGTCCCGGTACGCAGCTCGAGTCCCTGGCGGCGGAATACGCGATCGCATTCCTTCACCACGTCCTCATCCATCCCTGGAAGGATGTTCGGCAGCATCTCGACGACCGTGACGCGGGCCCCGAGACGGCGCCAGACGGATCCCAGCTCGAGACCGATGATGCCGCCACCGATCACGATGAGGTGCTTGGGAACCCGGGGAATCCTGAGCGCTCCCACGTTCGAGAGAACCCGGTCCTCGTCGACGGGCAAGAACGGAAGTTCGATCGGTACGGAACCGGTGGCGATGATGATGCTCGTCGCGATGTAGGAGCGCGACGCGTTGTTCGGGGGGGGATCCCCGCCGGCCGATCCCGCATCGCTCGGGGCAGCCGCCACGAGGCCGCCGTCGGTCGGGGTCACGTCCACGACCCACGCGCCGGCCTCACCGTGGCGGAGCGTGCCGAGGCCGCGCGCCCAGGTGATCTTGTGCTTGCGAAACAGAAATTCTATGCCCCGCGTGTTCTGCCCCACCACGTCGTCCTTCCGCGCCAGCATCTTGGGGAGATCCAGCCTCAGTCCGCTGGCCGTGATCTCGATGCCGTGCGCGTCCGCGTGCTTCAGGGCGAACTCGTAATGCTCCGAGGACGTGAGAAGCGCCTTCGAGGGGATGCAGCCGACGTTCACGCACGTGCCGCCCAGCGTCCGGTCCATCTCGACGCAGACGGTATTGAGTCCGAGCTGGGCCGCCCGAATGGCAGCGACGTAGCCGCCCGGCCCGCCACCGATGATGACGACGTCGGCGGCAATCTGATCGGAGTTCATAGGCACGGCGCCGTTCACGCCACCAGCATCGTCGCCGGGTCTTCCATCAACTCCTTCACACGCACCAGAAAAAGCACCGCCTGCTGGCCGTCGACCACGCGATGATCGTACGAGAGCGCGACGTACATCATCGGCCGGATCTCCACCCGGCCATCGATCGCGATGGGCCGCTCCTGGATCTTGTGCAGGCCCAGAATTCCAACTTGCGGATAGTTCAGGATCGGCGTGGAAACGAGCGAGCCGAACACGCCGCCGTTCGTGATGGTGAACGTGCCTCCGGTGAGATCGTCCATGGCCAGCTTGCCATCGCGCGCCCGCTTGGCCACCGCGACGATGTCGCTCGCGATCTCCAGCAGTCCCTTCCGATCCGCGTCCTTGATGTTGGGTACCACGAGACCGGCGTCCGAGGCCACGGCGATGCCCATGTTCACGTAATGCTTGTACACGATTGCATCACCATCGATCTGGGCATTCACGATCGGATAGCTCTCCAGCGCCATGCACGCCGCCTTCACGAAAAAGGGCATGAACGACAGGCGCACCCCGTGCTCCTTCTCCACCCGCTCCTTCACGCGCCCACGCAGCGCCTCGACGGCGCTCATGTCGATCTCGTTGAATGTCGTGAGGTGTGCCGTGGCGCGCTGCGCTTCCAGCAGGTTCTCGGCAATGCGCTTCCGGCGCGTGGACATCTTTTCCCGCGTCTCACGCTGACCGTTGGCGGCACCCGGACGGACCGCCGCGGCGGCAGCTGGAGCGGACGGCTCCACCGACTGAGGTGGAGGTGGAGGTGGAGGTGCAGCGGCGGGCCCCGCCGGTGCCTCCGATGCTGGATGGTTCGCCGCGGCCGCACGCGCCGCCAAGTGGTCGACCACATCCGGCTTGCTCACCACTCCGCCGCGGCCAGTTCCTGTGACGCTCGCGACATCCAGCTGCTGTTCCTTTGCTACGCGCTGCGCGGCGGGAGACGCGCGCACCACACCGGAGGTGGCCGGGCTCGGCGCGGCCGGAGCGGGATGCACAGCCGGAGCAGCTGGTGGGACCGGAGCGGCCGCCGCCGATGCGCTCGACGAGGGTGTCTCGGAGGCTGCTGGCGCGGGGCCCGCCACCGGCGTGGGCGCGGCCTTCGTCGCGCCTGGCGGCCCCGATGGGGAGCTGCGCTCCGCAGGCACCGACGCGGACGCCGCGCTCTCGTCGATCTCGGCCAGCGGATCGTTCACCTTCACGATGTCGCCCTCATTGTGGAGGCGCTTGGTGAGCACCCCGCGACTCATCGCCGGCACTTCCACCGTGATCTTGTCCGTCTCAAGCTCCACCAGCGTATCGCCGGGAGAAACCGCATCGCCTTCCTTTTTCAGCCAGCGTGAGACCGTCGCTTCGACGATGGACTCACCGAGTGGAGGCACCTTGATTGATGTCATCGCCTTGGGTGCTCGCTGTGGTCATCCGCTGTGACCGGGTGCGGAACGAGTTAATTTGTGAGGTGAAGCGAGCGCGCTTGCTCGCGGCGTGCTCGCGGCAGCGCGCGCACCGGGCAGCTGCGGCTCGACGCGGATGCCGCCGTGTCTGCTCGGCTGCCGCAATATAACTCCCGACTTTCGTGCGAGGCCTGACGATCTCCGCCCACGGCGGTCTGGACCAGATCGAGTACCGGACGGACCTGCCGATGCCAGAGCTCCATCGAGGAACCGACGTGCGCCTTCGCGTGCATGCGGCCGCCTTGAATCATCTGGACCTGTTCGTCGTCGGTGGCCTACCGGGAATCCGGATCGCGGTTCCCTGGGTGCTCGGGGCGGATGCCACTGGGCTTGTGGACGCGGTGGGAGAGGAGGTGCGCGGCGTCGCCGTGGGTGATCGCGTGATCGTGAATCCCGGTATCAGCGATGGAACGTGCGAATACTGCCGGGCCGGCGAGCAGCCGCTCTGTGTGCGCTTTGGCATTCTCGGAGAGCATCTGCCGGGTGCATTCACGGAGTATGTCGTTCTTCCGGCTTCGAACGTGCGGGCGATACCTGCCAGGGTGTCGGAGGAGACGGCCGCGGCATTCACCCTCGCGACGCTTACGGCGTGGCGCATGGTCGTCACGCGCGCGGCGGTACGCCCCGGGGAGGACGTGCTGATCTGGGGCATTGGTGGCGGCGTCGCCGTCGCCGCGCTGCAGATCTGCAAGCTGATTGGCGCACGCACCTGGGTGACCTCGAGCTCCAGCGCGAAATTGGAGCAGGCGCGGCTGCTCGGCGCGGACGTGCTGCTCAATCACCGATTACAGGACGTCGCGAGCATCGTTCGGGAGCGCACCGGCAAGCGCGGGGTGGACGTGGTGATCGACAATGTGGGGCAGATGACGTGGAAGCAGTCGCTGCTCGCGCTGGGTCGACGAGGACGTCTGGTCACATGCGGCGGCACCTCCGGCCCCCTCGTGGAAACCGATGTCCGTCGCCTGTTCTGGAATCAGTGGACGATCATGGGCTCCACGATGGGCAACGATTCCGAGTTCGACGCGATCACGGCCGAGCTCCACGCCGGCCGGCTGCTTCCTCCGGTGGACAGTGTATTTCCACTGGCCGACGGACGCGCGGCCTTTCAGCGGCTCGCGAATGGTGAGCAGTTCGGAAAGGTCGTGCTGCGCATCGCATGACCCCAGGTCCCCAGTACACGGCCAACGAGGAACGCGCCATCCGTGAGGCCCATGCGAGCGGCGCCGGCGCGCGCTGCCCCAGAGACGCGGGGATGATGACCGCGCGGTCCATCGGTGGTGGATCCTTCGGTCTCGGCTACGCACGGCGCCGCGAGTGGCTCATCTGTCCGATCTGTCGGCGCAGCGTGATCTTCGATCAGCGGCGGGGAACCAGGAATTGAGGTCCGTGGATTGCGCGGCCACACGGGCACGCACCGGCTTTGTGGCACGATGACGGGTCCCACCCCGCTACTCGCTCATTTCTCCGCGGTTCCGTAGATTCACCCGTCCATGCTCCTCCAACAGGATTCCCTGAACTTCGGGGACCGTTTCCAGTCGAGCTTCTCGCAGGTGTTCGGGCAGCTCGTCCCTGCGCTGCTCGGGGCGCTGGTAATCCTGTTCGCTGGCTATCTGCTGGCCAAGGTCCTGGAGAAGCTGGCGGAGCGGTTGCTGCGCCGCATTCACCTGAACCAGCTGCTCGAACGCGGCGGCGTGACCCAGGCCGTGGAGCGGTCGGGCACGCACGTCAACCCCACACGCGTCCTCGCGAATCTGGTCTTCTGGCTGGTGATGTTCGCCGTGATCCTGTTGGCGGCGAACGCGTTGGGGCTGGATTCACTCGCCAACGTCGTCTCGACGCTCGTGAGCTACATCCCGAGCGTGATCGCCGCGATCGTGATCGTGCTCATCGGCATCGTCCTCGGCGGATTCGTTGGCGGGTTGATCCAGGCGTCGGCGGGAGGCCTGCACGGTGGTCGCGCTCTTGCGCGTACCGGCCGCGGCGGTGTGATCCTGCTCGCCGTGTTCATGTCGCTTCAGGAGCTCGGGATCGCCACGGACATCGTGACGACCGCCTTTGCGATTCTTTTCGGCGCCATCGCACTGGCGATGGCGCTGGCCTTTGGGCTGGGCAATCGAGAGCTCGCCGGCGAAGTCACGCGCGAGTGGTATGGTCGCTGGCGTCGTGAGCGCGAGGAGCTCCTGGCGCGGGAACGCGCGGCGGCGGAGCAGGAAGAGGCGGAGCTGGAGGAGGAAGAGCGCGAGATCGAACGGGCGAATGAGGCGCGCCAGCAGCGCCGCGCGCGCGCGCCGGAGGTCGCGGTGCAGGATCTCCCGCCCGAGGCGGAGCCGCCCGCCCGGTGATTCACGGCGGGCTCAGGCCCGCCGCTTCCGCCGTCCAATCGGCCCCGACGGACGGTTCAGCGGGCCGTTTTTCCGCATCCGCGAACGGATCGTGACGACTCACTGCAAAGCGTTGTCATTCCATATCTTACGATGACGGCTCTCGGTTGATTTTCGCCTCCTTTTCGGGTAAATTGGAGGTCTGGAAGTCGCTCGTCTCGTGTTCTTCTTCAAGCAGGATTCGCAGGCAACTCATGACCGCTCCGAACAACCGCGAACGCATCGTTCCCAGGCTCATCGACGACGAGATCAAAGAGTCGTTCATCAATTACTCGATGAGCGTGATCGTATCGCGCGCTCTACCCGACGTGCGTGACGGTCTCAAGCCGGTGCACCGCCGGGTCTTGTACGCCATGAACGAGCTGGGCCTGGTTCCGGGGCGGCCGTACAAGAAGTCGGCGACAGTCGTCGGTGACGTGCTGGGTAAGTATCACCCGCACGGTGACGCGTCGGTATACGACGCGCTCGTCCGCATGGTCCAGGAGTTCTCGCTCCGGTACCCGCTCATCGACGGCCAGGGGAACTTCGGCTCCATCGAAGGCGATCCGGCAGCGGCGTATCGCTACACCGAAGCGCGCCTTACGGCGCTCGCGATGGAGATGCTGGCGGACATCGACAAGAACACCGTCGATTTCACGCCGAACTTCGACGACCGGCTGCAGGAGCCGAGCGTCCTGCCCGCGGGTGCGCCGAACCTGGTGGTCAATGGATCTTCCGGCATCGCCGTCGGCATGGCGACGAACATCCCGCCGCACAACCTGCGCGAGGTCGTCAATGCCATCATCCACCTGATCGACAACCCCGAGGCGACCATCGGCGAGCTCCGAAAGCATATCAAGGGGCCGGACTTTCCGACGGGTGGCTACATCTACGGCCGCCAGGGCATCAGGGATTATCAGGAGACGGGGCGCGGCCGGGTTATCATGCGTGCGCGTGCCGTGATCGAGGAGAAGGAGTCGTCGAACAAGTCCCAGATCGTCGTCACCGAGATTCCGTACCAGGTGAACAGCGCGAAGCTGCTCGAGGACATCGCGCATCTGGTGCGGGACAAGAAGCTCGAGGGCATTTCCGATCTGCGCAACGAGTCCGACCGCGACGGCCTCCGCATCGTGATCGAGTTGAAGCGCGACGCGATTCCACGCGTGGTGCTCAATCAGCTGTACAAGCACACCGCGATGCAGTCGACGTTCGGTGTCATCATGCTGGCGCTGGTGCCGGACGCGCAGACTGGGCGCCTCGTGCCGAAGGTGATGCCGCTCAGGGAGGTGCTCGCGCACTACATCGTGCACCGCCACGAGGTGATCGTCCGCCGGACGCAGTTCGAGCTGGACAAGGCGCTGGAGCGCGAGCACATCCTCGAGGGTCTCAAGATCGCCGTCGACAACATCGATGAGGTGATCAAGGTCATTCGCAAGGCGGAGGATACGCCCGCCGCCAGCGCACAGCTGCAGCGCCGCTTCAAGCTCTCGGAGCGTCAGGCCGAGGCGATCCTCAACATGCGCCTGGCCAAGCTGACCGGGCTGGAGATCGAGAAGCTGGAGCAGGAGCTGAACGAGGTCCGAGCGGTCATCAAGGATCTGCGGACGCTGCTCGATTCCAGACCGAAGCGCATGACCCTGATGAAGGAAGAGCTCAAGCAGATTGCGCAGAAATTCGGGGACGACCGGCGCACGGAGATCACGAGCGACGAGGGGGAGTTCACGATCGAGGACCTCATCGCCGAGGAGGACATGGTCGTGACCATCTCCCACTCGGGGTACATCAAGCGGACCTCGGTCTCCACCTACAAGAAGCAGCGGCGCGGCGGACGAGGCAACAACGGGGCGACACTGAAGGACGACGACTTCGTCGAGCACCTGTTCGTCGCCTCCACGCACGATTACATCCTGTTCTTCACCGAGGATGGGCGCTGCTTCTGGCTCAAGGTCCACGAGATCCCGCAGGCGGGGCGCGCGGCCAAGGGCAAACCGGTGGTGAACCTCATCAACGTCGCCGCGGAGACGAAGGTCTCGGCGCTGGTGGCGGTGCGGGAGTTCAGCGAGACGCAGTCGCTGCTCTTCGCCACCAAGCAGGGCACAGTGAAGAAGACCCGGCTCTCGGAGTACGCCAATCCGCGCTCCAACGGGATCAAGGCGATCAAGATCGAGAGCGGGGACGAGCTGATCGATGTACAGATCACGAGCGGCACGAACGACATCGTGCTCGCCACGCGGCATGGCCTGTCCATCCGATTCCACGAGCAGGATGTGCGCGACATGGGCCGCGACACCACGGGGGTCAAGGGAATCGAGCTCGCGAAGACGGACGAGGTGATCGGGATGGTGGTGATCAAGCGCGAGGCCAACCTGCTCGTGGTCACCGAACGGGGTATGGGCAAGTGCTCGCCGATCGACGAGTATCGCGTCCAGCGGCGCGGCGGCAAGGGGATCATCACGGTCCATCGCACCGAGAAGACCGGCGATGCCGTGTCCATCAAGGAAGTCCTCCCGGACGATGAATTGATGCTCATCACCAAGCAGGGCGTGGCGATCCGGATGCCCGTGAAGGGCATCCGCGTGTCCGGACGCAACACGCAGGGGGTGAAGCTGGTGAATCTCGACGACCGGGACCTCGTGATGGATGTCGCCCGGGTGGTGCCCGAGGATGAGGGCGAGGGCGTGGGCGACGAGTCCGACGAACCCGTGACCGTCGGACCGGAGGACGAGGAGGAGTGACCTCGAATCCGCGTGTGACGTCGAGCGAGGGCGGCCAGAGCTGGCCGCCCTCGCTCGCATGAGCCGGCGAAGCGCGCACCCGAACGGTGCCCGCCGCACACGGTCTGCCGATCCGGCGTTGTGACTGTCGCGGGGCCGCAGCATATCGCAGGCGCGCAGCACGCTCGAACACGCCGGACAAATCGACTGAGCGCCGCGATGTGCGCTGCTCGCGCGTTCTCGTATGGAACGGTACGAAACACGCACGAGCGCATCGTGCGAACGCACGCGCCTTTACGCCACAGAGCGCGGATGCTAGCTTAGTCGCCCCTCATGACGACAAGAGCCTCGAGTGTGATGACGCTCGTCACCCTCGCCGACATTCAATCTGCCGCACGCGCCCTCGCGCCGGTGGCGGTGCACACGCCCCTGCTGCCGCTCGAGGCGTTGGGCGAGCAGCTCGGCGCTCCGATTTTCGTGAAGCCGGAGATGCTTCAGCGCGGCGGCGCCTTCAAGTTCCGGGGCGCATACACCTACCTCGCGCGTATGGACCCCGACGCGCGACGGCGCGGTGTGATCGCGCCGTCGTCGGGAAATCACGCGCAGGCGGTGGCGCTCGCGGCAAAGCTCTTCGGGGTGCCGGCGACCGTCGTCATGCCGACCACGGTCACCCCTGCGAAGCGCAGCGGCGCCGAACGACTGGGTGCGCGCGTGGTGCTCGCGGGCATCACGACCGCGGATCGGTACGAACGCGCACGGGAGATCGTACTCGCGGAGGGCGGTACGCTCGTGCCGCCGTATGACGATCCGATCATCATCGCCGGCCAGGGCACCGCGGGATTGGAGATCGCGGACGATCTGCCCGAGGTGCGCACGGTCCTGGTCCCCGTCGGCGGCGGAGGCCTGAGCGCCGGCGTCGCGACGGCCATCAAGCACCGCGTCCCGGGGGCGCGCGTGGTGGCGGTGGAACCGTTCAACGCTCCGAAGCTCAGTCGCGCGCGCGCCGCCGGGCGGCCAGTACGGCTCCCGCCGACGAGCGGGTTGGCGGATGGGCTGCTCGCCGTGGAGATCGGTCGCCTCCCGTTCGCGCACCACGAGGTCTACGTGGACGACGTGGTCACGGTGGACGATGCCGCCCTGGTGCGGGCCGTCCGCTTTCTGCTGGATCGCGCCAAGCTCGTCGTGGAGCCCAGTGGCGCGATCACGGTGGCCGCGCTGCTCGAGCGCATCGTGCAGCCGTACGGTGCCACCGTCGCGCTCCTGAGTGGCGGCAACATCGAGTGGGACGGGCTCCAGGAGCTGCTCGCGCGTGCGCCGTAGCACCTCGCCGGAGGTCCGCGATCCAGCCGCTGGGGATCGGCCTGCTGACGCGCCACCGTCCGCACGGGTACTGGTCATCGATGGGAGCACCGACGGATCGGCCGCCATCACCTGGCTGCTCCGCGAGCGCGGCTACGACGTCACTCACCTCACCGAGCACCATCGGCTCGTGGAGGTGATGGAGGAGGTCCATCCGGACCTCCTGCTGGTGGATCGCGAGCACCTGGGACCGGAGGGGGAGGATGTGCTCGCGCGCCTCAAGCGCGACGAGCGCTGGCGAGACGTGCCGATCATCGTCGCGATGCGGGTCGAGACCGACGCCCACGGCGCTCCGTCGGTGGTGGTGCCCGCCGCCGCGGATGACTACGTCACGAAGCCCGTCCGCGTGCTGGAACTGCTCGCGCGGGTGCAGGCGCAACTGCGTGCGCGTCGCGAGCTGCGCAGCACGCGTGCTGCTCTCGACGAGGCACGCGCCCAGCTCGAGCGGGCGCGCCTGGACGCGGCCAGCAATCGCCAGATCGTTGACATCCTGCACGAAGTGACCGGCGAGCTTTCCGCTACCGAGATCTACCGCATCCTCGCGCGTCGCGTTGCCCGGGCCCTCGACGTCTCACATTGTGCGGTGGTGCTCGCGAATGCGGGGGAAGCGGTGGGGACCATCGCCGCATCGTTTCACGAGCCGAGCGTGCCGAATCTCGAGGTCCGGTTGAATCGATACCCCGAGATCGTCGCTGCCCTGGAAGGACAGCAACCGGTGCTGGTGCGGAATGCGCAGTCCGATCCGCTCTTCCGAGGCATCCGGCAGACCTGGGTGGAGGAGGGCTTTCAGCCCGCGATTCGTTCGGTGCTCACCCTTCCCTTCGCGATAGATCGCTGGCGCTCCGGCGTGCTCTTCCTGCGCACCCATCCGGACGAACGCGAGCTGACGATGGAGGACGTCGCCTTCGCGGAGATGGTGGTGAAGGCCGCAGTGGCGGCGATCAAGCGCGCGCAGGCCCTGGAGACCACCCGGGCGGACAATCGCCGGCTCGAGGCACTGGCGACCACCGATCAGCTCACGCGTCTGCTCAACCGGCGCGCGCTGCTCGACCAGCTCACCCGCGAGATCGATCGAGCACGGCGATATGAGACGCCGGTCACCTTGCTGCTCCTGGATCTCGATCACTTCAAGGCCATCAATGACAGTGCGGGCCACCTGGTCGGCGACTCGGTGCTGCGTCAGATCGGCGTGCTGATCGAGAGCTCGGTACGCACCGTAGACATTGCGGCACGATACGGCGGCGAGGAGTTCGTGGTCATTCTCCCGCAGACCTCTCAGGACGGGGGGGTGATCTTCGCCGAGCGGCTGCGCGAGATCATCGAGCGCCACCGGTTTGAGGCCGGCGGTGAGGAACCCCTGCATTTGACGGCGAGTATCGGGGTGGCCACGTTTCCTGCACCGCGCGTGGACTCCACGGAGGACCTCTTCGCCCGTGCGGACGAGGCGTTGTATCGCGCAAAATCGAGTGGCCGGAACCAGGTACGCACCTGATGAATCGTTGTCCGTTCTGTGGGACGACCTATGCCGCCGATGCCCGGTTCTGTCCGCGCGACGGCACACGCCTGGTCACGCTGGCGCCGATGACGAGCGGATCACCCAGCGAAGCGCGTCCGGCGCGCGGCCGAGCGGAGGCGCGCGCGAGCTCCGAGGACCCGTCGGCCCGGGCGACGGCGCCCGTGGAGCGCGGTGGCGCGCCGCGCATTCGGCTGCGGCCCGACAACCTGGCCAGCGAGCTCCTCGACGGGCGCTACCGGATGCTCCGGAAGGTGGGCGAGGGCGGCATGGCGTTCGTCTATCTCGCCGAGGACGTGGCCACGCACGAGCGTTATGCGATCAAGGTGCTCTCGCCGGCCCTGTCGGAAGATGCCAATGCCATGGCGCGGCTGCGGCGCGAGGCGGGGCTCGGCATGCGCCTCGACCACCCGAACGTGTGCCACATCATGCGGCTGGGCGAGACGGAGGATGGGCTCATCTACGCCGTCATGCCCTTCGTGGAAGGGGAGATCCTCGCCGATCGAACCGTACGCCTGGGCCGCATTCCGCTGGAGGATGCCGTCGGGTTCGTGCGTGACATGGCAAACGGGCTGCACGCCGCGCACCAGCTGAAGATCGTGCACCGCGATCTGAAACCGGAAAACGTCATGATCTGCCGCCGGGCGTCCGGCGGCGAAATGGCGATCGTGCTGGACTTCGGCCTCGCGAAGGAGCGGCGTGCCGAGGGCGAGCTCCAGAAGCTCACCGCCACCGGGATCATTCTGGGTACGCCGGAGTTCATGAGCCCGGAGCAGATCCGTGGACGCACCCTGGACGGACGTTCGGACGTCTACTCGCTCGCGCTCCTCGTGTTCGAGATGCTCACCGGCAAGCTGCCGTTCCAGGGTCGCACCCAGCAGGAGATGATGATCGCCCGGCTGCGCAATGCGCCCACTCCGTTGCGGCGCATGCGCCCGGAGCTGGGATTCTCAGAGGCGCTCGAACGTGTGCTCAACCGTGGGATGGAGCGCAGTGCAGATGACCGGTACCAGAGCACCCTGGAGTTCGCGGACGCGTTCGAGGTGGCCGCCAGGGCGCCGGAGGCGGGAAGCGGCGCCGTCGGCGAATCGCGCTTGCTGGGCCGGTTGTTCGGCAGAAGCGGCTGATCGTCCCGGACGCTGTGTAATGCGAATGCTCCGCGGTTCGATCCTCGCCCTGGCGATCCTCGCTGGCGGCGCCACCTCGCGCGCGCAGATCTCCCCGGCTGCGCCCCCTCCCGGGCGCGATACCACGCCGCACCCCTATCGGCCCGGTATCGACGTGCTGCATTACGATCTGTCGCTGGATCTGCCAATACGCGGCAATCTCATCCGGGCACGCGCCGTTCTGACGCTCCTCCGCACCGCGCCGGTGGATACTCTGGTGCTGGACCTGCGGCGCATGGAGGTGGAGAGTGTGCTCGTGAACGGTATGCGCGTGCCATTCACACGAACGCCGGACGAGCTCCACCTTCCACTGGCGGCTGTGGGTCGCACCTTCCAGGTTGCAGTTGCGTATGGCGGCGCGGTCGAGGACGGCCTCATCGTGCGGGTAGACAGCGCCGGCCGGTGGACCGGTTTCGGCGACAACTGGCCGAATCGGGCGCGCAACTGGATTCCCAGTGTCGATCACCCGAGCGACAAGGCGACCGTCTCGTGGAGGGTGCACGCGCCCACGGGACGCACAGTGGTCGCGAATGGCGCGCTGGTCGAGCGGCGCGATCTGGGCGATGGCTTCACGATTACACGCTGGCAGGAATCGCGCGCGGTCCCGGTCTACGTCATGGTGATCGCCGCCGCCCCGCTCGTGGAGTATGCACTCGGCCAGACGGCCTGCGGGCTGGCCTCCACCGGCCGGTGCGTGCCGCAGATGGTGTACGTCGCGCCCGAACAGCGCCCGGAGCTGCCGGGTGCCTTCGCGCAGGCGGGCGCGATCGTGCGCTGGTTCTCGGAGCTCGTCGGGCCATTCCCCTACGAGAAACTCGCCCATCTGCAGTCCTCCACGCGCTTTGGAGGAATGGAGAATGCGAGCGCGATCTTCTACGCGGATGGCCTCTTCCGCCGCGCGCACGGCATGACCGAAGGGCTGATCGCGCATGAAACCGCGCACCAGTGGTTCGGCGATGCAGTGACCGAGCGGGAGTGGCCGCACGTCTGGCTCTCGGAGGGATTCGCCACCTACTTCGCGGCACTCTGGACGCGACATGCCCATGGCGACTCTGCCTTCCGCGCCGATATGGCACGCATCCGACAGACCGTGTTGGCAGACAGCGCGTCGGTGCCGGTGCGACCCGTGATCGATACCGTGGAAGGGAACCTGCTGGCGCTGCTGAACAGAAATAGCTACGAAAAGGGGGCGTTCGTGCTCCAGATGCTCCGGGTGCAGGTGGGTGAGCGGGCATTCTTCCAGGCGCTTCGGCGCTATTACGCCGACCACCGCGGGGGGACGGTGCTCAGCGACGACCTGCGCCTGGCGATGGAGCGCGCGTCCGGCCAGCGCCTCGGCTGGTTTTTCGATCAGTGGCTCCGACGCCCTGGATATCCCGAGCTCGACGTGACCTGGAGATACGATCCATCGTCGCAGCAGGTGGCGCTCGATGTGACGCAGCAGGCGCGTTTCGGTGCCTACCGATTCCCGCTCACGGTGGCGGTGCGCGACTCGCTGGGGCACACCACGCGCGCGACGATCGAGATCCCGGCCCGAGCAGCGTCGCATCTCGTGCTCCCGCTACGCGTGCCGGTGTTGCCGGCGTCGGTGGCCGTCGATCCGGACGTCGAGCTTCTGGCGCGCATACAGGTCCACCCCAACGGGAGCGGGTAAGCAGCATGCTGCAGGGTGTCGTCGCAGAAAATCGGTGGGGAAGCGCAACATGCACCGCGCGCGGTGGCATGCGTCCGCACGCGGCATCCGTGGTGCTCGGACTCGGGCTCGCGCTGCTGGCCGCGCATCCCGCGCAGGCCCAGTGGGGCGTTTGGGAGGCCGATTCCCTGCTTGCGGCTGGCCGAGTGGCGCAGGCGGAGTCCCTGTACTACGCCGCATCCAGCGCAAGCCCGCGAGATCCGGGTACGCGAGCAGCTCTTGGTCGATATCTGGCCGCACGCGGCGCGCTGCGCATCGGGGCGGTGCTGCTCGAGGAGTCCCGCCTGTTCGGCGGCGACACGGCGGCCATCGCACGCGCGCTCGCGCCGATCTACAGCGGCCTCGCCGACTACCGCGCGCTGGTGACCCTGCCGAGGTCCCCGCTCTCGCCGGCGGAGCGCTCACGGGCGCGATGGCTGGTGGCGCATCCGCGCACGTTGGAGAGCCCTGACAGCGTCGTCATGCTCAGCTATCGCCCGCTGGGAGACGGATCGGGGCTCGGGATTGTGCCGCTGCGCATCGGCGACCGCCGGGTCGACGCCATTCTCGACGCGCGCGTCACCGGGCTGGTGCTGGGCGGCCGTGCCAGTCTTTGGGATGACGCGGTGCGGACGTTCGGCAGCGACAGCGCCGGCACGGTGGCGGCGACGCCGGAGCTCCATCTCGGGGGCGTCACGATCACCAACGTTCCAACGCGGATCGACAGCGCCAGCACGAGCGTGCGTGTTGGTCTGGACGTTCTGCGTAGGCTGGCTCCTACCTTCGATGCTCCCGCCGGCGCTCTCCTGTTACGGCGGAGCGGCCAGGTGGCGGCCGCGACACCGGGCACCCGACGTCCCGTGCTCATCGACCAGACGGGAATGCGTGTGCTGCTCGACGGGCATTGGCAGCCCGCGACTGCCCATGGCGTCGCGCTACTGCTCGAAAGCCGGCGCTGGACGCTGGACCCCCGGCGTGGTGATCTCGTGTTCGGGAGCTGACCGAGGCGTCAGCGGCCGATGTGCTGCAGCTCGACCATCAGACAGCGATCCTGCACGACGTCGATTCCTGCGCGCGCGAGGCGCTCCGCGGATTCATCGTTGCGGATACCGAGCTGAAACCAGACCGACCGTGGGTGCTTGGCGATGATGTCGTCGACGTGCGCGGGAATGTCGCGAGGGCGCCGGAAGACGTCCACCATGTCAACATCGCCTGGAATGGAAGCGACCGAACGGTACACCGGCTGCCCCAGGATCTCCGTAACATCAGGGTAATACACCGGCACCGGGACGACGTCGTAGCCCGCCCGCTGCGCGTACTCGGGCACGTAGTACGCCGGCTGTCCCGATTCCGCCACCTTGATCCCGAGCACCGCGATGCGTCGGGTGTGTTCCAGGACGCGACGAACCCCCGTATCATCCTGCACCAGATGCCGGCGCCAGCCATCCTTCGCGCTCATACCACCCGCTTCACTTTCGTCGCGCCCCAGACGATGAGCACGACGCCGATGATGAAGAGGATCGCCGCGACCCAGATCGTGAGCTTGAGTACGAGGTAGGCCAGGATACCGAGCGCGAGCAGGACGATGCCGGCCCAGGCGAGTGCGTGCATGCGGTTTCCCTCCGGTCGACGTTCTGCTGGTCAAGATCCGTTCCCGAGTTGGCGTCGTGCGGGTGCGAGCGCGACGACCACGGCATCGATGTTGAAGGCGCGGCCGTGCCACGGGGCCGCTGAGCGGTCAGGCCGGCAGTGCCGGCCCGGGGAGCAGGGACGCGGTGGTCGGAGGTCCAACGTGTGAGTGGCGCGCCCGCAGTGATCCCGGGACTCGAGTTGGTGCTCGGGTTGCTCGCTGCCGCAATCGTCCTCGCGGTGGTTGCACGCCGCGTGGGGGTGCCCCTGCCCGTGGTGCTGGTCGTTGGCGGACTGGCGTTAGGACTCGCCTGGCGACTCGTCCCCGGTGCGCCCCGCATCGATCTACCGCCTGACGTGGCGTTCTTCGTCTTCCTGCCTCCACTGCTCGTCTCCGCGACCTTCGACCTTCCCTTCGGGGCATTTCGCCGCAATCTGCGTCCGATCAGCATTCTCGCCATCGGTCTCGTGCTGGCGACGACGACACTCGTGGCCGTGCTCGCCCACTGGATGCTTCCGATGCTTCCCATGGCCTCGGCCTTCGTCCTGGGCGCCATCGTCTCGCCGCCCGATCCAGTGGCCGCAGCCTCGGTGGGTCAACGGGTGGGTCTTCCCAATCGGCTCGTCGCGATTCTCGAGGGCGAAGGGCTGGTGAACGATGCGACCGCCCTCGTGGCCTATCGCCTCGCGATGACCGCCGTCGTCACCGGCGCCTTCTCGTGGCGCCAGCTGGGGATCGACCTCGCGCGCTCCGCTGGCCTTGGCATCGCGACGGGGCTCGTGGCCGGCTGGCTCATCGCCCAGGTGCTTCGCCGGATTGACGACGCGGTGCTGGAGACGGCGATCTTTCTCGTGGCCCCGTACGCCGCTTACCTTGCGGCCGAGCACCTGGGCGGCTCGTCGATCCTGGCGGTGGTGACCATCGGATTTTTCCTCGGTCTGCGGATCACCGAGATCGGCGCCGCGGCCACCCGCATCACGCAACGCGTGGTGCTGAATGCCATCGTGTTTCTGATCAACGGTCTGGTGTTCGTCCTCATCGGCGTCCAGCTTGGCGAGGCGGCATCGGGCGGCATCTCGCGCTCGATGTTCCTCGCGTTCGCGGTGGTGAGCGCGGGTGTGATCGGGTTGCGGCTCCTGTGGATGTATCTGGTGCCTGCTGTGCTGTCCCTCGTGACCGCGGGACGCACGCGCCGCGACACGCCGTCCTGGCGCGAGCTCACCGTTCTGGGATGGGCCGGGATGCGCGGGGTGGTCTCGCTCGCCGCGGCCCTGTCGGTGCCCTTCGTGTTGCCCGGTGGGGCGCCCTTCCCGGGCCGCGGCCAGATCGTGCTGCTGACCTTTGCCGTGATCTTCGCGACGCTGGTGCTGCAGGGCCTCACGCTCTCGCCGCTGATCCGCGTACTCGGGGTCGCACGTCCGGGCGCGGCGGAGCGCGAGGAGACCGCGGCGCGACGACACGCTGCCGCGGCGGCGGGCCGCCGGCTGGAGGAGCTGGTGCGCGAGCACGGCCTGTCGGCGCAGCTCCGCGATCGTCTGGAGCAGCTCTACGTGCGCAGCTTCACCGCGGACCACGGGGATGACGCACATACAAATGTGAATCAGGTGCGTCGCGCGCTGCTGGATGTGGAGCGCGGAGTCGTGATCCGCCTTCGCGATGCCGGAAGCATCAGCAGCGATGCCGCACAGCGCCTGCTCACGGAGCTGGACCTCGAAACCGTGCGACTGCACGGTGGATTCGGATCGCTGACATCCGAGTGACCGTGCGGGGCACGACCAGCAGCTACGCCCTGCGCGCTGTACGGCGCGCGCGACATGCTGTTAGCTTTGCAGGGTTGCGGACGTGATTCACGATCTCGGAGACTCTCTGGCATGCGAATGCTCGTTCTCGGCGCGGGGCTGCAAGGCTCGGCCTGCGCCTTTGACCTCCTTCGGAACCCGGATGTCCAGCAGGTGCGCCTGGCCGACCTGCAGATCGACCATCTGCCGGACTTCCTCGCGCCGTACTCGGGGCGGCGGCTCCTGCCGACGCCGCTCGATGTACGCGACCACGAGGCGGTGCTTGCACTCATGCGCGAGTGTGATGCCGTGATGAGCGCCATCCCGTACTATTTGAACTTTGACATGGCCCGGCTCGCCGTCGAGGCAGGCGTCCATTTCACGGATCTCGGTGGAAACACGGAGATCGTCCATCAACAGAAGACGCTGGACGCCGAAGCGCGCCGGAAGGGCATCACCGTAGTGCCCGACACGGGCCTCGCGCCCGGGATGGTCAACATCCTGGCGGAGCACGGGATCCGGCAGCTGGACCGGGTGGATGCCGTGCGCATCTTTGTCGGCGGCCTGCCCGAGCACCCCGAGCCGCCGCTCAACTATCAGATCGTGTATTCCATCGAGGGGGTGTTGGACTACTACACGACCCTCTCCTGGGTGCTGCGCGACGCCCGCCAGACGCAGGTGAAGGCCCTCTCCGAAATCGTGCCGGTGCAGTTCGGGGACGGCATCGGCACCCTCGAGGCCTTTCATACGGCGGGCGGCCTCTCGATGATGGCGGCCCGCTACGAGGGCAGGATCCCCACGATGGAATACAAGACGCTGCGCTATCCCGGCCACGCGCGCATGATGGAGACCATCCGGGATCTCGGCCTGCTGGAGCTCGAGCCCGTGGAGGTGAAGGGCACGAAGGTCGTCCCGCGCGACGTCTTCATCTCCATCGTCGGTCCGCGGCTCACGAAGCCGGAGGGGCGGGACCTCGTGGCGCTGCGCGTGATCGTCAGCGGCGCAAGGGGCGGCGAGCCCGAGACGCTCGCCTGGGAGCTGATCGACCGCTACGATGCGCAACACCACGTGAGCGCGATGATGCGCACCACGGGCTACTCGCTCTCGATCACCGGGATGATGCAGGCCCGGGGCGAGGTGAGGCCCGCGGGCGTGCACACGCCTGACGAGTGCGTACCGGCCGAGCCGTACATCGCCGAGCTGAGGAAGCGCGGGGTGGAGATCCGGCAGGTGGCGGGCTAGCCCACTACTGGCGCACGAACTCCGCCAGGGTGGCGCCCATCTGGTCCATCGTCAGCTTCGCGTTCCAGCGATCGTGGCCATTGTAGATGAACGAGAACGCCAGGATCTCGCCGTCCTTCGCCGTCACGTAGCCGCCGAGAGAGGCGACGGTATTCGTGGTGCCGGTCTTCGCGTGCAGATTTCCGCGGGCCGGCGTGTAGCGCGCACGGTGGCGCAGCGTCCCGGACTCGCCTTCCAGCGGCAGGGATGCGTGGAAGGTGGCGCCCCATGGCGCGTTGTGGGCGTAACCGAGCAATTCCACCATCGAGCGCGGCGTCACGTGATCCAGCACCGAGAGGCCGCTCCCGTCGGTCGCGTCCACCTCGTTGGGGCCGGCGCCCACCTTTCCCGAAAGGAAGGTGCGGAGTGTCGCGAGGCCGGTCTCGGCGGAGCCCACCTGCTGCGTGCCCGAGGCGTGTGCCGCGCTGCGGTAGAGCAGCTCGGCGAAGAGATTGATGCTCTCTCGATTCATCTCGGTGACGATGAGCGAGAGTGGGGGAGAGGCGATGCTTGCCAATTCGGGCGCCTTGGATGGCGTCTCACCCATCCGCACGTGACCGTCCACCGGCACGCCGGCCTTCTGGAGCGAGGCCTGGAGCGCTCCCGCGGCAAACGCCGGCGGGTCGTCCACCACCAGCGAGTAGCGCAGCGGACCGGAATGCGAGCCGATCGAGCCGCGCACCTGGATGCTGCCGTCTGAGCGCCGCGAGGCGACGATGCGCCCGCGGCTACCGCCGACCACGCGCACGGTACTCGTGATCGGGACGGTAGTGGACGCCGGGTCCAGGGTGACGACCGCCTTCTTGCCCTCGGGCTGCACCACGACCCAGACGATGTTCTCGTTGAGTGAGAGCGCCGACACCCGGGCAGCATACGCGGCGCCGAGATATCGCGACTGCCAGCCGTCCGGCACCAGCTTGTTGTCGAAGGCGCTCGCGTCCGCGACGATGTCCCCGGTGACGCGCTTCACCCCTGCGGCCGCGATCCGTTGCGCGAGCACGTCCATCGGCTCCGAATCGGGCCAGAGTCGTGGGGAGAGCGATGGATCACCCGAGCCACGGAGGTACAGATTCCCCTGCAGCACGCCGTTGGGGCCGAGCTGGCCATCGTGGAGCACGGCGGTCCTGAAGCGGTAGTCCGGGCCAAAGCGATCGAGCGCCATCGCCGCCGTGTACATCTTCATCGTGGACGCCGGCTGCATCATGGCATCGGGGTTCGACTGAAAGAGTGTGTCACCGCGAGCGAGCGACACGACGATCACCCCCCACCGCCCACTGCGCGTGTGCTGAGCCAGCGCCGCCGCCAGATCGCTCGCCAGCGCATCGGTGCCCTTGGGCGAGCTCCAGCTGGCGCGTGTCGGCCGTGTCGCGATGGCGCCGCGACTGACCATCGTCCTCTTCGCGGACTTGCGCGCGCGCCGGTTGCGTGCCTTCGGCTTGGCTGCCGCTCCGCCACCCCCGGGTTCCACCCGGCCTGTGGAGGCCGATTCGGGCGTGCTGGTGGGAGCGGTGTCGCGATGCGCTCGGGCCGGCGGCTCGGCCGCACCGGCGCCAGATGCCCCAAGGCCGCCGAGTGCCGCAATGGCAGACACCAGACACAAGAGTCGCAGAAGCGCGCCCGCCCGGCTGCCGACGCGGCTGGCAGCTCCGAAAGTCCAGACCTTCATGACGCTAGAGAGTGGCAACTCATGTTCCGCAACGGGTATGGCGGTACGAGGCTCGCGGCGGCGCTCGTTCGGGGAGGCTCTGTAGAGACCGTGCAGGGGGACAGAGCGTCACGGCGCCGCCACGCGCCCCTCAGCGCGGCGACGACATCGGGCGCTACCGACATATTATGGTTGGAACTCCGGGAAGATCCGGCGGCGGTGGACGCCTATGGAGCGCGACCAGCCCCGAACAGTGGGTCGCGCGCCCCTGTCCAGTCCACCTGCGCGCCCGCGCTGCTCTCCACCCCGTCGCGCTGCTGCCAGCGGAAGAAGATCACGGAAATGACGGCGAAGAAGTACAATCCGCCCGGGATCCACATGATCAATCCGCCCACCATCTGATCCTGCAGGGGCGAGATGGCCCAGATGCGCGGCGCGCTCTCGTACGCTGGATAGAGGACCGAACCCGCCAGCGCGATGTAGACCGCGACGATCGACATCGGGATGCTCATGAGGAAGAGGTAAAGCATCTGCAACGGGTAGGCGAGCCGCGGCAGCTCCGGCAGCGGGCTCAGGATCGGCCACCACATGATGACCGATGCCGTCAGGAACATGAGGTGTTGCGCGATGTGCACCGGATGATGCGCCATCGCGGTATTGTACAGCACCGGCAGGTGCCATGCGGCCACGACCACGTTGAAGATCGCGAAGCTCCGCATCGG
The DNA here is from genome assembly GCA_035273185.1 of Gemmatimonadaceae bacterium. Taxonomy (GTDB): domain Bacteria; phylum Gemmatimonadota; class Gemmatimonadetes; order Gemmatimonadales; family Gemmatimonadaceae; genus AG2. Next base: position 66,992 of record DATEPM010000200.1, read on the forward strand.
CCGCGTGAGCCAGCGCGCGGCGGGGCGCACCCCCGGCCAGGACAGGGCGGGTCGCAGCATCCAGCCCGGTGTCCCCATGATGAGCAGCGGCGCGACGACCAGCGCGAGCAGCAGGTGTTGCACCATGTGCGCGCTGAAGAGGTAGTAGTCGCTCAGGTCGTGCAGCCAGCCGTTCAGTGAGAGGAAGAGCACCCCCAGAGCGGTATAGAAGCAGAACCGCTGGGCGGCGGAGGGGAGACGCGGCACGGGCAATGGGCTACCGGCCGGGGCGTCCGCTCCCTCCATTCCCGATTCCCTGAAGCGGGTTCGTCGCCTCGCCGACTCCTCGTACAGCGCGACGAGCCCGGCGATACCGAGGACCGTGCTCGGATGGATCGTGAAGCTGGTCCAGGCAACAGGCGCGCCGGCGTGCAGCAGCGCGAATCCGGCGAGGGGCGCGAGGGAGAGCGACATCGGGAAGGACCTGCCCCGGCCGGCGGGCGGCGATCACCCGCCGGCGCGAATGACGAGCTTCGAGAAGAGGAAGAGGAGCGCGACGACCGTCGTCATGCCGATGATCAAGGGGCCCGTGAACAGCGCGCGGAACAGCCGATGATCGTACTTCAGGTGCATGTAGAACAGCACGACGATCGCGAACTTCAGCGCCGACATCAGCAGCAGCACCGGGACGAAGAGGCGCGACGCGACGAAGGACGGGATGTAATAGACCCAGACCTCGGCCACGGTGATCAGCGTCAGGACGACGGCCACCTTCCAGTAGATGGCCCACGTGGGATGCTCGTGCACCTCCCCCATCGCGTGGCGCTCCTCCACGCTGGCCGTTGCGGAATGCTCGGGTTCGTGCGCCATGATCGTCAGCGAATGAGGTAGACGAGCGTGAAGATCGCGATCCAGACGACGTCCACGAAATGCCAGTAGAGTGCCGAAATGTCCACCAGCAGGGCGTCGCTCGGACGCAGACCGCGTCTGATGTCGATGGCGAGCAGCGTCAGCAGCCAGAGCACGCCGGCAGTGACGTGGGCGCCGTGAAAGCCCGTGAGCGTGAAGAAGGAGGAGCCGAAAAGGTTCGTGCGGATGGAGAGCCCCTCGTGCACGAAGGACGTGAACTCGTATGCCTGGAAGCCGAGGAAGCCCGTGCCGAAGATGGCCGTCATCAGCAGCCAGAGCCTGGACGATGCGAGGAGGCGCGTCCACCAGCCGGCACTGGCCGGCGGCGGATTGTCCTTGTTCTCCACCGCGGAGAGCGCCAGCACCATGAACAGCGACGACATGAGCAGGACGAACGTCGAGGCCGACGTCACCGGAATGTTCAGAATGGGCTTGAACGAATCCGCGGCCGGACACCCGGCCACCGGTCCCGCGGCCGAGGTGACGTTGTTCGCCCGGCACCACCACTCGTGCGGCCAGGGGCCGACGACGCTGCGGCCCTTGTAGATGAGATACGTGGAGATGAGTGACGCGAAGAGCATGCACTCCGAGCCGATGAAGGTCCAGATCGCGACCTTGCGGTGATCCACACCGGTGGTCGTCGGCGGATGTCCATGCACGACGACCGGTGGAGCGGCAACGGACGGGTGGGCCATTAGTGTTCGTCTTCGAGTGGGGTGAGCAGCCAGCCGTACAGCGACATGACCATCGCGAGCGCGAACACGATCACGAGCGTGATCGCGAGCTTCATCTTGTTCTCATGGATGAGCATCAGCGACGCGAACATCAGCGTCATGAACAGCGCGACGAAGAGGGGCTTGATGGTGGGATTCGGCATCGGGATGCCGAGCTCGCGCGCGGTCGGGATCCGTGCCGGCGGGACGGCGGCCGGTCGCGTCGCCGCGACCGCGGGCGCGGCGGCCGCCGCCCCGACCGGCGATCTCACGTCCCACAGCGGATACCGCGACGTCACCACCGGCACCGTGGCGAAGTTGTAGTCGGGCGGCGGCGAGGGGATCGACCACTCGAGCGTCGCCGCGTCCCACGGGTTCGGGCCGGCGATCGGGCCCTTGCGCAGGCTCGCGAAGAAGTTGTGCAGGAAGATCACGAGGCCGACGGCGAGGAAGCCGACGCCGGCGGTCGAGATCATGTTGAACACTTCCCACCCCTGCCCCGCGTCGTACGTGTAGATGCGGCGCGGCATGCCGAGCAGGCCGCTGAAGTGCATCGGGAAGAAAGTGAGGTTCAGCCCGATCAGGAACATCCAGAAGTGCCAGCTGCCGAGCGTCTCGTTCATGAGGCGCCCGAACATCTTCGGGAAGTAGTGATAGATGCCGCCGAACGTCCCCATCACCGCGCCGCCGAACAGCACGTAGTGGAAGTGGGCGACGATGAAGTAGGTGTCCGTCTGCTGGAGGTCGGCCGGGGGCGACGAGTGCATCACGCCGGAGATGCCGCCGATCGTGAACATGCCGACGAGCGAGATCGCGAACTTCATCGCCGTCGTGAAGCGGAGCTGGCCGTCCCACATCGTGAAGATCCAGTTGAAGATCTTCACGCCGGTCGGGATCGCGATCAGCATCGTCGTCAGGCTGAACACCGAGTCGCCGATCGGGCCCATGCCGACGGCGAACATGTGGTGGGCCCACACGCCGAAGCCGAGGAAGCCGATCAGGATGCCCGAGTACACCATCACCGGGTAGCCGAACAGCGGCTTGCGGCTGAAGGTGGGGAGCACCTCGGAGACGAGGCCGAACGACGGCAGGATGAGGATGTAGACCTCGGGGTGGCCGAACACCCAGAAGAGGTGCTGCCAGAGGAGCGGGTCGGCCCCGGCGCTCGTCGTGTAGAAGTTCGTCCCGAAGAAGCGGTCGAACTGGAGGAACACGAGCGCGATCGTGATCGCCGGGAAGGCGAGGACGATGAGGAACTGCACCACGAACGCCATCCACGTGAACATCGGCATGCGCATCAGGTTCATGCCCGGCGCACGCAGGTTGATGACGGTCGTGATGAAGTTGAAGCCTGCCGCCAGCGACGAGATGCCGAGGATCTGGAGGCCGAGCACCCAGAAGTCGATGTTGATCCCCGGGCTGTACTGGCGCGTCGTCAGCGGCACGTAGCCGAACCAGCCGCCGTCCGGCGCCGCGGCGAAGAGGATCGGCAGCGTGATGAACAGGCCGCCGAAGAGGTAGACCCAGTAGCTGAACGCGTTGAGCCGCGGGAAGGCGACGTCGCGGGCGCCGATCTGGAGCGGGATCAGGAAGTTGAAGAACGCCGCCGAGAGCGGCATGACGACGAGGAAGATCATCGTCGTCCCGTGCATCGTCATCAGCTGGTTGTAGAACTCGGCCGAGACGAGGTGCAGGTTCGGTCCCGCGAGCTGCGCGCGGATCACCGCGGCCTCGAGGCCGCCGACGACGAAGAAGAAGAGCGAGGTGAAGAGATAGAGGACGCCGATCCGCTTGTGGTCGGTCGTCGCGAGCCAGCTCCAGAGGCCGGTCCCGGCGTGCTCCGCCGGGCGGACGTAGGTGGGGGCGGCAATCGTGGCCATGGTCTCGTGCGTCTCCGGTTACTTCAGGGCCTGGAGGTAGGCGACGATGTCGGCGATCTGCTGATCGTCGAGGCCGCCCACGGTCACCACCTGGCCGGTGATCGGGTCCTTCTGGTTCTTCCCGAGCGTCGGCATCTGGCTCCCCGGCTTCATCATGCGGGCGTTCTTGATCCAGAGCGCGAGGTGCTTCGCGTCGTTCGGGTAGAGCCCGGCGCCGATCGTCAGGCGCGAGCCGACGTGCGTGAGGTTCGGGCCGACGTTGCCGACCGACATCGGGTTGCCGGCGATGGCGTGGCAGCCGATGCACGCCGACGACGAGTAGGTCTTCTGTCCGCGCGCCGCGTCACCGGCGACCGTCGGCGCCGAGAGCCCCTCGGGGACCGGCGTCTTCGGGATCGCGTAGTCGGGAACGTGGCCGGCGAACTGGTAGGCGAGCGTCGGCGCGGGGATCGCGGTGCCCGCCATCGCCGCGTTCGCGGTCCCGGGCATCGCGCTCGTCGTCGCGCTCGTCGTCGCGCTCGTCGTCGCGGCCGACGCGACCGTCGAGG